>JAJDDA010000096.1 GCA_029260535.1 Phycisphaerales bacterium | reverse complement strand
AGAATTCTGCGCGATGGCCGCGGCGTGGTGGCTGTGGACCGCGATGCGGGTGAGCGCAGATGCGGATTGGATTGCCCGCGCGATCGATGCGATCGAATCGGGGTTGGTCTGGTCTGGCGTGTCTGGTAGCGACGCTCCGATGCGGGATGCGATCTGTTTGGCTTCTGCGAGATTCAGGCCGAGCGTGACGGGGGTGATCGTGTTGATGTGCCGGAGGAGCTTGATCGCTGTATCGAGGTCGTCGTTGGTGCGCTTGGCGGGGTCTGAGAAATCGATGAACACCGTTCGGCTGCGTGGTTGATCGAGGTTGGGGAGGATTTCGGTCGCGAGGCCTGCCCAGATGTCGTTCATCGCGGGGATCATGGTCCAGCCGAGCGGGGCGACGATTGCTGATTCGTTGCATTGGGCGATCAGTTGATCGATCCCGCCAGCGGACGATTTGATGTGGTCCCAGGTGATGGCGTCCATGGCGGCGGGTTTACCGAGCATGAGCTTGCCGTCGGGGAACTCGATGCAGTCGGTCGCGCCGGGCTTGCCGAGTTGAACGGTTGATGCGCAGGCGTTTTCGAGCGGGTCGAAGAGCGGGTGATCGGTTGCCGCGATCGCGTGGACCGTTGCGCCGAGCTGCGCGAGGGCGGCGGCGAGGATCGGGCCGTTGCCGCCGATGCGGGTTTGCTTGACGACGAGTTCGATGTTGGCGGAGTGTCCCGCTGCTGCTTGGGCACGGTCGGCGAAGTCGCGGAGGCTGCGCATCGGCGTGTAGCCATCGGGGCCTGGGGCGGATCGGGTTGCGACGGCGTCGATGATTGAATCGACAAACCCGTCGAAGCCGACGAGGCAGGCCGCGCTGGATGCGGTTGCATGGATGGCGCTGAGCGCCGCGGATGCGGCGTTGCGATCGCTCGTTGTCAGGCGCCTGGTCTGCGGATCCATGGTTGCATTGCACTCTGGATCGAACAATGTCGCAAGCGGGGTGCGGTGTTACGCCGCGGCGGGGGAGTCGTCGTCGTTGTCGTTGCTATCGATTCGGAAGAGGACGTCGGCGTCGTCTGCGAGTTGGTCGAGCGCGTCCTGGGCGCGGTCGATCTGGCCCTCGATGGATTCGAGGATATCCGCGGGGAGATCTGCGGCGTCTCGGTGCTCGCCCCATGGGGTGTAGTCGGGGAAGTGGAGCGTCCTGGGGGCGTCGTCCTTGGGCTTGTTCTTCTGCTTGTCGGTGCCGGCGAGCTTGAATTTGGGCATTGGTGAGATCCTCCGGTGTGCGCTCAAGCGCATCGGCGGATCTGGCACTGGGGTTCACGTCAACATTGTTGTTCTTGGTGCGGCGACCGGTTACCGGTCGCGCAGGGTGTTACTCCGTGTTCTCGGACGGCTGCTTTGGCGCCCCGACGCGGCGCTCGGTCCCGGCGAGGGTTTGACGGATGTTGCTGCGGTGCTTGAAGACGACGAACGCGGCGAGCAGGGCTGTGGCGGCGAGGAAGGGCGTCAGCGGTGCGGCGCCTTCCCAGAGGGGCAGGGCGCCGGTGTTGCCGAGCGTGATGGTGGTCCAGGTGATCGGTGGGATCGTGAGTGCTGCGATGCAAGAGCTGATCCCGACGTAACGCGTGGCTTTGAGCGCGATGACCCAGATGATCGCGGCGGCGAGCGCGGGGAGGGTGAGGACCGGCCACATGCCGAGCAGGGCGCCGAGACCGGTAGCGACGCCCTTGCCGCCTTTGAACCGGATCCAGACGGGGAACATGTGCCCCGCGACCGCGGCGCACGCGACGGCGAGCCAGCGCCAGGCGTCGGGGGTTGTCATGGGGTGGGTGATGAGCAGGAGCGATGCGAGGAGTGTGGGGATGGCGCCCTTGGCGACGTCGAGGATGAAGCAGGTGATGCCGAGGGGTTTGCCGAGCGCTCGCATGGTGTTGGTGGCGCCGATATTTCCGGAGCCGATCGCGCGGAGGTTGACGCCTTTGCTGTGCGCCATGAGCAGCCCGACGGGGATGGACCCGAGCAGGTAGGCGATTGCGATCGCGATGGTCCACGAGAGCGCGGGGGTCATTTGTTGCCGTCGCGTTTCTTGTTGTGCGCGAGTTCGAGCAGGATGATGTGCTTCATCATGGTGGCGCAGGCGGTGGAGGCGGCGCAGGCCCAGCCTCTCCAGCCGTCGCGGAAGGCCTGCTTGAAGATGAGTTGTTTGAGCATGGCGCTCATGGGGGAGAAGATCAGCGAGAAGGGGCCTCCGGTTCGGCCCATCGCGAGGTAGCTTTCTGCGGCGCGGTGCGAGAGTCGGATCTGGCCTTCGAGGTGCTGCGTGATCGTCGCGAATGATTCGTGGCGCATGTCGCCCTTGATCCGTCCGGCGCGATCGGCTTCTCTGGAGAGCTTGAGCGAGTCGTGCGGGTCGTAGCCTCCCCAGTGCGCCTTTCCATTGCGGACGAGGCGGAGGCGCCATTCCGGTTGCCAGGTGTGGTTGAGCCAGACGCCGTTCCACCAGATTTTTCGGTTGATGTCGTAGCCGTTGATCGCGATGTCGTTGGCGTTGATCGCTTCGATGATGGAGTCGCGCAGCGGCGGCTCGATGGACTCGTCGGAATCGAGACAGAGGATCCACGGCTCGGTGCAGAGCTCGAGGGCCTTCTGCTTGGTTTTGATGTGACCGAGCCAGTCGCTTTTGATAACCGTCGCGTTGTGCGAATCGAGGATCTCGATGGTTTTGTCGGTTGAGCCTGAATCGACGGCGATGATCTGTGTTGCGATCCCTGCGACGGATTCGAGGGTGCGGCCGATCGTGGCTTCGTTGTTCTTGCAGACGATCGCGACGGACAGGGGGAGTTTGGCCATTGGGGTGTCCGCGGGTTCGCTTTGGGCGTGGGTCATCGGGTGGATGGTTGAGTGGTGGGGCCTTCGTGTCAATACGGCGCCGGTGGCGGGTGTACGATCGGGCTATGCGAGCGGATACGCCAACCGATCAACAGCAGGGCCGCCTGGAAGACGTTGCGAGCGCCCGGGTGACCCGGTCGCCGCTCAGCGGGTCGTCGGATCGGCAAGCAATCCAAGAAATCGTTGATGCGATCCGATCGGGGGATCGGTGGTCGGCTGATTCACGGTTCGTCAAGCGGGACGGCTTATCGTGGGTGTGGCTTGGCTCGCTGCGAACGGCATCGGAAGATGTTGGGCTCGTGATCAAGGGCAGGATCGGGTCGAGGTTCGGGTTGATCTCGGATCGGCACGCGATCAAGCAAACGATCGGCGCGGCGCGGCTGCTCAGGATCGGGGTGGCGACGAGCGAGCCTGTTGCGCAGCTGAATATTCTGACAAGGTCCGGCGTCAGGGCGCACTGGTTTGTCTTGCGTGCGCTCGAAGGCGAATCATTGGCGCACGAGCTGGCGCGGGGCGAGCGGTCGTTCGCGGCGGATACAGATTTAGCTCGGTGCGCCGGCGCCTTGGTGCGGACGCTCTGCGAGGCGAGCCTATTCAACCGTGATCACAAGGCGTCGAACCTGATCGTTCTGGCGACGGGTGCGATCGGGATCGTGGACACGGTTGCGATCAAGCGGCGGCGCGGGGGTGAGCAATCGCGCCGGCGGATGCTGCTCGCGATGTGCAAGGAACTCGCGGGGATCGGCGCGATGCCTCGGCGGTCGCAATTGATGCGGTCCCTGATGTCCGCATCGGATGATGCAAGAGCAGACTGGCGGGCAATCGAGCGGATGCTGCGCGAAGCGGGGGATACGACGCCAAGGGTTGATCCGCTCGGGGTGTGATGTGTTGTTGAATCGGAAAAGAAAAAACGCCGGGCTCGTGGATGAGCCCGGCGTTTGTATCTGTCATGCAATCCGATGCAGGCTTGCTTAGTTGCAGGTCTGGAGGAAGTTTCCGATGAGGGCGCCGAGGTCGGCGGTGTCGACGATGCCGTCACCGTTGATATCGGCGAAGGGGCCGGGGCCACCGAAGGAGCCGATGAGGGCGCCGAGATCGGCGGTATCGACGATGCCGTCACTGTTGATGTCACCGGTGAGCCCGGTGTCGAACGCGCAGACGGCGTTGTTCGCGACGACGGCGCCTTCGCCGTTGACCGCTGAAACGGACCAGAAGTAAGAATCGCACGGATCGAGCACACCGCCGGGGATGCTGTATTCGGAATCGATCAGCCCGGTCTGGGAGTGGATGACATTGGAAAGACCAGCATCGGTGGCGATGGTGACTTCGTAGGTGTCGACTCTGCCGGAATCATCCCAGTTCAGCGTTGTCGTGGTGGTCTGGTCCATGGCGCCACAAACCGGCGAGAGCAGATC
>JAJDDA010000095.1 GCA_029260535.1 Phycisphaerales bacterium | reverse complement strand
ACCAGATCGTCAAGCACCGCCGCTTCCCCGAAGCCGACGCGATCGACATCACCATCCAGATCGCAGAAGCCCTCAAGCACGCCCACGAACGCGGCCTGATCCACCGCGACGTGAAGCCCAAGAACATCATGTTCACCAAGGAATCCGTGGTGAAACTCGCCGATATGGGCCTCGCGAGAGAGATGAGCGACAAGGAAGCCGCAGAGAACGAGGCCGGCAAGGCCTACGGCACGCCCTACTACATCAGCCCCGAACAGATCAGGGGCGAGATGGACATCTCACCCGCCGCGGATATCTATTCGCTCGGCGCCACCCTCTACCACATGGTCACCGGCAACGTGCCCTTCGAAGGCAAGAGCCCATCGGACGTGATGCACAAGCATCTGAAGACGCCCCTGGCGCCGCCCGACCACGTCAACCCCAAACTCTCCGCAGGCTTCAGCCAGATCATCGAGATGATGATGGCCAAAAACGTCAAAGACCGGTACCAGAACTGCCGCGACCTGCTGACCGATCTCCAGGCGCTCCGCAGAGGCGAGCCGCTCGTCATCGCAAGGCACGACGCCTCCGCAGTCGAGATGCAGACGCTCGCAGCCGCCGAAGAATCGATGGTCGGTGAAGTCCCCGAAGATAAGAGCCTCACGCCGAGCGTCTACAGCCACCCCATCGTGCAGGTCATCGTCACGCTCTTTGTGATCAGCGCGGTGCTCAACATCGTCGTGCTCTTCATCCTCTTCTCCTGAGCACGACCCCGGCGCCGATCGCGTCGCCCCCTCATTCCACCTCGAACAGGAACTCGATCTCCACCGGGACGTTCAACGGCAGCGCCACCGAACCAATCGCCGCCCGCGCATGCTGGCCCGCCTCCCCGAAGATCTCGCAGAGCAGGTCACTCGCCCCGTTGGCGACCTTGGGCTGATCCCCAAACCCGGGTGAGCAGGAAACAAAGCACCCCACCCGAACCACCCGCTTGAGCCGATCGATCGATCCGACCTCCTTCGCCAGAACCGCCAGACCGTTGAGAACACACTGCCGCGCCAGCCCCTGCGCTTCCTCGACGCTCACCTGCTCCGGAATCGAACCGGTCGCCAGCAGCTGCCCGTCCCGGATCGGGATCTGCCCACTGACAAAGACCAGGTTGCCCACCCGGGCAGACGGGACATACGAAGCCACCGGCGTAGGGACAGATGGCAGCGACAGTCCCAACGAGGACAAGTGAGATTCAAAATCGGCCATTCGGCGCTCCAATCAGTGTTTTTGAAGAAAACAGGAACCGATCCAGCATGAGAAGGGGATCCGTTTCACCTTGACAGCCGTACCTGATTCGGTAGGATAATCGAACAATCTGCGCAGTGGCGCTTCTGTAGGATTCGAACGGAATCAAATACCATAATCGGGCCCCCAGGGGCTTTGCTCAGGTCTACGTACTAAACCGTCCTGATACCCGATTCCGATCGACAACACAGGCGTCGACATCCCGATCGATCGCTCCGACAATCTTGTCGATCCCGACTCCACGGTTTTCATACCCATCCACGTGAAGTTCGGCTCCACCTGACGTCGCAACGGTCAGGCCTTCATCGGCCATCGCTTGTGTTGTGCGGCTTTATCGTGGTCTGAGGAAGAGGTAATGCCTTTCCCCAAACAGACCGGGCCGCACGTTGGAGTTGGTGTCAGGAATCCCATTGATCAACCAGTCTGATTGAAAGATCTGATCGAGTCACAGGGTTCCGACCAACGGTATCCCCCAATGTCTCGGCGAAGCGGCAGCCTCTATCCGTGGCCCGTTCAACCGAGGAACCTCAGGAGACAGTAATGAACAAGAACAGTAAAAGAACCGGCTTCACGCTGATCGAACTGCTGGTGGTCATCTCGATCATCGCGCTGCTCATCGGCATCCTCCTCCCCGCCATCGGCAGGGCTCGGAAGAACGCTCAGAAGCTCGTTGACAGCTCGAACCTCCGCCAGATCGTCACCGGCCTGACCACGTTCGCGAGCACCAACCGAAGCCGCTACCCCACGCCCAGCCGCCTGGACAGCTCTGATTTCACCGAGGACTACGGCGACGGCAACGACTCCATGAAGAACCGCACCGGCGCGATCTTCTCCGCGTTGATCTTCACCGGCAACATCACCCCCGAGATCTGCATCAGCCCCGCCGAGCGGAACGCCAACATCCAGAAGGATGACGACTTCCACTACGGCTTCAACGGCGCCGAATCCTTCACCGGTGGCGGCGGACAGGACGGCTCAGACCTCACCAAGGCCGTCTACGACCCGACCTTCCGCGGCGTTGCCGAAGAAGACCTCGAGGATGCGCCCCACAACAACTCTTTCACCGGCGGCAACATGAGCTACGCGCACATGCCCATCGCCGGGCAGCGCGTCGCCATCTGGAGGGATACCTTCGGCTCCAAGCACGCGGTCATCTCCAACCGTGGCCCTCTCTACTCCTCCGGCGATGCCGGCTCGGGTGAGAACTTCCTCGCCACGCCCACCGGCAACGATCGCTGGGAACTCCCCGAAGGCACCGAGGGCAAGCTCTCCAACGCCACCCTGATGTTCGGCACCAAGAGCAGCTGGGCCGGCAACGTCGCCTTCAACGATGTCCACGTCGACACCTTCAACCAGGCCGACCCCGCGGACCTCGTCTTCAGCGACTTCCAGGCCGCCTCGTCCGGCGAGGCTTCGGCCACCGTTGACAACATCTTCGTCGATGAGATCAACGAGTCCGAGTCCGCCAGTGATTGGAACGACCGCACCAACGTCTGGATGCGTATGTGGGGCCGCGGCATCAACGTGGCCACCGAAGAAGGCGCCTCCGAGCAGGCCCAGATCTGGTGGGACGGCAAAGACGCCTGATCACGGACCGCTGCTGACCGCCTGATCACCCGTGATCGATTGGTCAGTTCAGTTTGAATACAAGCAGGACCGGTTGCTTCATCGCAGCCGGTCCTGTTTTTTTAATCCGCAATCAGTCTGCGGTACGGCTCGAATCGCCCGACGCCTAAAAAAAACAACACCGCTCAAGGCGGTGTTGGATCATTCATCAGAATGAAAACTGGGGATAAAGGATTCGAACCTTTACTAAGTGGATCAGAACCACTCGTGCTACCGTTACACCAATCCCCAAAGCGTGCCATTCATCGGCGTCAGGCGGCGATCGTCGCTCGCTGAGGGGAAATAGTACCGCGCCGATAGACCGGGGCAAGCCGAGCCCGCCGACCGGCTCTATCAGCCCACGCGTGAGCCGAACCGGTCCCCGTTGCCGCCGATCAGCGGCGATGAGGGGTGCCCGATCCCGCCGTTGTTGTGGCTGGGGCTCGCCCGATGCAACCCGTCAGAATCCGGGCTCGGCGAGAGTGAACCCTCATCGCGGAGCCGACGCTCCCTCGCGTCCGTGATCGAGCGATCGATCTTCCGTAGGATGTCTTTGACCTGAGTAAATGTTTGTCGTGATGTTGTCATTGTTGCTGCGCCTCCATTCGCAAAGGGGCTATCGACGGTGATCACGCAGCGATCAACGCCGGAGCCGCTCAGGGGGCGTCTTCTGGGAAGTGGGGGACCGGTCGCGCCGGTTGTTCCGGTTGATCAAGTCCCACGGCGCGTTACGCACCGTCCGCAGGGTCCGCAAGTCATGGTCCGCCCGGTGATTCTGACAACCAATCCCAACGATTCGTGCCCTGACCAAAGGCGCTCAAGCCATTGGGCGGTCCTAAACTCACCCAACGTCCGTCCGCAATACAAAACCGACCGCCGGAGTGCCCACCGTGCCATCCACCACCGCAGCCGATCCCAAACTCGCCATCGACGGCGGTTCCCCCGTCAGCGACGCCATGATCAACATGATCTCCGTCAAGCTGACCGACGCCGACATCGAGGCCGCCACCGGCGTCCTCAAGTCAGGGATGCTCGCCCAGGGCAAGCACGTCGCCGAGTTCGAGACCCGCTTCGCCGAGATCAGCGACGCCAGGTTCGGCGCCGCCTGCGCCAACGGCACCTGCGCCCTCTCGCTCGCCTACGAAGCCCTCTTCGACGCCGGTGACGAGGTCCTCGTCCCGGGGTGGACCTACGTCGCCACCGCCTCGATGGTCGTCGCCAGAGGCGCGACCCCCGTCTTCTGCGACGTCGATCCCCACACCTACAACCTCGACCCCGCCGACGCCGAGCGCCGCATCACGAGCAAGACCAAAGCGATCGCCGCAACCCACCTCTACGGCTGCCCCGCCGACATCGAGGCGATCCAGGCGATCGCAAGCAAGCACAACCTCCGCGTCATCTACGACGCCGCACAAGCCCACCTCGCGACCCACAACGGCAAAGGCGTCGGCGCCTTCGGTGACGCCATCACCTACTCCTTCTACGCCACCAAGAACATGACCACCGGTGAGGGCGGCATGGTCCTCACCAACGACGAGGCCACCGACAAGCAGGTCCGCCTCCTCCGCAGCCACGGCGAAACAAGCAAGTACACCCACGAGTTCATCGGCCGCAACTACCGCATGTCCGACATCGAAGGCGCGATCGGCTGCAGCCAGCTTGATCGGATCCAATCCCTGACCAACCGCCGCCGCGAGATCGCGGCAACCCTCGATCGTGCTCTCGGCGACATCGCAGGCCTCAACGCACCGCAGACAATCGAAGGCGACGAGCACGCCTACCACCTCTACGCGATCCGCATGGACCCGAGCGCTTTCACCTGCGACCGTGACACGTTCATCAAGGCCCTCAACGCCGAGGGTGTGGGAACAGCGGTCCACTACCCGAAGCCGCTCCACGACCAGCCCTGCTTCGCAGAGTTCATCACCGAGCCCCTCCCGGTCTCCGCCGAGCTCGCGACAACGCTCTTCTGCGCCCCCATCCACCCGGATGTCACCAACGAGCAAGCGAGCATGATCGCCCAGGCCCTCGCCAAGGTCGCCAACGCCTATCGAAAGTAAATAGTGGGGCGCCGTGGTAATGATCGCGCTTCGCGATCTTTGCCACGCGATCGACACGGCCACGCTACATCCACAGTATTACGAAGTCGAAGACCAGCCACCAGACCACGAACAACACCGTCGCGATCATGATCGTGATCGCAAAGATTTTCCAGGTGACGCGAACGCCGAACGGGTCATCCAGGAACTCCGGTTCTACGGTCTCGTCGTATCGGAACTCGCGATAAAACTCGATCAGCCGTTCCCCGCTGACTAGGTACACCATCGAGATCGAGAGCAGCGCTGCCGCCCATCCGATCCCTTCGTAGTTGTCGCCGAACACAACGATGGCGATCAATACCAGTATCGCGAAGACAACAAACCCCAGCGCGATGTAGCGATCTCTCGTCACGCATCAATCCTCGAGTACGCAACCGGATCAACCTGACAGCGATCCCACAGTCACATCCAGCGCCACCGCCCCGTCTTCCAGCGACAACACCGGCTGATCCAACCCCGCAGGCAGCAGCGCCGTATCACCAGCGCCGATCGCAACCGCATCAAACGACCCGCTCGCAGAATCAATCTTCCCAGCGCCCCTCAGGCACATGACCACCCGAGGCCGATCCGAGGGCAGCCCCAGCGCCGCACCCTCAACCGGCCCCACACGCCGATCGATCGTAAAAAACTCCGTCACCACCAGCCGCTCAACGCCCGCATCAGGGTGACTGTCAGGCCGCTCGACCCGCAGCGCCCCGATCTCGGAGCACTCGATCGCCTGCTCGACGTGCAATTCACGACCGGTCCGCCCCCAGTCGAAGAGCCGGAACGTCGTATCGCTGGGGGTCTGCACCTCCGCGACCAGCACACCGCCACCCAGGGCATGCACCGTCCCACTGGGGAGGTTGTAGCAGTCCCCGGGCGCAACCGGGATCGACACCATCGCCGACTCCACCTCGCCGGCACGCGCCATCTCCGCGAACCGCTCAGCCGTCACGCTATCGCGTATCCCGGCATAAATCATCGCCCCCGGCTCAGCATCAACGACGTACCACGCCTCGGTCTTCAGGTCCGCCCCCGGATTCGCCACGGCATACGCCGCGCTCGGGTGCACCTGCACCGAAAGATTCGTTGCCGCGTCGAGGTACTTCACCAGCAGCGGGAAGGCGCCGCCCGCATCGAGCGTACCCATCAGTTCCGAACCCCACAGCCCGATGACCTCGCGGATCGTCTTGCCTTCAAGCGCGCCGTTGCGAACAACCGAGTGCGCCGCATCGCCGCCGCCACCCGATGGGCTCGTGGAATCAAGATCGGTGATCTCCCACGACTCGCCGATGGGTTCATCAGGGGGCAGGGCCTTACCGAGCGCGCCAAGACGACGACCACCCCACACCTTGCCCTTGAGGATCGGCGCAAAGAGCAGTGGGTAGAGCGCAGTCATAAGTATTCAAAAACAGTAGTTGTTCTAAAAGAGCATGCCGGTGATGCGCGTCTCGAAGACAATGCGTCCTTCGACAACACCCTGCACCTTGCTCACGAACCGACGCTTGCTCACCTTCTCGCCGAGCGAGAGCAGGTACAAGTCGTCACCCACGGTCACCGGCTCGCGGAAGACCGTGTCCTCGATCCGTGTAAACCCGGCGACCTTGTCCATCTCCACCGGGTTCTTGGAATCACCCAGCACCGAAGACAGCCAGCGCAGGAACAGGTAATTCGCCAGCTGCGCCCCGGCCTCAACCATCAGCACACCCGGGAACAGAGGGCGACCCGGGAAATGCCCGTCCACCCAGAACTCACCCTCGCACACGTGCTTGAGCCCGAGCCCGTGGATGAGATCACCCGAATGCCACACGATCGCATCGAGCAGCGCCATGTTCCCCCGGTGGGGATTCCACCGACCGATCTCCGCGCGGTCGACAAGCCGCGCGTTGAGATCGACCCCTTCAAGCGGGAACACATAAGGCGGTGTTTCTCGCTCCTGGGGCGGGTTGA
This sequence comes from Phycisphaerales bacterium, assembly GCA_029260535.1. Taxonomy (GTDB): domain Bacteria; phylum Planctomycetota; class Phycisphaerae; order Phycisphaerales; family UBA1924; genus JACKHE01. Next base: position 1,783 of record JAJDDA010000095.1, on the reverse strand, counting down.
TATTGGTCGGGGTTGGCGTGTCGATCGATGTCATCCGTTCGTATGCAGGATCAGGCGGAATCCGAACGCAGATCCAGAACCTTCTTCCGCACATCCTGAGCGGTGTTCTTGATGTCCTGCATGGATTTGCGAACACGCGTGCCGGCGGCCTTGTTGCCACCCTCAGCCTTCTGGATGTCCTCGCCGGCCTCGTCGATCAGTCGCTTCAGGGTCTCAAACTCTTCCACGGTGGTAGCTCCAAAGTAAGTGCATTCGATCGGCGCCCAACGGACGCGTTGTCATATCTTCCCGAATTCCACGCCGTTGGCAAGTCGCTCAGGCCCCTGATTCCCCCCAAGATGCGCTCAGATCACCGAATTCGGCAATATGTTTGGGAAATATCAGGGCTTATTTCTCCGGATCAGCATCCGGATCCAGCCCCGAGCAGAGCCCATCCGCCCCAGGGCCCATCGTCATCACGTTCTTCCCGGCTCGTTTGGACCGCATCGCAAGCTGATCCGCCAACTCGATCAGTGATGCCGAGTCGTACGCCTCCCACGGGAATGTCGCCAACCCGCCGGAGATCGTCAGCGTCCCCATCGCGTCCTCACCCAGCTTCGGGAAGCGGTGCTCGCAGATCTGCCGCTGGAACCGCATCGCGATCGCCTCGATCGAGCTCGGATGCCGGCTCGACACCTCCCGAGGCCCGTCAGCGAAGACCACCGCGAACTCATCCCCGCCGATCCGGCACACCCGGTCGTGAGGCCGCACAACCGCCTTGAGCAGCCGGACCACCTCAACAAGGATCTCATCGCCCGCCGCGTGCCCGTACCGGTCGTTGTACGTCTTGAAGTCATCGATATCGAAAAACAGCAGCGACAGGTCCTGCCGCGCCGACCTCGCGCCCTCGATGCTCCGGTCCAGGAAGCGGTGGAAGAACCGCCGGTTCCACGCCCCGGTCAATTCATCGGTAAACGCCGCCTCGCGCAGCTCCCGCAGCTGCGCATCAACCGCGAGCCGTCGGCTCAACCAGGCCGCAGACCGCTTCAGCACCGGCCCATCAATCCCGTCGGCTTGCAACCGACCGAACATCCGCGAGCCGTGCTGCACGCGCTTGCCATCGCCGTCAATCTCGCCCGCCGCAAACCGGACCGTCTCTGTACCGAGTTTTTTCCGCAGCTCCGCGAGCCCCGATCGCAGCGTGTCCGCGCCGGTCAGCGCCGCCTCGATCGACGAAGCCGGGGGCTCGGCATCATCCGCGTCTTCACGAAGAACCGTCAGCAACGCCTCATCAAGCGTGTCCTCCGGATCAAACATAACCGACGCGCGTGGCGCAGCCTCCGGAGCCGACCCCGCGTCCGCAACAGGGCTCGCCGGTCGATGCGGGCGCGTATGCACCTCAACAGGCTCGCCCGCAGACGGGGGCGCCTCGGTGACCAGCCCGACCACATCGCGCCCGCTCGGCGCCGACGGGATCGGAGGCATCGACTCAGAACGACTTGATTCATCGGTGGATTCGATCCCGATCGCGTTCCACATCCGCGCGGTAGCAGTCCCAGGCTCAAGCACCGCGTCGAACCGCGCGCCGACACCCTTGCTCGAACTGATCAGCACGATCTTCACGTCCCGCGTGATCTGATGCACCGCATCGACGTACTCGTCCTCTTCACCAGCCGTCAACGCATCAGGGCCGACCAGGATCACCGTCCCGGCAGGCGACAACTCATCGATCGGGTTCGCCAGCTCGCCGATCGCGTCCATCGCGGTGCGCGCGCGGATCAGCTCGATCGAGTCGTAACGCCGG
>JAJDDA010000094.1 GCA_029260535.1 Phycisphaerales bacterium | reverse complement strand
TCCCGTAGGAGTCCGGGCAGTGTCTCAGTCCCGATGTGGCGGGCCATGCTCTCACACCCGCTACCCGTCTTTGGCTTGGTGAGCCTTTACCTCACCAACTACCTGATGGGACGCTCCCCGCTCCCGAGGCGGTCGAAACCTTTTCTCCGAAGAGAACATGGAGTATTACGCCGGATTTCTCCGACCTATCCTCCACCTCGGGGTACGTAAGGAACGCGTTACTCACCCTTTCGCCACTGTCCACGGGCCGAAGCCCGCTTCTCGTTCGACTTGCATGCTTTAGCCATGCCGCCAGCGTTCAATCTGAGCCAGGATCAAACTCTTCAATTGGTTTTCTTAAGCCCCACCAGACCCGAAGGCCCAATGGAGATGTTTGAAAGTGAAGGTTGACCTGTTGTAGCCTTCACCGATTACTCGATGCCGACTACCGGTCTACAACAGTCGATTGCTCGCCTGTTGCCGTTGGGAGCTTAACCCCAACGAATTTATTTTCTCAAAGAATGTATTACTTAGTAACACACGAGAATTATTTGAGTCGATGAGTGCTGTGACACCCACCGAAGCCAATTTTTATGATGCTGACATGCCCCGGCTACGGGACCGACATCTTGTATGCCGTGTCAACACCACACATTCTCGCGGCGTTACCCAACTGTTCACTTTTCAAAGAAGTTGTCGCATCGCCAGGCGATACGACCCCCACCGCTCAGGGGCGGCCCCGAGTGGGGAGCCGGGAAGAATAGTCACCCCGTTTGGCATGTCAAGCAGCTTCTCGCCAACTTTTTTCACTTCCCAGACAACCCACATGATCTCCACGATTGACGACACGCAGCACCCCATCCGCCAACCCCGAACCCCTCACTTCGCCGCCGTCCGAATCCTCGCCAATCCAGCCAGATCCATCCGCCCACGCACCGGCGTGACGCCCACCGTCGCCACCCAGATCGCCGCAGGGCGGCATCCGTCCCCACCTAGAAAAATAGAGGAAGAAGCCGCCCGCAACGTCGCGCCGCTCGTCCGAACGTCGTCAACGAGCACCACCGTCCGCCCCTTGATCCCCGCGCCGGCGCCACGCCTGAGCCGCATCGTCCCGGAGACATTCCCCGCCCTAGCGCTCATCGAGACCGTCCGCTGGCTCGGCCGATGCCGCCTCGTCAGCGCCATCCGCATCGGCGCCCCCAGCTCGCTCGCAACGCCACGCCCAATCGCGGCCGTGTGATCGACTCCACGCACCAATCGACGCCGCGTTGACATCGGGATCGGCACAACAACAACGCCCTCGCTCGGCGCCCCCGCATTGCGGAGAACCTCGCCTAGCATCCGCCCCAGCGCCATCCCCGCCGAGCGAAACCGCGTGAACTTCACCTCGAGAATCACCTCGCGCAGCTCGTCCTCGTACGCCCCAAGACGCACCGCGCGATCCCACGGGACTTTCCGATCCCGGCACGACGCACACCCGAACTCGTCCTCTTCGCCAGCGCCCACCGTGGTCGCGCACCGGTCGCAGCACGCCCCAAGCGCCTCGCCATCGCAGCCAGCTATCTCCAGACGCTCACGCACCGGGACCGCCACCGGGCACAGCCACGCACGCTCAATCGCAGACCACCAGCCACGCTCTGGCTGTTGTTTCTGCTCGATCGGATGTTCAGTTCCCCGGTCTTCTCCGGGAGCCAGGGGGCTGTCATCCACCCGCGCTGGAGGCCAGACAAACTCCCCGTCCGCCTGCTTCACTTCCCAGCGAGCCGGTCTCGGCACAGATCTGCACGGGCAATACGCCGCTGCGCCTGGTTCAGCGTCGATTTCACCGCCCGCTGCAGGTGCGCAGGCTGCGTCAGCAGGATTAACCGGTTCAGCGTCGAGAGCTCTACACCCTCGACCACACCGAGCAGCACACCCAGCCGAACCCGACTGATCAATTTGAGCGCCTCTTCGGCGGTCATAAGCCGCGCCGATTGCAGGATGCCCAGCGCCCTGTGCGATCGGTCCACGACCTTCAGCCGACTCCGGGTCAGCAGCGCGTGCCTGCTCTTGCGCTCGTAATCGAGCACCTTGGGCAGGATCGTGGACTCAAAGTCCCGCACAATCCGCCGCTCGGTCTTGCCAAGTGTTGTCTGGTTGCTGATCTGGAAGAGATCCCCGGAGGCTTCGGAGCCCTCGCCGTAGAAACCCCGCACCGCGAGGTTCAGGCTCTTGGCCGCCCTGCGGACCTTCTCGATCTCGCCGGTCATCCGCAAACCAGGCAGATGCAGCATCACCGAGACGCGCATCCCCGTGCCCACATTGGTCGGGCACGCCGTGAGGTACCCGAACCGGGGGCTGAACGCGTACCCGATCTGCCCCTCGATCGCATCATCGACCTGATCAATCTGCGTCATCGCCTCGGCGACCGCGAGCCCCGACCGCATCACTTGGATCCGCAGGTGGTCCTCTTCGTTGACCATGATCGAGAGCCGCTCATCAGGCGCCGAGATCGCCGCGCCCCTCGCGCCGCTGCCCTTCGCGTGCTGCCGCGAGATCAGGTGCCGCTCGACGAGCAGGTGCCGCTCATCCTCGCTCGATTCTGCAACATCGACCCACAGCATCCCCTCCGAGATCCCTCCCGAGAGCACGCGATCACGCACGAGTTCAAGCGTCTGGCGCCGATCATCGTCGCTCGCTTTGGACAGGAACGGGAACCCGGCGATATTCCGCGCCAGGCGAACCCTCGACGACATCACGACGTCCGAATCCGCGCCGTCGGCTCTGAGCCATTCAGGACCATCAACACCAAGCAGCTCGTCGCTCACGATGCACCACCGGATTCATCGATGCACTCCGGGCCGTTTTCAGGGCTAATCCCGGGGCTCGTCTGGATCGAAACGTCGTCCGCGCCGACCATGCCGCGGTCGGCGATCCGTTCCGCCTCAGCACGCTCGCGCTCGATCTCCGTCTCGATCGCAGCGATCGAATCCCGGAGTTCCGCGGCGTGCTCGTATTGTTCTGATTCGATCGACTCGGCGAGTTCCGCGGTGAGCGTCCGCAGGCGCCGCTGATGGTCCGCGAGCCCCGCGCTGCCCTTGGGCGCCTTGCCGACGTGGTGCGTCGCACCCTCCTGCGCCCGCTCGATCAACGGAGCAAGCCGGGATTCAAATGTTTCATAGCATGTTGCGCAGCCCAGCAAGCCGTTCTTGCGGAACTCCATCCAGCTCATCGAGCATTCAGGACACGCCGGCGCCCGCTGCTCCCCTTTGGGTTTGCCGCCGGTCGCCGCCTGCTGCACCAACCCGGGCGCCATGATGAACTTGCTCAGCAGCGCGTTGATCGGCTCGGTGGGATGCGTGGTCAGACCCGCTTCCCTCGCGCACGATTCGCACAGGTGCTTCTCCACCTTCTGGCCGCCGACAAGCGTCACCTCGTGCACGGTCGCCTCGTTGTCGCAGTTGTCACATCGCATGGGTCTTCCATGGTAGGGACTCTGACCGACCGAGTCGGCGAAAAAACACCGACTCCGCTGAACATCAGCACCGCCGATGATTATCGGCTCAAACCGCTCGCCGATGAAGCCGCCCCGGTTTCCGCTCGCAGAACAACGCTGATCGCCGCCAGCGACCGCAGCAGCGCCGGGACTTCTTCCAGCCGAAGCATCGTCGCCGAATCGCTCGTCGCCTTCGACGGGTCCTGATGACACTCCAAAAACACCGCGTGCACACCCGCAGCGACCGCCGCCCTCGCGAGCATCGGCGCCCGCTCCGGCCGCCCACCGGTCGTAGCCGTCTCACCCGGGAGCTGCGTCGAGTGCGTGCAATCAAAGCACACCGGCCCCGCCGTCTCGCCGTCAACGGTCAGATCCATCAGATCACCCAACCCGATGAAATCATTCACCAGCCGGTGGTACCCGAAGAACGTCCCGCGCTCCATCAGCATCACGTTGTGACAACCAACCGCGCCGAGCTTGCCCACCGGACCCGCCATCTCTTCCGGAGACAGGAACTGCCCTTTCTTCACGGCAACCGCGCGCCCGTGGTTGAGCGCCGCCTCGCCGCACGCGACAAGCAGGTCCGTCTGCCTGCACAAAAACGCCGGCACCTGAAGGCAGTCAACAACCTGCGCCACCGACTCCGCCTGCGATGGATCGTGCACATCGGTCACAACCGGCACACCGAGCGCCGCGCGCACCTCCGCCAGCTGCGCCAACCCGTCGCCCAGCCCAGGCCCACGCTTGGACCCCGCGCTCGTCCGGTTCGCCTTGTCGAAGCTCGCCTTGAAAACATATTGCAGCCCGAGATCGATGCAGCAGTCGCGCACCAACTCGCCGATCTCGACCGCCATGCCGACGCCCTCGAGCGCGCAAGGCCCCGCGATCACCGCGAGCTGAGCCCCGTCTCCTACCGTCACATCGCCGATAACACAGGTTTCTGCCATAGACGCATTCTATTCGCTTCAATGGCTATGGGGCGGTCACCCCAACCAACCAGTCGCAAGGCCCGCACAATCCACCGAACCCGCGGCCCCACGCACCGCGTATGACTATTCGAGGCCGACTCCCCCACCGCACCGCCGATACCAGAAGGAGCAGCCCCAACGGCGCCCAGTAGCAGATCCCAAGGCCAACCAAAGAACGAGTCATTCCAATGCCGCAACTGCCCGACGAGCCCGGACCCTTCGCCGACCACGTTGTCCAGATCCTGGCTTCGAAGCACCCCGAGTTCAATCTCGAACGCCTCAGCACCTCGGAATTGCTCGTCAACGGCCGCCGCCTCGATATCGAGAATCTCCGCCGCCTCGTGACCCAGGCCCCCGACCGCGGCTCCGAGATCGTCGACCAATACCTCGCGCACCTCTTCGAGAACGACCCGGGCTCCGTCACGACCCTCCCCTGGGAGATCGCCAAGGCGATGGTGATGCCGCGCATCCACCACACCTCGATCTTCGACCGCCTCGAACGTGAATTGGTCGCCCACATCCCCTTCGTCAACAACACCGCCGTCCTCTTCGTCATCGACCTCCCCCACATGACCGTCAGCATCACGACCGAGCAGATGATCAAGTGGGGCATCGACGCCGACACCCTCGACGATGTCGCAAGAGAAAACCTCGCCGCCATCAGCGACTCGATGGACATCCGCCTCGTCGAATCCAAAGAAGGCGGACGCGCCGCCGTCCTCGCCCACCGCGACGGCTACGACGCCTCAAGACTCCTCCTCCCCAACCTCCACGGCGCCCTCGCCCCCGAGCTCGGCGGCGACTTCCTCGTCTCCGCCCCCGCACGCGACCTCTTCGTCGCCATCAGCATCGAGCCCGACCCCTTCGTCAAACGGATGCAGGGCCGAGCCGTGGAGAACTTCCACACCCTCCCCTACCCGATCACGCAGACGCTCTTCTACGTGACAAGAGACGGTGTCGCAGGCTCGATCGCTGCATAATATGACAACATCCTATTTGTAACTTTGCGCTCTCATTCGCAAGCGCAACATGAACAGGTTTCGCTGCACAAGCATTGCTTGCATGTTCAATGCACAAACAACGGATGCACAAAAGGCGTTAACCGGGACACCAATTGCAACGAGGGCAACTACCGCTGTACACATTCCCACTGTAACAATCCTTCGGCTTCCCAAATGCGATTCCGTTTCCTGCGTTATTTGCACAGCATTTCCGATGCAAAATCCACCACCCAATCACATATGCTTTCTGGGGCCCGCTCCCTGCAGCCTCGTTGCATTCAAGACACTCGGGATCTTCAGCAGGCCGCGGGTCTTGAAAATCACTGAGCCCCTCAGCCACTGATAAATCAGCATAACCTCCGACCGCCTCAATGAACGCAGCATATTGCCGCATCATTTCTACATCTTCATCAAACAACGATCTCGCATATCTGTACGCCTCATATCGCTCCTCAGGAGACATCCGTAGATACAACTTCGCTTCATCGTTAGCGAGAGGCTCCAACCGAGACACTGCTTCGTCCCGAAAACTATCGCTTACAGAGCCCGACGCCGCACGCTCCTCACAGTATCTCACAAGCCATGCCTTGGTTTGCTCGCGATTTCGATCGATAAGTTTTTTCGCTTCCGTAACACTCATGCTTGCTCCTTTCAATCCGAATCTCTTTCCAAGGAGGGGCCCCGTGCCGAGAACACATACAATGTGCCTACCAAATGAATTTCTCACGGTATAATTCATATACAACACATTGTCAATCTATAATTCATATTCGAAAGCAACCGATGCAAAAACCGAATCATCGCCAAGCAAACAACCAAGCCGACAGGCTAAACAAGCGACTTGATCTACCAAGGAGCTATGCTTTACAGTGATCCATTCCCTCACCATCTTCCACCTTGCCACTTAATTCAACCTCATAAATGCTACTCATCATCGACAACTACGACTCCTTCACCTGGAACCTCGTCCAGCGCATCGGCGAACTCGATCCCAACATCGACATGCGCGTCGTCCGCAACGACGAGATCACCGCGCCCGACACTCTCGCGCTCAACCCGACCCACATCATCATCTCGCCTGGACCCTGCACCCCCAACGAGGCGGGTGTCTCCTCCGCCATCGTCGAATCGCTCGGAGGCAAGATCCCCATCCTCGGCGTCTGCCTCGGGCATCAATGCATCGGCGACCGCCACGGCATGACCGTCACCCGACACTCGCGCATCGTCCACGGCAAAACCAGCGACATCCACCACGACGGCAAAGGCATCTACGAAGGCCTCCCCAACCCCTTCACCGCAACCCGATACCACAGCCTCGTCGTTACGCGCGACTCGATCCCCAGCGCAGGCTGGACCGTCAGCGCCTGGACAACCGACACCCACCCCGACGGAACAACACCCGAAGTCGTCATGGGCCTGCGAAAGAACAACGACGACAACCCCAGCGCCGCGCCCCTCATCGGTGTGCAGTACCATCCCGAGAGCTTCCTCACGACCAACGGCCCCCTGCTGCTCGCCAACTTCCTGGGCCTCCCCCGACCTGAGCCAACTCCAGCATGACCACCACAACAAAAAACCCCAACCTCGCCACCGGTGTCGCGACCGACCTCACAGACAACACCTTCACCCTCGCGATCATCGGGACCGAATACCAGATCCACCTGATCTGCAACGCCCCACTCACCGAAGGCAAGCGCACCGAGGGCGTCATCACCGCGCAGGCCAAACGCATCGATAAAATCAAAGGCGGCGGCGCCTTCCTCGAACCCATCGAGGGCCGGCCGCGCCGAGCGCAGGGCAGAGTCCGCGCCACCGACAAGAACGCGCAGACCGTCACCGTCAACACCGGCGCGGCGCCAATCGTCTTCAAAACTAACGGCGCTCAGCGAGCCGAAGAGTTCGAGATCGGCGAGATGGTCACCCTCGGTGTCGAACCCGGCGCAACGTTCTCGGCCAGCTAAGCAGGCGCCTGCTCCGCATTCAACTCACTGATTGTTCTGGTTCTGCCGAGCCTCGCGCGCAAGCCGCCGCTGTTCCCTCCGCTGTTCCCTGAGGATGCGCTTGCGTTCCTTTTCACGCTCTTTCGCCAGCCGCTTCCGCTCTTTCTCCGCAGCCTTGGCCGTCTTCTTACGCTCGCGGTACACACGCTTGGTTTCCTTAGCGGCATCCTTCTCGATCTTCTTGATCACCTTCTGGTACCGCTTCTCTTCTTTCCTGAGCTGTTTTTCCGTGAGCCCGGCCAGAAGCGACGACGAACCTTCCCCGGTGATCAGGTACATCATGATGTGGACATCTCGTTCTTCAACGATCCGATCGCCATCAAGGTCATAGAAAGGATTCTGCGTCCCGTAGGCCTGCTGCAGAATCAGAAGATCGCTGAGATCGACGGCGCCATCAAAGTTGAGATCTCCGAAATACAACTCCTCCGGTTCATCGACATTGTCATCGATCGGCGGATCTCCCGGCCCGGGCGTCACGACAGAATCATCTACACCATCGCCCACGTCCGGCGCATCGTCACCACCGTCGTCTCCGCCACTGCCGGGCGCAGAGGTGTCGTAGTTCGGGACCGGACCATGAAACGCGTTACCGGCCCAGAATATGCCCTCGCGCGGGTAATACCCGATCCGCTCCTGATCATCTTCACCCGAAATATAGAAGGCGCCACCGAGATACTCATCCCCACCCGTGTACTCACCGAAGCTCCGATCAGATGCCACCGAGATCCGCGCCAATGTAATGTGGCCGAATTCATCCGGCGTCGCGGTAATGAGCTGCCCTGAACCAGGCAACTGCGGATACCAGGCGATCTGGAAGCGGGCTTCCGACCAATCCCCACCCAGGATCACCATGTTCTGGACAACATCCGTGCGGATTGTTCCCAGCGAGACATAAGTATCAAACTCCAGCGCGGCAAAGTCCGCCGTCCGCAGCGCCCCCGCTATCTTCGATTGTGTATCGCCACCAAACTGGTTCTGGTAAACCGGCTGCGTCGTCCACATGCTCCGCTTGTCGCCCGCTCTCGTGGCAAACCCGAAGTCCGCAGCATAGAGCTCGGTGTCCGGCGATACGATTAAGACCAGATCAAACGTCCGAATCCCATCGAGCCCCGTCTCCATCCCCGCCGCATCACCCTGAGTCCCGACGCTGTTGTCCACCTCGATCCAGACCGTCCCGATCACACCGCCGCTCGCCATCGAGCAACACGCGGCCGCACCGATTGCCATCAACACGCCGCCAAGGGTTCGAACTCGCATACCACTTCTCCATTGAAGATTGTTCAACGTCACCCGATCGGCCCCCGCCGCCATCGCTTGACGACAGAATCAACTACGCCGCTCATCGGGATCGGATCCCCACGATCTCCAAATTCCGCCGGCGCCCATAGCGCACATGAAAAACCCCCTGAATCAGGGGGTTTTCAAGTGCTTGATTCAATTGGAGTTGTCCCGAAGAGACCGACAGGATCAGCCCTGCTGCTGCTTCTCCCGTTTCTTCCGCTCCTTCTCCGCCTTCTTGCGTTCCTTCTCGCGCTGTTTGTCAGCCTTCTTGCGTTCCTTCTCCTGCCGCTTCCGCTCCTTCGCATCCGCCTTCACCGCCTTCCGCTCCGCCTTGAGCCGCTGCTGCTCGGCCTTGCGCTGCGCCTTCTCGAGTTTCTTCCGCTCCTTGGGTGTCAGGTTCGCGTACTCATCTTCAGCCGCGCCATCATCAACCCCACCGCCGCCCGACCCGGCGAACGTCTCCGACGAACCGAGAATCTCCATAATCTCCGCGACATCCACCGCATCAACAATCCCGTCGCCGTTGACATCCCTCGACGAGTTCGACGTGCCGATCGAACGCTGCACCAGCATCAGATCAACCATGTCAACAACATCATCAAGGTTCACATCCCCATACAAAGGCTCCGGCTCGTCCGGCGTCTCCTCCGCACCGCCGGACCCGCCACCGCCGTTCGTCCCCGCGATCACCGCGACCGGCTCCGGGAACGCGTTTTCCGCGTAGAACAACCCCGTCTTGGGATCCGCCTGACCGAAACGGCCATCGTTGTCCTCACCACTGATAAAGACCCAGCCCCCCAACCACTCGTCATCGCCGGTCGTATCGCCGTACGCGCCATCGGATGCAACAGAGACCCGCGCCAGGAACAACAGGTCATCCTCGTCACCAACCGCAGGCTCCCACACCCCGCCGGAATACTGCGACCCGTACCACGCCAGCTCGAACCCGCTCGATGACCAGTTCCCGCCGAGGATCACCGTGTTCATCACGATCTTTGAATCGAGCATCCCCATCCCGACATAGGTGTCGAACTCGAGCGCCGCGAACATCTCCATAGACCCGACCATCGGCGCCTGCACATCGCGACCAAACTCGTTCTGGTACACCGACTGCGTCGTCCACATGTTCTCGTCGTAGCCCTGGTAGTCGCCGACATACCCAAAGTCCGCGACCCAGACCTTGGTATCAGGCGTCACGACCGCGTACAGATCAAACGTCCGCACGCCGTTGAGCCCCGTCGGAACCCCGGCCGTCTGATCGATCGTCCCGACGGTGTTGTCCACCTCGACCCAGACGACCTCTTCCACACCCCCAAGGGCGTTCGAAGCCGCCAGCCCGGCGCTCGCCGCAACCATCCCCACCGCTGTCATTTGACGAAGCATCGCGATCACTCCAATCCAGAGCCCACCAGGGCGCCCGCTGCCAGGCGCCGCCCGTCGCCGTTCCCGGACCACGCCCGAGAACCTCCCCGCCCAGCATCTGGATTGATGTCGCCGCCGATTCCATGCCTGCAAGCCATCGGCCACGCCTTGAAATCGGCGTTCGGAGAGAGCCACCACCACCACGGTTGCCCACTCATCGCAAAGTTGCCGCGTTCGATCATCCAACGCGCCCGACACGGCACAGACCGAACGATCGATCCCCAATCTGACTCGGATCCCATGGCTTCCGCTTGACGCGTCCTCCTGCAGCCTGACGCGGACACTTGGAATCAGACCTTCGGGTTCCCTAATCTGATGGTGCATGGAGAACCGCAGAACCGTCCTCGTCATCTTCCTCCTCGCCGGCCTTGCCGCGATGGCGGTCGGGCTGTTCATGGCAGCGGGCGGCGGCGGCCCCGGACCGAACATCCTCGGCAATTCCAGGAAGATGACAATGCTGGGCATCCTGGCGCTGATCGGCCTGTTCGCGGTAATCGTGATCATCGGCTCTCTCGTCCGCGCGTCCAGGAAGAAGGCCGATCAGTGGCGTGAGCAAGCCGATGCCCTCGACGACACGCTCACGCTCGATTTCAACGCCGACCCACCCAAAGACTTCCACCGGGAATACGTCTACCTCCCCGAGATTAAAAAATCCGGGAAAACCCACCGCCTCGCGCAGGGAACCATCGCCGACCACAACGCCACGTTCTTCGAGCACCGTTATGTCGTCTCAACCGGGCAGTCCACGCACACCGTCATCCACTGCGTCTACGCCACCGACGCCCCGGGCTGGCCCGACCTCAGCGTGACCCCAAGACACCCATTCTCCAAACTCATGCGTTCGCTCGGATGGCGCAAGGGGCTGCTCCTTGATGACCCACAATTCAACCACCGATTCGTCGTCAAATGCGATGACGAACCCTTCGCCGTCACGCTGCTCACACCGGAGATGCAGCAGTTCTTGCTCGGCAAGCCCAACGCCAGGTGGCGCATCACGCACAACAAAGTCTTCCTGATCTACCGAGGCGCCCTCAAGCTCGACCGCATGCCGGCCTCGATCGATCGCATGGCCAGGTTCTGGTCGCACGTCCCAAGAGAAGTCGCAGCCTGGAAGAGCCGGGGAATCATCTGATCCCCTATGCCACGACCTGGCCCCCGCGAGGTCGTGCTCTCCCGCAGCAAGATGAATCAACCCAACGCCGCGTCCGCCCCGCGCACCGCGGCACAAAACTCACGGATCAACCCGTGATCCTTTACGCCGCGCTCGCGCTCGACGCCGCTGGAAACATCCACCGCCCAGGGCCGAACGACCCGGATCGCCTCGCCAACATTCGCAGGCGTCAACCCGCCAGCAAGAACGATCGGCTTCTTGCACGCCGCAGACACCGCGCCGAGCGCCGACCAGTCGAACGCCTCGCCCTGACCGCCGGACGAACCATCAATGAGGATCGCATCAACCTCATCAACCGCGCCCCACTTGCGTAAATCTTCTTCGATCGTCGCTGGGTCAAACTCGATCGCTTTGATCACCCTCGGGCCGCACGCCTTGACCACGTCAACCGATTCATCGCCGTGCAACTGCCCGTAATCCGTAGGGCATTGCCTCTCGATCTTCGAGAACCCCTCAACCGACGCGTTCACCGTCAACCCAACCGTCGTGTGCATCGGAGGCAACCGCCGGATGATCGCCCACGCGTCCTCCGGCTCAATAAACCTCGGCGACTTCTTCACGAACACGAACCCCAACGTGTCCGCGCCCGCCCCGAGCGCCGCCAGCGCTGTATCGATATCGCGCACGCCGCAGACCTTGATCCGTGTCCGATCAGGATTCGAGAACCCGTGCCCTTCGCTCGTCATTGCTTGCCCCCTGCCGCCGACGCCTTGATTTCGTCCAGCAGCGTCTCCGCCATCGCGCGCTCTTCAGACCTCGTCAATTGATCGCGCGCCGCAACAAGCACCGCCCGCGCCCTCGCAGGGTCGCGCAGGTACCGCGTCAAAATCAGCCCCAGCATCAGCCCCATCCGAGGCGCCTCAACATCCGCCTTGTACTTCTCCAGGAACCCCTCGTACGCCCCCGCCGCGCGCTCGTAATCGCCCATCGCGAACAGCTGGTTCGCGACCTCGCCCTGCGCCTTGGGAGTAAGCACATCACCAGGGTGCTCCTTGATCAGCGCCAGATAAAGCCGCGCCGCCTCTTCCGGCTTGCCCGAACCCAGCGCCGAAGTCACCCGGCCCCTCGAACGGATCCTCGCTTCTTCCTGCGGAGAAACCTTCACCGGCTTCATGTCCGTGCGCACGCGCCCCGCGTTGTTCCAGGGGTCGCCGCCTTTGCTTGCCAATTCCCGGAACGTCCGCCGCCGTTTCGCCTGCTTGTGCAGCGTGAACAGATCAAACGCCTCGCGCTCGAGCAACCCCGTCGCCAGCAGCGTGATCGAAACACCGCCGCCGAACAGGTATCCACCGATGTGCGCCATCCGCGCGACCCCATCGTTCCCGCCGAGCCCCTGCATAAACAGGTCCTTCGCCATCGCGAACCCGATGAACCACACCGCCGGGATGTTGAACATCCCGATGATGATAAACATCAGGAACACCTTGATGTGCGTCCGAGGGAACAGCACGAGGTACGCCCCGGTCACCGCGCTGATCGACCCGCTCGCACCGATCACCGGCGATTGCGAAAACATTACATGCGCCGCCCCCGCCGCGGCGCCTCCGACCAGGAAGAACGCGAGATACCACCACCGGCCGATCCGGTCCTCAACATTGGGACCGAACACCCACAGGAAGAGCATGTTCCCGAGCAAATGCATCATCCCGCCGTGCAGGAACTGGTAGGTAAAGAACCCGTACCAGGTCAGTCGCATCGGATCGAGCCGGAGCGTCGTCATGAACGTCTCCAACGCCCCGCCCTGCTCCTGCGAGATCGTCTGCAGCAGCAACTGCAGCACAAACACCAGCGCGCACGCCAGCAGCAGGACGTGGTTCATCAGCGTCGGTCGCGCCAGCGCTCGGTCTGTGCCCAATGGAAACATAGTGACGCGATCCTATCGCTTCTTTGGACACCGAGCCCGAGCACTCTCTGGACACTGAGTCTGAGCGAAGCGAAGGCTCGAATATCTCCGCCTCCCTCTCCCCCCGGGAGAGGGCCGGGGAGAGGGCCGGGGAGAGGTGCATCCAGTGCAGCGCCTTACGACACCCCGTCGTGCTTCGCCACCCGAACCCCCGCAACCACCCGATCCACAATCAGGTCGCTCGTCCAGTTGTAGATGATCCGCCCGATCAGGAACGCATCCCGCCAAGTCTCCGGAACCCGCAGCGCCAGGATGTCCGCGTGCATCCCAACCCCCAGCTTGCCAGAGCCCGCCCACCCCAGCGCCTCCGCGTTCCCCTCGGTCATCATCGACCAGGCATCCGCCGGAGAAGGCACGCTCGCGCCGGGTGAAACAGTCATCTTCCGGATCTTTGCCACCTCGATCATCGCCCGCGCCACCCTCGGCATCGCGATATCCACCCCCGCCGCAACATCGCTCCCCAGCGCCACCCGCACGCCGTGCTCGCGCGCCTTGTCCAGATCAAACAGCCCCGATTCCAAAAACGTATTCGCGATCGGGCAGTGCGCCAGCACCGACCCGCGCTCTCGCACCATCGCCAATTCATCATCAGATAAATGCACCGCGTGCGCCAGGATCGACCGTTCTCCCAGCAACCCCGCCCGGTCGTACACGCTCGTGTAGTCCCGATCCTCCGGGAACAACTCCTTGATGAACTCGCACTCCGGGATCGACTCCGACAAATGCGTCTGCATCATGATCGGCGATCCAGCCGCCGCTCGCTCCTTGACCAGCCACCCGCATTCCGCGAGCAACTCATCCGTGCACGCGATCGCGAACCGCGGGTTCACGCTCACCTCGCCGCGCCCGCCGACGCCATCACCGCTCAACACCACGCTCGGCGCCGGGTTCATCCGCGCCCTTGCAATATCCTCATCGATCAGCGCCCCCGGCGCGTTGCGATCCATCGCCACCCGCCCCGCCGCGAACCGCAGCCGAGCGCCGTCCACACCCTCGCTCAGCATCCCCAGCGCCATCGCGCCGGCTTCCGCGTTGCTCGTCAGGTACCCCGCAAACCCGAACGTGCCCTCCCGAACCATCCGCCGCACCGCAGTCCGCGTCATCGAAGCCGCCGCCCCGTTGCCCCACCACGCCTCCGCCGGGAAGACCACCTTGTCGAGCCACGGCAGCAACTCCAGCCCATCACACCCCACCGAATCGATCTGCGGCAGATGAATATGCGCATCAATAAACGCCGGACACAGGAGCACATCCGCGCCCCCGACATCCGCCTTCTCGTCGGTGTGCCCATGCTCGATCGCCGTAATCCGGCCATCTTCCACCCGAATCCACCCCGGTTCGGGCGCCCGAGTTGGGTCAATCAGCAGTAATCCCTTGCAAAGCATGCCGTTCGGTCACTCCATTGGGGGCCATCCAATCGGCCCTGAGGTTTGCCACTGCCCTTCTAGACCTCTATATTCGCCTATCGAGGTCGTGTTTGCGCGACAATCGCTGTTCCACTCAGGAAACGGCGTTGAAGACCCGAAAAATGGCCATCAGGCCATATTCCGTTCGTTCCAACAACCAGTTCTCTCCAGCAAAGGTCCCCACATGAGCACCGCCGCCAAGGGTCTAGAAGGCATCGTCGCCGCAGAAACCGTCCTCTCCTTCATCGATGGTGAGCGCGGAATCCTCGAATATGCCGGCATCGCCATCAACGATCTCGCCAAGGACTCCAACTTCGAGGAAGTCTCCTTCCTCATGCTCAACGGGCGCCTCCCCAACAAACCCGAGTTCGACGCCTTCCTCGCCGACCTCCGCGGCGCCTACACCATCAGCGACCACACCATCGGCCTCCTCCGGTCCATCCCCGCGACCGCCCAGCCGATGCACATGCTCCGAACGATGGTTTCCGCCCTCGCTCTAGAGGACCCCAATCCCAACAGCATCGACATCCCCGAGGTCCGCGCCAAAGCAATCCGCATCCTCGCCAAGGTCCCCACGATCGTCGCAGGCTTCGACCGCCTCCGCCGTGGGCTCGACCTCATCGCCCCCGATCAGAACCTCACCTTCGCCGCCAACTTCCTCTACATGCTCAACGGCGAGAAGCCCACCGCGACCATGGAGCGCGCCTTTGACGCCTGCATGATCCTCCACGCCGATCACGGCTTGAACGCCTCGACGTTCACCGCCCGCGTCATCACCTCGACGCTCAGCGACATCTACTCCGCGATCACCGGCGCCGTCGGCGCCCTGCGAGGCCCCCTCCATGGCGGCGCCAACGAGGGCGTCATGGTCATGCTCAACGAGATCGAGAACGTCTCTGAAGCCGAGCAGTTCGTCATGAACAAGCTCGCCGCCAAAGACCGCATCATGGGCTTCGGCCACCGCGTCTACAAGAGCTACGACCCAAGAGCGACGTACCTCAAGACCCTCGCCGAGCAGCTCGCCAACGACACCGGAAACGCAGACCTCTACGCGAAGTCGCACGCCATCGAAAAGACGATGGACCGCGAAGTCGCAAGCAAGGGCATCTACCCCAACGTCGATTTCTACAGCGCGACAACCTACCACAGCATCGGCCTGAAGTTAGACCTCTTCACCCCGATGTTCGCCCTGAGCCGAATCGCAGGCTGGGCCGGCCACGCACTAGAACAACTCGACGGCAACCGCCTCATCCGCCCCAAGGCAGACTACGTAGGCCCCCACGAAAAACCCTACGTCGCGATCGAGCAGCGGTAACCAAACCCGCACGTTCCAATTCACGACCATTTGAATAAGGACGGCGTCAATGACGCCGTTCTTATTTTTATTTGAATCGCAAAGCCGTCAACCAGGTTGTCACGCACATTCCGCAACCCCGATCAAGCAAGCCGCGCCCCCGCGCGGGATACTCTGCGCATGGAACCCAACGACCACCCCGACTACCAGCCCCGCATCGAATCCGCCTGCCGCTACCTCGAGGACCACCTCGACACCAACCCGCCCCTCGATGACGTCGCCAGGCAAGCCCACTTCTCCCCATTCCACTTCCACCGCCTCTTCCGAGGACTCACAGGAGAGACCGTCCGTGGTTACACCCGACGCCTCCGCCTCGAGCGCGCCGCACACCACCTCATCCACGGCGACAACGACATCCTCAACGTCGCCCTCGACGCCGGCTATTCCAGCCACGAGGCCTTCACCCGCGCCTTCACCAAACACTTCGCGATTACGCCCTCCGACTTCCGCCAACAGAAACAGGAAGCCAAAGCACCCGCCGCGAGCGCGCACACGAAACCCATCGACGTCCGCATCGAACGCATGGAAGCGTGCACCATCGCCTGCGCCCGCCACGTCGGCCCCTACACCGAGGTCGGCGCCGCCTGGAAAACACTCATGAAGTGGGGATGGGCCAAGCTCGTCTTCGGCAAGGCCCGCACCTTCGGCATGTGCTTCGACGACCCCGACGTCACCGACCCGGCGCGCATCCGCTACGACGCGTGCATGATCGTGCCCGAAAACACCAAGATAAAAAAGAGCGGCGTCCAGCTCCGCCAGCTCCCCGCCGCGACCTACGCGGTCACCCTCCACGAAGGCCCCTACCCGCTGCTCGGCGAAACCTACGCCGCCCTCTTCGCGCACATCGCCCTGCACAAAGTAGACAACCGCCGCTGGCGATTAGGCGACCCGCCCTCGATCGAGCAATACCTCAACGACCCGCGCAAGACCAAACCAGAGAATCTCCGCACCGAGCTCTGGATGCCCGTCCACTGATCGTCACGCGAGCGAAACCCGCTCCCGCCCCACCCCAGCACAACAGGCTCACCCTTCGATCCTCTTCAAACGCTCGTCGGAGCGCAGACGCCTGCGGAGCCGCGCCGCCAGCCGAGCACCGACAAACTGTTCCTCATCAATGACCTCATGCGCGCCGCTGGCCAGAAGCTCCGCGTAAAACCGGTGGTACCTCGCGCGAGCGATGATGTAGACATCCGGAGCGATCGATCGGATCAGCGCCACGATGGCGCTCGCCGCAGCCGGGTCTGGGATCGTGACGACAACGGTGGATGCCGTACTGACGCCGATATGCTCCAGAACATCCGCATGCATCGCATCGCCAATAGATCCCGTGAACCCGAGCCGCTGCGCCTTGTGGAGCATCGCAGGGTTCAGATCCACCACAGTGACCAGATCTGCCATGTTCACAAAGGCCTGCCCGACAACCTCGCCCGCCGGACCGAACCCGATAATGATCAAGTGCGCCCTCGCCGGCAGCTCCTCCGCAGATTCGCTCATAGCGCCATGAGCGATCAAGCCCAACGCGCGCAGACGCTCCACAATCACGAACGACAGCCCGGGCGCCAGCGCAATCAGGTAAGGCGTGAGAAAGAGCGTCGTGATGGTCGCGGAAATGATGAGCGTGAAGAGGTCATCGCTGATCACCGTCCCGCGACCCGCCGCCGCGAGCACAAACGAAAACTCACCGACCTGACCGAGGCACAACCCCGCCGCCATCGCGTTCCCGTGCGAGAGGCGGAAGAGACGAAGAACGATCCAGACGACGATCGCCTTGCCCGCGACGATCGCCACAACAAGCGCCAGCACCGCAGGCAAATGCTCGATGAACCAGAGCGGATCACCAAGCATCCCGATCGAGCTGAAGAACAACGTCACCAGCAGCGTCCGGATCGATGCGATGTCCGCCCGGATCTGCGTGGAGTACGGCGAAGCCGCAAGCAGCATCCCCGCAACGAACGCTCCCAGCGCCGGCGAAAGACCGAGCTGATGCGATCCCCACGCCGAGCCCAGCCCTGTAACGATGGCGAGCAGGATCGGCAGATCACGGTTGTGCCGCATCTCTTCAATGTTCAAGGCGCGCGGAACGACCCACCTGAAGAGCAAGAAAAGAACAAAGACCAGCCCGATCCCGGCGCCGATCGTCTTGATCGCTTCCAGACTCACCTCACCAAGCGTGCCCTCGCCACCTAGCACCGACACCAAAAGGACCAGCGGCACCACCGCAACATCCTGCACGAGCAGGATCCCCAAAGCGTGCCGGCCGTGAATGCTCTCAAGCTCCGCGCGAGAAACCAGCAGCCGAAGAACACACGCCGTGCTGCTCAACGCCACGATCGCGCCAATCGCAAGCGCAGAGCGAGGCGACATCCCAAAGGCCAAAGCCACGGCGGCCCCGAGGCCCATCGTGACAATCACCTGCGCGACCCCGCCCCCGAGCGCGGCAATGCCCAAACGCCGCAATCGATGCCACGAGAACTCAAGGCCGATCGTAAACAACAGCAACGCGACCCCGAGCTCAGCCAGAGAGCTGACCTCGGTAGCACTCGAAACAACCTGGAGCGAATTCGGACCGAGCAGTGTCCCAGCCGCCAGATACCCGAGAATCGGGCTCTGCCGAAGCCGCTCACACAGAACACCAAGCACCAGGGCCGTGAGCAGAAGAATCAGAATGTCGAAGAGCACGCTCCAGAGGTCCATGCCACCAAGATTACCAACTGTGAACCAACGCGGCGCCAGGGGCGGGCCCGATGATTCCACTCACCGCACACGCACACGAAAAAACCGGCGGGCCCCACAAAGGAGACCCGCCGGTGAATCAATCAAACCAAACTATCCGAGCGAATCTCAGTTCGAGGGCAAACCGAACACGCTGATCAGCAGACCAAGATCGGCCGTGTTCACGGCGCCATCACCGTTAAGGTCGGCCTGACGCTCGATCGGCTGGACATCGCCCTGCTCGGCGCGGATCGACATCATGTAGCCGCCGAAACCGTACTCCTCGTAGGGCATCCCGGCTTCCATCGAGCCGTCGAAGTTGTCATCGCCGTGACCGGTGACGGCCAGCGTCGCGACGCCGTCCGCATCCGCAGTGAAGGTCACCATCGAGTAGCCACGCAGCGGACCGCTGTTGTCATCCGTCGCGACAACAACGCCGTCAGCAACAACCCAACCGAGCATGGTGTCGGTGAAGACGTTGTCCGAGTTGAGACCGGCGACGATCGTCGCGGTGTAGGTCTCACCACCGATCAGACCGACCACGCGGAAGTAATCCACATCGCCGCTCATGAAGACCGGGGCGTTCAGCACGCCGTACAGGTTGACGCCGAAGCCATCAACGCAGTCGGCCGCATCGATGACGCTCGCGTCATCGTACGAACCGTTGGGGAGCTGATCCTCGTTCTCCGTGCAGGCAAGCAGCGGCGCGGGAACGTTGATCTCGATCGAGCACTCGCTCATCGCACCGTTGCAGTCGGTGATGGTGAACGTCGCGGTGGACATCCCGACATCAGCCGCGCCAGGAGCGACCATGTAGCTGTTGCAGAGGCCGTCATCGTTGCCGGGGACATCCTCCTGGTCCAGCGAAACGTACGCCGGGCCGCCATCGTTCATCGAGATCGAAACATCGCAGTCGTCGCACGTCGACGAGCCGCAGACCGTGATCGAAGCGGTCGAGTCAACCGCAACCGTGATCGAGCTGCCATCGAGGACCTCGCACAGCGGCAGGTCTTCGCAGGGCTCCGGCTCGGGCTCGGTGGGGTCGTACCTGTATCCAACCTTCAGGATCCGGTAGCGACCGCTGTGCACATCGGTGCACTTGAACTTCGCCCAGTAGATACCGGGAGCAAAGCCGCCCTCGACCTTGTCGTTCGCCTTGGTCGGGAGGCAGACCCAGCTGCCACGGCCACCCTTGCGGTGACCCGCGGGCTCCATGAACGGGGGACGCGAGATCATCTCAACCCTGGCGCGCTCATTGCAACGAGACTTCGCGCAGACTTCGAATTCCTCAAGGTAATCGCCGGGCTTGACATCAAAGATGTGCATCGGACGACGGCCAGCGGTGCGAGAAACCTCGTTGCCGCGGAAGCGGCACTTGGGAGGATCGCCACAGACAATCTTGATCGTCTGCGTGCAACGCGTCGTCGTATCGTTGTCTTTATCTTTCACGATAATTTCGACGTTGAGCGTATCGAGTGCCCTGTAGGAGGAGACGTTCGGGAGCTCAAAGTAGACCTTTTGCCGCACGTCACGGTCGTAAAAATCGCGCCGACCGATTTCGTTGCCATTGACCTTGACTTTGACTCCGCCATTTTTGGAGTCGGGGCAAACCAGATCAACCCAGGCGCACACCGATATCACCGCGCACTGCTGGCTCGCGTCCGGGGAGACCCACTCGCGATCGCACTCCGGGAAGTACACGGTGGCGCCACCGATGACCTCGCACGTCGGCGGTGCATTACAGTCGTCCTCCCAATCATCAGGAACCGCCATCGCGGTCGTCATACACGCCGCGGCGAGAACGCCAACCGACGCCATCGCTGTCAGCCGCGCACGGCGACCGAGCGACTGCTTCAAGCCTTCATACAACATCTGCTCACTCCTTCACAAAATTGTCCGGTTCCCCGAATTGAATTGAGCCCACCGGCGCCTTGAACATCAGGCGCTCCTCCCCGCAGAACCATCCACGGTGTGGTCCGATAGAATCTGTAATACATTGATTCAAACGAAAGATCGATAACAAATACAACGATTTCACCCCAGATACGGGACACGTCAACCCGCACATGTCCCGCCCTGAAAATGCGCTTGATGACCGACTGAACGAGCGCAGTTTTTGCCCGCTCCGCCCAAGGGGAACCCCGGGGATAGATGCGGCAACATTACAACCGAAAAACCGGCGGACTTGCGTAAGAAACCCGCCGGTCATGAACGCATTCTAAATATTCAACGAAGCCTCATTCCACCGGGTTCCCGAACACACCGATCAGCATGCCCAGATCCGCCGTGTTCACGACGCCATCGCCGTTGAGGTCCGCCTGCCGCTCAATCGGCATCTCGTCAACCTCTTCAACGCGGATCGACAGCATGTACCCGCCGAAGCCGTACTCCTCGTACGACATCGAACCGTCCATGGACCCGTTGAAGTCATCATCGCCGTGACCGGTGATCGCCAGCGTCGCAACGCCGTCCCCGTCCGCGACAAAGGCCAACTTCGAGTAGCCACGCAGCGGGCCGCTGTTGTCATCCGTCGCGACAATCACGTCAACATCGGTCAGCCAGCCCAGCATCGTGTCCGTAAAGGCGTTCTCGGAGTTCATACCCGCAACGATCGTCGCCTCGTATGTAGCGCCAGGCAGCAGGCCGACAACGCGGAAGAAATCCACATCGCCGTTCATGAAGACCGGGGCATCCAGCACGCCGTACAGGTTCACGCCGAAACCATCGACGCAGTCACCCGCATCAACAACGCTCGCGTCGTCGTACGAATCGTTCGGGAGCTGATCCTCATTCTCCGCACATGCAAGCAGAGGCGCCGGGACGCTGATATCGATCGAGCACTCGCTCGAAACACCGTTGCAGTCCGTAACACTGAAGATCGCGATGTGCTCGCCCTCGTCGCCTGCGACAGGGTCCACCGAATAGACAGCGCAGGATTCAACATCATCGCCAAGGCCCGCAGCCTCATCAACGGGAACAAACGTCACAAAGCCCGGCAGCGAAACCTCGCCGATCGCGACATCGCAGTCATCACAAGGAGAAGAACCGCAGATTGTGAAGGTCCCGGATTCGCCAGCAAGCACCGTCAGCGGCCCATCACCGGCAATCTCGCACACCGGCGGATCATCACACGATCCATCATCAACCGGTGGGAAGTACCGATATCCGACCTCAAACACGCTTTCCTCACCGCTGCCAAGGTCAACACACCGGAACTTCGCCCAGTAGATGCCCGGAGCAAACCCGCCCTCAACCACATCGTTCGCCTTGGTCTCGATGCAGACCTTCTCGCCCATCCCGCCCTTGCGGTGGCCGATCGGCTCCATGAACGGAGGACGAGAGAACATCTCAACCCTGGCGCGGTTCCCGCATCGCGACTCCGCGCAGAACTCCATCACCGGCAAGGCCTCGCCAACAACCGCGTCGTAGATCGGCATCTCGGTGCGCTGGGCCACCAACCCGCCGTTGTAATAACACGCAGGCGGCTCGTTGCAATGCACCTCGATCGTTGTCGTGCAGTGGGTGTAGGTCAGCGCGCGATTGTCCAGGACCTTGATCGTAAAATCGAAACTGTCACCAGGCTCCAGATCCCCGAGTCCGTCGAGCGTAAAATCGAAACACCTCGGCTGGTCTTTATCGAGGTAAGGGAACAAGAAGATCAGATAGTCATCGATGAAGAAGAACAGCGTAAAACTCCGCGTCTCCGGGCAGAGCGCGTCCGCCTTGAACGGGATCGTCACGGAATCCTGACCCGGATTGACGTACACCCGATCGCCGTCAGGGAAATCACAGAACGGCCTGATTTCGCACCGATCGGAACGATCCTGGGATGCGTCCTCGTCTTCATCAACCGCATCCTCAACATTCTGATCGCTGATCCCATCCGTCGTACGAACGCTGACCGAAACAGGAGTCGCGCTGCTTTCGGAAGCGCCGAGCAGCCCAATCGCCAGCATCATCAATAACAACACGCGCAGATCGCGCAGCCTCAGAACTGTGATCTTCAACATCTGATCGCCCTTTCTCGGAATGTAAGAATCCCCGAAATCGACCCGCCATTTCGAACACCAAGTGACGAAAATTAATGGCAGCGTCCGATACTCGACGTTGTACCACCGATTCAATCCTGAATCATCCAAAAACCAAGCGAAAACCGCACGATCCGGGACACGTCAGCACCTTCCAAATCGACCGAGCCATCTCCCCGCCGTGCGCCCCCGATCAGTCTTCCCGATCCACGCCGTCGATCCAGTTCCCCATGTCCAGCTCGTCATCGCCGAGCCCCATCTCTCCCAGTTCCGCATCCATCGGATCAGCCCCCGCCTCAGGCGCCCCCTCCCCGAGGC
>JAJDDA010000093.1 GCA_029260535.1 Phycisphaerales bacterium | reverse complement strand
GCAGCCGACCGCCCAGAGGCGTTTGGCGTTCTCGAGGAATCCCTTGTCGATTTGCGACCGCGAGCGGATGCCCACCATGTGCGCATCACCCGCCGCTTCGAGCAATTCTCCGCCGGTCAGGGCGCCGGGGATGTTGGTCACAGCGAACCCGGCGTCGACGAGGGCTTCCTCAGCGACAGCATGGATCCCCTCGCAGAGGACCACCTTGATCTTGTTGAGCGGGTACGAGGTGGACATCGGTTCAACCATAGCCTCGGCACGACCGGAGCAGGGCTTTCACCGAACATCGATGACCAAGCAGGATTACTCGCAGACGGAGCCGAACTCGCTGATCAGCAGCCCCAGATCGGCGGTATCAACGATGTCATCATCGTTGATATCGCTCTGCTCCGCATCGGACCCGAACTGCGCGATGAGCAGGCCCAGATCCGCGGTGTCCACGACACAATCGTCGTTGAGGTCGCTCGTGATCTCGATCGCGTCCGCGAAGATGCTCCCGGACATCTGGATTCTCGTCGCGGTGACCGAGACCAACCCAAAGGGAGGCCCGACATCGATCGCCGTTGTCCCGAGAACCACGTTGGTCATCGACATGTGCGCGAACCCGGCGGCATCGACGAAGATCTGCACATCCGCCGTCACGGCAGGAGAATCGGGAGGTTCGGGCGCCACGATGCTTGAGTTCCAAACCACAACAGGGGCTGGCCCCTGGGCGTACCCGACGTCGCTGACCTGTTCAGGCGGGAGCATCTCGAGGATGTCGATCGTCCCGATCGGGAAGCCGCCGACCGTCCCGTCGGCCTCGGCCATCGTGATGAGGTATTCAAAGCGGTACCGACCGGCGGTGGTATCGATCGGTGTTGTCGAGGTCCAGACGACATCCTGTCCGGTGGTTTCGAGATCAAAGGGCCACGTGGCATCGGCGCCTTGCGAGTCCGATGCGATGCAACCGATTGCCAAAAGGGCCGGCCAGAAAAGAGGTGTGAATCGCATGAATCGCTGCTCCAGTGGTGAAATACTCGTCAGATCCTCGGCCTGCGAGCGTACCCGCTTGACCGCCTTGATGCGATGAAGAAACCGAAGCGACAGGCACGGCTCCGTCCGATAACCAATTTTATCGATATCAGGGAACCGATCGGGCCGTGGGGCGTCGGAAGAGTTGTTGGATCGGGGGTCGCAATCGGTGCAAAGCAGACAGGCGTTCGGCAGGGTCGAAATGTCCTCCGGATGCCGATTTCTAGCCGATCAGGGCCCTGTTTCCGACTACACTTGATGTGATGGGGTTGGAGCGAGGTGAATCCTCGTAAACCCGGTTGCTGGATATGTATGCGGAGCAACGGAAGACGTGATGCCAAAGATGGGTGGTAAATTCTGGTTCACCGCGATCGCGGGCTTGCTGCTGGGCTTTGTGCTCTTCGGCATGCTCCAGCGTGGCTGCGATGCCCAAGGTGAAGCCACCGTCGCAACGGCTGATCGTGTCGAGCCCCAGGCTCGAGACTTCGACGCCGCTGCCAGATCCAACGCTCGCGTGATCTCGCCTTCGAACAACTCAAACAGCAACGCCAACAGCGCCAGGGGGCGCCGGAGCGGGGCCCGAGACGCCGCCAGGAATCGCCGTGATGGGCAATCCACAAGGCGTCCGACCGCAACCAGAACCCCCCGTTCCGCTCTCGAACGGAACACCAGAACGCGCAACCGCGCCGATGCGGCTCGCAAGGCGGAACTCGCAAGGCTCACCAGAGAGCGCACCGCCCGGTACCGCGAACGCTCACGGCAGGCTCGCGCTGGCGATCCCAACATCATCGACCCGGCGCTGCGTACAAGCACCACCGGCGTCTCGATCGAGAATGAAGTCGCGCGCTCTGCGGCTGCGATCGGCGACGAACTGAGGAGCCGCAGGGGCGAGGGTGGTTCCGGATCAGGATCTGGCGCATCCGGCGACGATGTAGGTGGCGCAGGGCAGGCCAGAGGTGAAAATGCAGGCGATGGCGATTCCGGTGATTCCGGGAGCGAAGCGCCCGACGAGTTCGCCGAGATCGCGGCGCTGCTTGAGGGGCTCGGGATCGATGATTCCTTCGTTGAACTCATCCGGCAGGTCGTGACCGGAGGGGCGCCGCCGAGCAACCCGTTTATCGATAACGGCGACGATGATGACGACGATCTTTCACAGCCGGTCGATTCGAACCCGGTTGATCCGGTCGATATCTCGACCCCGGTTCTCGCGCGGTGGCTCCCTGTCGAACAGACCGGCTGCGCTTCGCTCGGCAATCAGGGGCTCGAAACCCGCGATCTCTATCTCGCATTCCTCGTGCAGCCGATCGCGCCTCCGGTGGTCAGCTCAACCGAATCAAACAGCATCGTCATCCTTGACGGCTCTTTCCACCAGGACGCGTTCGGCACGAACGGACCCCCGACCGCCGCAGGTGATGACTGTATCTCGTACGATTCGTACCTGACGATCGGCAAGGCCGCTCCGACGTTCCTGTCGGCGCCCAACGTCGGGAACTGGGGCGACCGCCTGCTCGCCGAGTGGTTCGCGATTTTCGGCGCCGAGATCAGCCAGAGTCAATCCAAATTCGGCAACCAGCGTTTCCATATCCACGTCGGCCGATTCACCGCAGAAGAAGAAGCAAAGATCTTCGGCAGCCTGCGTGTTGATTACGCCGGCCAGTTGGCGTTCGTCGATGTCCCGGACTGGAAGGGCGCCGACGTCGGAGGGCTGGACGACGACATCCCGCCGGTGCTGCCCAAGGTTGAATCGGTGCAGTTCGATTCCTCGGGTGTCCTCGGTGGTTCGAGCCTGCTCGGCACGGTGACCATTGATCGCGAAGCGCCCGAAGAAGGCCTTGAAATCCTGCTCACAACCGACAGGCCCGACCGGGTCATGATCCCGTCGAGTGTCTTGGTTCCCTCGGGCGAGACTGCCGCGATGTTCGAGATCCGGACTACCGCGACAGGTGTTGTCGAGGATGCAACCATCTCCGCGATCGGCCCTGACTCTGATGCCAGCGCCACGCTCCGGCTTGAAGCGCCCGCGCTTGTCAGTTTCTCACTGCTCAAGACCAGGCTGCTCGATGGCGAATCCACCTCGGCGGTGCTCGCCTTGACCAACCCCGCCGTTGAGGGTGGGACCACGATCTCGCTCGATGTCGACAACGCCAACGCGGTCACGATCCCCAGTTCGGTGAGAATCCCCGAGGGGCAACTCCGGACGGTCGTGCGGATCATGGCACAGGATGTCCAATCGACGCAAGAGGTCACCATCCGCGCTTCAGCGGGTGGTGTGACACGGTCAGTCAGCGTCGAGGTGGTCCCGACGATCACGCTCGTTGACGGCAACCACGACGGGGTCGTGGACACCGCTGATCTCGGGATGCTCATCGCCGCATGGGGGACGGACAACCCGCTCTTCGACTTTAACGGCGACGGCGTCGTCGACACCGCGGACCTTGGTTTGCTCAATTCGAAATTCGGTGAGACCTACGACGTCGATGCCGGCGGCGATGGCCCCGGTGACGGTCCAGGCGGCGGTAGCGACGATGCGGTGCTCGCGAGATGGATCGAGATCCCGCAGGTCGATTGCGACGAGTTCCCCGGGACCAGGACCGCAGAACTGTACGTCGGATTCCTCGATGGTCCGTCGCTCCCGGTGATCACCTCGAACGCTGAGACCGGCATCACCATCTCCAATGGCGAGTTCATCCAGCACCAGTTCGGCAACAACAACCCGCCTTCTGCTGCTGTCATTCAGACATTCCCTTGTGTGCAGTACGACAGCTTCCTGAGTGTCGGCGATGCGGACCCTGTGATCCTCGGGGTCCTGGACACGGTGAACTGGGGGACAACGCTCGATGCGGCGTGGTTCTCCATCGAAGGCACGTCGGAGCAGAACCCCGGCAAGTTCGGCGATGATCGGCATTACGTCCGGATCGCTCGATTCACCGCGCAGGCCTCGGCGACCATCGCCGGCTCGGTCAGGCTGGATTACGCCGGCGAGCTCTCGATCGTTGAGATCCAGGATTGGACGATCGCCGCGGCGTTCGCGCTCGACCTGAACTTCGATGGTCAGATCGACGCTGGCGATGTCTCGATCGTCACCCGCGCTTATGGGAAATCAAACCCGGCCTACGACTTCGACGGCGATGGGGTGGTCGACGGCGATGACCTCCGGCCCCTGCTGGACGCGATCCAGCTCCGCAGCGGCCAGTGATCCGGACACCGGACTCCGTTCTTCCAATCCAGTAATCCACGATACCCAAGCGGTTTGCCGCTCTCGGGGTGGCTCTCTACACTCCAACGGCTGATCCGGGCTGACCCGGACTTTTTTATTGCCGCGACCAGATCATCCCACGACACCTGTCCGGCCGGTGGTGATGAGCCGATAAACCCTCAACGGTCGGCTCAGCATTGCCGGCGGCTCCGATACTGACCGGACAATGCCCCAGAGTGTCATCCCCTTGCCAGACCCAAGTGAGAAACAACCCATGACCACAGCGACCGCCTCGAAAGGCAGGGATCGCAAGACCGGCGCGAGCGCGATGCTCCCCGATGACACGCTCCTGGGATGGCTCCGCGATCTCGTGTTGATCCGTGAGTTCGAGATCCGCACGATGCAGGCGTATTCCAACGCCCAGATCGGCGGGTTCTGCCACGTCTACAACGGGCAGGAAGCCGTCGTTGTCGGGACCTTCGCCGCGACGATCAAGGACGACCCGATCATCACCGCCTACCGCGACCACGGGCACGCCCTCGCTCGCGGCATGGACCCTAAGGCGTGCATGGCCGAGATGTTCGGCAAGACCACCGGCTGCGCCAAAGGCAAGGGCGGATCGATGCATATGTTCGACCGCCCCAACAACCTGTTCGGTGGCCACGGCATCGTCAGCGCCCAGACCCCGCTCGGCGCCGGGCTCGCGTTCGCGACCAAGTACGAGAACGAGGTCTTGGGCGAAGGCGAGAAACGCATCTCGCTCTGTTTTTTAGGCGATGGTGCATTGAACCAGGGCGCGCTGCACGAGGCGATGAACCTCGCCGGGATCTTCTCACTGCCCGTCATCTACATCGTCGAGAACAACGGCTACTCCATGGGCACCGCGATCCACCGCGGGACGACCATGTCGGACAAGCTCGAAGCCAAAGCCGCGGCGTACGGGATCGAATCGCTGACCATCGAGGACGGCATGGACGTGTGTGCGATCTACGACAAGTTCAAGCCCTTTGCCGATGCCTGCCGGCGTGATCAGAAGCCGGGCTTCGTCGATCTCAAGACGTACCGGTATCAGGGCCACTCGATGTCAGATCCCCAGAAATACCGCTCGAAGGACGAGGTCGGCTCGTACCAGGAGCTGGACCCGATCTTGACGCTCAAGGGACAACTGATCGAGGACCGGGGCTGCCTGACGGAAGAGGACTTCAAGGCGATGCAGAAGGAGGTCCGGGCGATCGTCCGCGAGGCGGTGAAGTTCGCTGAGAACTCCCCGTCGCCCGATCCCAGAACCGAGCTCTACAGCGACGTCTTCACCGATCCGCTGCCCAACTCCAGCCCATCGGGGCCCTACACCCACGGTGAAGCGAACCACCTGACGCGGGGGGATGCGTAACCATGACCACCGCAATGATCGAAACAACACGACAGATCCAGTACCGCGAGGCCCTCCGCGAGGCGATGTCCGAGGAGATGCGCGCCGACAAACGCGTCTTTCTGCTCGGCGAAGAGGTCGCCGAGTACAACGGCGCTTACAAAATCAGCCAGGGGATGCTCGACGAGTTCGGTCCCAAGCGAATCATCGATTCACCGATCAGCGAGAACGGCTTTGCAGGGCTCGGGATCGCTGCGGCGATGCACGGGCTGCGCCCCATCATCGAGTTCATGAGCTGGTCCTTCTCGCTCGTCGCGGCGGATCAGATCCTGAATAACGCGCCGAAGATGCTGTACATGTCCGGAGGCCAATGGGGGTGCCCCATCGTCTTCCGCGGCAACGACGGCGCCGGCGGGCAGCTGGCGTCGACCCATTCCTGGTGCGTCGAAGGCTTGTTTGCGAACGTCCCCGGGATGCACATGGCGATCCCGTCGTGCCCCTACGACGCGAAGGGTTTGCTCAAGACAGCGATCCGCTGCAACGACCCGGTCTTCTTCCTCGAATCCGAGCGCATGCTCGGGGACAAGGGCCCCGTCCCGGAAGAGGAATACACGATCCCGTTCGGCGAGGCGATCCTCCGCGCCGAGGGCGACGACTGCACGCTCGTGAGTTTCGGTCGCCCTGTGAATTTCTGTATTGAGGCGATGGTCGAGCTGGCGAAGGAAGAGATCTCCTGCGATGTCCTCGACATGCGCACGATCCGGCCGCTGGATATCGATTCGATCGTCCGGAGCGTGAAGAAAACGGGGCGCCTGGTCGTGGTCGATCAGTCCTGGCCGTTCGCTTCACCGGCGACGGAGGTCATCACGCAGGTGTGCGAGCGCGCGTTCGACTACCTCGACCACCAGCCGGTGCGGGTGAACAGCGATGATGTCCCGACGCCTTACGCGAAGGAACTGGAGCAGGCGTACCTGCCGCACAAGGGCAAGATTATTGAAGCGGTGAAATCCACGCTCGGTCTGGTGTAACGGAATAGGAACCGATCCATGTCAATCGAAATCACCATGCCGCGACTGTCCGACACCATGGAAATGGGGACGGTCATCAAGTGGAATGTTAAAGAGGGCGACGCCGTCAATCCCGGCGATGTCCTCGCCGACATCGAGACCGACAAGGCGACGATGGAACTGCAGGCGTACGACGAGGGCGCCGTCGCGAAGATCCTCATCGGTGAGGGCCAGTCGCTTGCGGTCGGCGCCACGATCATGGTGCTCGCTGAGGACGGCGAGG
>JAJDDA010000092.1 GCA_029260535.1 Phycisphaerales bacterium | reverse complement strand
GGATGACCGTCGGGCGCGGCGGGAAGCAGTTTGTTCTGGTCGGGCCGCCTGCCGAGTTTCAACCCGGCGCCACTGAGCAACCGGGGTTGTTCTCGATGCACTGAGGATCTCCCAATGTCACTCTGGTGAAAAGGTGATCGACGCAGAATAAGGGCGACAACGCCCCAATTGCCTGAACTGATGCTCCCAGGAATAATGGGTAACATCTTCGGATGCTCCCGACCATCACAATTGAGAACGTGAACGAACTCGTCCCCGGTGTTTCAAACGTAGCCACTGCAGGGAGAGGCGGACAAAAACTCGTTTTTCGTGGTGATATCGATGGAACAACTTACGCGATAAAATTTGCACTGCTCACAAACGACAATGGTGAGGATGATGATCTAGCATCGGCTGTGGCAATTCGCGCAGCGCGTGAAACAGCAATCATGCGAGAGTGCGACTCCGATCATATGGTCAAACTCGGACCAATTGATCTCACTGTAACCGAGGTCGCCAATCAGAAAATTATTTATTTCACGGAAGAGTTCATCGATGGTCAGGATCTGCACTCTCTGATTACCACCGACGGCCCCATGTCAACCGCTGATGTCTGTCGCCTCGGGATTGAAATTGCTGACGCGATATCAGCTCTTTGGGGGCTCGATATGGTTCATCGTGACATTAAACCCAAGAACATCATGCAACGCAGCGGTTGCAAATCGTTCGTATTACTCGATGCAGGCCTTGCTCTTGATAGAGTTGGTGAATCAGTAAGCGACGGTTTCCCGGTTGGCACTCTACCGTATTGCCCGCCCGAGCAGTTCGATTACGGCGATCGGCGCACAAAAATGGATTTTCGTTCCGACATGTTCTCACTCGGCGTCACCATGTATTTCATGTCAACTGGCCAGCACCCATTCGCACTACCAGGTGAAGATTCTAGACAGATATATTCACGACTCCTTAAACATCACCCTCCCGCCCCCAGTACAATCAATACTGCTTTGCCTTCGGAATTTGACCGCATAATACGTCGAATGCTCGGCAAGGCCCCTCATTTGCGATACCGTTCTATAGAACGATTAATAACGGCGCTCACTGCTATTGGAGCTGGACAATGACAGTGTATGCACAGCATGGTTACGGCAAGTCAGACAAGCTCAGTGTCGGACTGGACACAGGCGCCATTGGCGGCGTTGTCTTCTCTGCAAAGGACGAGAAGCCCGATGCTCTAGTGTCGTGTATTCAGCAGTTACGCGATTCCAAGCCAGACGCACGGCTGATGTTCGATCCACAATTCCAGTTGTGCATGTACAATCCAGCTAAGAGCCGCTATCTCTCCCAGTATGATTACTATGCCCCGGGCCGACGGCCTTCTGATTTTGTCGGGGCCAGGAAGCTCCAGAAGTTTGTTCGCCTCACGCTTGACGCGCAGATCCCGCTTGCAGTTGATTCTCTAGTTGCGCCGACGGTTCATGTGGACGAATTCGGCGATCGTGAACACCAAATCGCGCTCAACCTTGCGGCCGAATCCTTAGAGTATCATTCTGGACTCGCTGGTGAAGATCGCCCTCTGTTCTTGTCCTTCGTAATCGGAGAGCATGCATTTTCAAGGCGTGGCGGAGTGGACGAATTCCTCGATCAAGTAACGGCATGGGATATCGAGGGTATCTATCTTGTCATTGCACGTGCTGAACCTGGTTATACTCAACGCTTTGACGCCAACAGGCTTGCGCACATCATGTATGCCGCGCATGTGTTGGGATATTTGAATGAAATTGAAGTGGTGTGCGGATACACCGATATCCATGGCATTCTTCTGCGCACGGCGGGGGCCGCTGGATTCGCAACCGGCTGGAGCCAGGGTTGCCGCAGATACCATCGCGGTTCATTTTTAGTGCGCAAGGGCGGAGGACGACGACCTCGCCTGCGGTATTGTTCTGCATCACTAATGCAGTCAATATTTCTTGGCGAACTTGAGCAGGTCCACGATATTGACATGATGCCGAGTGTCTTGTCGGGCACACCCTGCGACGATGTCATTCTCGAAGCCCAATCGCCAGAGGATGCAAACTGGGATGTTCCCACGGCGATTCGGCAGCACTGGGAGGCCCTGTCTGCGCTCGACGACGCCATCGACGATGATCTCGAAACGGATCTCGATAACCTGTCTGCAAACATTGAGACGGCGCAGGCGCTTTACGCCGAACTGCAAGAAGCCGGCGTTGCCTTTGACCGTCCGACACGCGATGACCACCTGGACGATTGGGCAGACGCTTTGCGTATATTCCGGGATCGGGTCGGTTTCTAGATGTGCGGGTCAGAAAGCTCTGCGATCGCACGCATAAAACTGGGTCGTGAACGAGGACGCTGTTTTCGCGCAAGAATGCGCCGATGGCTGGTGCCATCGGCGGCATGTTCAATTAGACCGATGCCAAAAACTCGGAACCGATCTGCTATCTCTATGAGGCGATGTGTCGTGGCCGGGGGCATAACGATATAGACTCGGTGTGCGAAGGAACGATAACGAAGCGCTTGGTAAAAAGCCCGGTTCCAATCACGCAACTTGAACTCGAATGCACAAAGTTCAACCGAGGATGTCGGAAACGACCCCCCAAGCACGAATGCGCCTGTTGACGTTGCTTGTGCTAGTTTCGCATCTGCGGCTTGCCAAAGCGCCGATCGAAATGACGCATAAGAAACGCCTGATACGGAATACAGCCGCTCCTCAGTTCGCGGAGCCCGGCTGTGAAGCTCCGCCACAATTCGGCTTACGACCGGATCAGCAAGTACTTCTGCTCTTGTGTTGCAATACGATAACTCGCCCTGTATTCCGGCCCACACAGCGTCCGCCCGGCCATCCGCCCAAGAGCATTCTTCAAGAATTTGCTCAGCGTCGAAGTCTGCCTTGGGAGACCAAAGGTCAGCCGTGGCAGTTCCGAGAAAACTGTCTTGTAGCTCTTGTTCCCATCGATACAATTTGATGCCCTCCCTTCCGCTGCCACCCGCAGAATCTCTGCCTAGGCGGCCTTGATGCGTGTGTCTCTTCCATCACACCCTTGATGGTGCAGTATACCTGCACATATCCTGGCCTTGGTATGCCCATTGATAGCCTTAGTCAGTTTGTCTTCGCCGCGGTGCCGGGCTGCAGGACCACCACGTTCCCGAACTTCCTAAAATCACCATCGAAACTGACGATCGGCTCGCCGTCTGCCGCGGCTTGGGCCGCGAGGTAGCAGTCCACGACACTCTTCGGGTATGGGCTTCACAGAATGATCCTCTCTACTTCATCCAAGGTGGCCTCCTGATCCCGCCGATCGTAGAGCTTCGTCGTACGCGGCGAAGCATGCCCCGCCATGTATTGAGCCCGCTCAAGAGCCCCATCATTGCTCAAATACGCGGTGATCCCTGTGCCACGAAACGTGTGGTTCCCGAACCGATCGCCTAGCCCTGCCGCCCTGGTCCGGCGCTTCACCATCGCTAACGCCTCCCGACGATCGAGGCGATTGCCCGTGTACCCCGTCCGCTGCCGATTGACCGATCGGAAGAGCGGTCCATCGGCCTCGCCGAGCTCGGCCAAGTAGGCGTCGAGGTACTCGATCGCGGTGTGATGCGCGGGCATCTCGTGGTGCTTGCCGCCCTTTTCCATGAGCCTGATCTTCATCGTGCGACCGACCTGGTAGTAGTCCTCGATGTCGAGCCCGAGCACCGCAGAGATCCGCCCGAAGGTGTACACCATGACCCCGAGCAACGCCCGGTCTCTCCGACCGATCGGCGTGGAGGGATCGATGGACTCGAAGAGCTCGCGTGCTTCAGCCCCGGTGAGCACCGGCGTCTTCCCTGTCCGAACAACGTGCTTCGGCCCACGAACCTCGGTCGCGGGGTTTCTCGGAAGCACCTGGCGGATGACCAGGAAGTCGCCGAGCACGCGGATCGCAGCCAGGTGCTGCTTCACCGTTGGGATCGCGGCGGTCTGGCCCAGCTCCTCGATGTACGCGGCGACGTGGAACGGCTCGACCTGGGGCAGCGTCACGCCTTGGCGCTCGATCCACCCCATGAACCGGGCCACGTTGCGGCCGTAGGCTGCCCGCGTGTTCTTGTTCCTGATCTGCGCCGTGAAGAAGTCGATGAACGCCCGACCGGCGGCCTCGCCCATGTCGGTGATGGGGCGGGGCAGTAGGAAGGATGGATTGGATCTCTGGGTTGTGGTGATGTTCGGCAAGGTTGAGCCTCCGTGCTCGGTTCACAATAGCGCGATCGGCCGCAAGGCGCAATCGGATGGGTGCGTTGCCATAAACCGGTGTTATTGCTGAATTTCCGGCAATCCGACGACCGCCCTACCGTATCCCATAAACGACGTTATGGGATACAATCATCGGCGAGAGGGGGCTCAGCCGTCCACAGAGATATTTGACACGCACGAGCGATCTGTGCCATTCATGGCGGATGACCATCTCTCAGAAATTCGCCGCCGTGAGCGTGTCCAAACGGGTGGGCTACTACAACATGCTCCGCTTCAAGCACGAGCAGCGCTGCCGACCGAAGCCGTCACCCCGAAGACGGCGCAAGCCCAAGTTCACACGCCCCAAGCGGTGAAGGGGCCGCCGGTAGGCGACGACCCCCTCGGGGCAAGACGAGCTGACTATGCAGCCTGCTCGTTGGTTTCGGCGAGCTGCCGATCCGCTTCGCGGATATAGGTGATGCGTGTGTACGCGATCTCCGCCAGCCGGGAGAGCCTTAGAAGCTCGGTTCCTGAGAAGCTGTGCGAGTCTTTGAACTCTTCGCCCTGCTTGTACGTCCGGCTGAACTCGACGCTGTAGAAATCGCCTTTCTCGCCGGTGTTCTTCCAGATCGTGGCCTTGAGTGAGCCGTCTCTGATGGTGTCGATGGGTTTGTTTTTTTCTGTTGACATTGGTCGTTTCCTTTCTCTTGTGTTGACCGATGCCAAGCCAAGAGCGGGCGACCAGAGCCACAGTGTCAAACACGCAACCACGTCCGTGTTGACGCCAGGCGGCGTCCGCTAGCGTGCATCGTCAGGACAACACAAGGGGAGTTCGGAGACGGCCCGCCCTTGTCAACTATCTCAAACCCAGACAATCAGATAGATGTGATCAAATGAATTAACCGCGATCCTCTCGAAGAGAAGCCCATAAGGATTATTGCTGTTCGAGAATGAGTAACCTGCAATCACAATGATGGAGGTCTGGTTGATTGGGCTGCCAACAACTTCGCCGCACACGCAGAGTCAATTTTCAGTTTCTCCTCCGCGAGTAGCTTTGAGATCATGTCGAGCGAGCAAGGCGCGCAGCTGTTCGGCAACGATGCTGAAGCTGTGCGAGGCGACTGTGATTTGTTTCTCCGGTAGTCTCGGCTAGGCCATCTGAGTGAGGCTCCCAGAAATAATGCCGCCGAACACCTGAACAACCGTGAGCAACATGTTGATCGCGACGGCAACGACCAGCCTACGCGATCCCATGTCAACTCTTCTTTGGAAGTGGACGTGTACTGCCATGTTTTCTCTCTGCCTACTTCAGTGTCATGGATCCTAGGGACCGCTCACCGCTGGCGGACTCTACTTCGATCCACAATCTCGCTCCGGCTAAGCTTGCTGGGACTTCGATCTGACCGTGGAAATGGTCGCCGTGCCCGTCGGCCTTGGACTTCAGCGCCCCCGTTCCGGACTCGTCGCCGATCCAACAGCGAACAGCGGCGGGTATCGGTCCGGCCTCAACATCGATGTCAAGATCTATTTCTGAAGATGTGATGATGTCGTCGGAAGCAGAAACAGCAAGCGTTGTGCCTGCGATCGTGATTTTACCGAGCGATGTTATCCCACCGTGGCTGTTGTCTACGTGCTCTTCTTGTTCACCTTCAGCGTGGTCATGGCCTTGATGATCACTTTGCTCTCCTTCCGCATGATCATGGCCATCATCAGCCGAGTGCCTCTCGCCGGAAGTTGGGCTAGAGGGCTCCCCACATCCTGGCATGGCGAGAGAGACAGCGAATGCGAGCGAAGATGCGGTCAGTATCTTGGCGAGGTCATTCATGGTCAGGACTCCTTACTGGTATTGGTCTTGGAACGACGGAACGAGCCGACGAGACGGGAAAATACGGACGGACGATCGACCGGGCGACGCTCTGGCTTTTGGCCGAAGACAAGCGAATACCCAGCCGGTACAACGAAGAGATTCAGGAAAGTGGATGTGAGCAAGCCGCCGAGGGTGACGATGGCCAGTGGCGCGAGCAGTTCACTACCAGGCTCGCCTGCCGCGATTGCCAGAGGTACGAGGCCCATCGAGGCGGCAAGTGCAGTCATGAGAATCGGGACGAGTCGCTCCATGGAGCCTTGGACAATGGCATCGCCCAAGGGCACGCCCTCGACCTGCATCAAGTGGTTGTAGTGATTGATGAGCAGTATGCCATTCCGCACGGCAATGCCGAATAGTGTGATAAAGCCAACCAAACTCGCGATTGAGACGATGGGCGGGATGTACGGCCCGCCGATGCCGACAAGAGCGAGCGAATTGGAAACGGCGCCGCCGCCCTCAGTGATGTAGATAGCAGCGATTCCGCCGATCAGAGCGAGCGGCATGTTGAGCATCACGAGCATCGCGGCCCGCATCGAGCCGGTCGAGATCTGGAGGAGCATGAACATGACGACGACTACCACGAAGCCTGCGACAAGGATCGTGCGTGACGCGGATTGCTGGGCCTCAAACTGCCCGCCATAGGCGACGGTCATTCCGGCTTCTTGGATGATCGGATCAACACGCTCCTGGACCTCGGCAACAAGATCGCCCAGGTTGGAGCCTTCAGCGACATTGAGCGAGACGACCGCTTTGCGCTGTGCGTTCTCTCGAGTGATGAGATTGCTCGACCGTTCTGGACCGATATCGGCAACATCGCTCAGGCGCACCGTAGCGCCGCCGCGGCCGCGGAGCAGCAGGTCGCGGACCTGCTGGATCGACTCGCGTTCTTCAGGCGCAAGACGGACGATCAGGTCGTACTGCCGTACGCCTTGATTGACCTTGTCCACAACCTCGCCATAGAGGGCCTCGCGGACCTGCTCTGCGGCATCGGCTGGGCTGAGCCCAACAGCTGCAAGCTCTGCATGCCGGTATCGGATGGGTAGCGAGGTAATCATCACCTCGCGATTTGCATTCACATCGCGGGCGCCTGGAAGACTCTGGAGTTCGACCTCGATGGCCTTGGCGACGTTGCGAAGCTCGGTTAGGTTCTCGCCGAACACATTGATTGCGAT
>JAJDDA010000091.1 GCA_029260535.1 Phycisphaerales bacterium | reverse complement strand
CGGCAAGGCGATCGCGTCGCACCAGCAGGCCGGGTTCGTGAAGATCATCAAGGGGATGCCAAGGGGCGAGATCCTCGGGGCGCACATCCTGGGCGATCAGGCGACGGAACTCATCAGCGAGATGACGCTCGCAAGGCGCCTGGAGGCGACCACCGAGGAGCTGATCGTCACCGTTCATGCCCACCCCACGATGCACGAGGGGCTCCACGAGGCGGCGCTGGCGAGCGAGGGCCGGCTGATCCACGGCTGAGGTCATCGGACCAAATCTCAGCGGCAGTGGGCAAAATTGGCGTGTCCCGATAAATCCGGCAAGGCCCGATATTACTCGGCATGGCCTCTGATGTGAGAAAACCTCGCATTTCATTGCGATTCCACTTGCCTCGGTTCCGGGGATGTGGTTTGGTTGGTTTGAATGGGATCTCCGGCTCGCGAGGGCGAAGGCGCTGTGTTGCGTCATCACGCTTTCGTTCGCATGGCTCCCGTTTGGAATCCTGTCCCGCCCCGCAATCTCGGGACACACCGGCTTGGCATTGCCCGCACCGCTGCGGGAGTGCTTTGCTAGATAAACCCCCGGGCGATACCCGCTAGAAGGACCTTTGAACATGAGCACATTCCGAGCCTACTCCACCATCGGCGCCCTGAGCGCTGTTGCAACGATCGCCGCCATCGCCGGCATGCAGAGCTACGACGCGGTCGAGCGCGCCGAAACCCCGGTGATTGATCCGAACGTCGAGTGCGTCCAGAACGAATCCATCTCCGCAATCTTTGCCGAGGGGACCGACCCCGCGGTTATCGCCAAGGTGTATGAGCAGATCCTTGAGCCGTACAGGCTGGCGCAGGAAGCGAACAGCAGGTACTTCGTCGGCTCCCGCTGGCAGGGCTCGATCGGCTCACCAACGACCGTGACCTACAGCTTCCCGCCTGACGGGCTCAACGTCGGCGGCGCCAACGTGCTGCACGCCGATCTGACAGGTCACTTCGGTTCCGAAGCCGCGTGGAAGGATCTGTTCCGTCAGTCCTTCGATGCCTGGGAGGCATACACCGGCAACACGTACGTTGAAGTCAGCGATGACGGCGCCTTCTGGGGCGCCAGCGGCCCTGAGCACGGCGGCTCCGGTCGCGGCGACATCCGTATCGCGTCACGCAACATCGATGGCGGCAGCAACACGCTCGCGTTCAACACCTTCCCCGGCGCCGGCAACGGCGGCGACATGGTGATCGATTCGTCAGAGAACTGGAGCCAGGGCGCCGCTCTGAACTTCCGCTTCTTCCGGAACGTCATCATGCACGAGAACGGTCACGGCATGGGCATCTTCCATGTCTGCACCCTCTCGTCGTTCCGCTCGCTGATGAACCCCTTTGCCTCGACCGCGTTCGATGGACCACGGCACGATGACATCCGCGCGATGACCCGTCTCTACGGCGATCCGTTCGAACCCAACAACAACATCACCAACGCGGAGCCCCTCGGCACGCTCGACCCGATGGATTCCGTCTCGATCATCAACGCGACGATCCATGCCGGCTCTGAAGACGACTTCTTCGAGATCGACATGACATCCAGCGGCTTCATCAGCGCAACCGCGACACCGGTTGGTTTCTCTTACAACATGGGCGCCCAGGCCGGTAACGGCTCATGCCCCACCGGCCCGGTGTTCAACTCGCTCAACCAGCACAACCTCCGTATCCGAATCCTCAACGCGGCCGGCGGCGAGCTCTTCCTTGGTGACGACACACTCGCGGGTTCCCCCGAGACCGTGACCGACGTCCCGGTCGCCGCAGCCGGGACCTACTATGTCGCCGTCGATTCCACCGATGGGTTCATCCAGGAATCGCAGATCTACAACCTCGAGATCACGACATCGATCCCGCTCCCGACCGGTGATATCAACGCCGACTGTGTTGTCGATACCGCCGACCTCGGCGGTCTGATCGGTACATTCGGCGGCCCTGGACCCTTCGGCGATATCAACGGCGATGGCGTCGTCGACACCGCCGACCTCGGGGCCCTGATCGGTAACTTCGGGCAGACCTGCGCCGATCTCTGAATCGACCTGGATCTGGCCTGAAATCGGTCCTGATCGGGCGACAATCGGCTGTTCAAACCCGCAGACGCCGCCTACCATGGCGGCGTCTGTTTCTACGCCGGGGTGTAGCGCAGCTTGCATATCCGATGGCGCTTTCTACGCCCTGTGATATCCTGTTCAGGCATCCGGTCAGAATAAAGGAGGTCATTTTTTTCTGCGGACCCATTTGGGCGCAACGGGCTCAGAGATTTCTAGACATAACGCAATATATATAATAGAGTTAAACCTCATTCGGGGTGTAGCGCAGCCTGGTAGCGCGCTACGTTCGGGACGTAGAAGTCGGAGGTTCGAATCCTCTCACCCCGACCAGTTGACCCTCGTTGTCACGATCTGACAGCGAGGGTTTTTCTTTGGGTTGGCTGATCACGTGGCCGGTCGGCTGCGGTCGCGACGCAGAAGTCGGAGGTTGAGCGTCTCCATCCTGGTGACGCCCCTACGGGTGCACTTCATGCATCTTCTTCCGCCATCCATGGCTTCAGTTCAAAGCCTCTCACCCCGACCAATTCAGAAAGGGCAGCCAGAATACTGGCTGCCCTTTTTCTTGTGGGGACTCGTTCCAT
>JAJDDA010000090.1 GCA_029260535.1 Phycisphaerales bacterium | reverse complement strand
CGTCCATCGCTTTGTGCGCGGCGGTGCGGAGCTGGCGTTCGCTGGCGCCGCTGGCGATGACGATGAAGTCGGTGATCTGGCTGAACTCGTGGACACCGAGGACGATGATGTCCTCGCACTTGGCTTCGTCGAGGGCATCGGCGATGGCGAGGGCGAGCTCTTTGGCGCGTTTGCGGTCGGCCTCCGAGGCGCGGGCGGGCTGCGGCCTGGGGGTGTCGGGCTCGGTGTGGTGGTCCTGGATGTCGTGGTCGGGTGTCATGGGAATTTTTTTGGTTGTCGATCGTTGAGGGTGGGCGGAGATCGGGGAGCACGACCTAGCGGAGCCTAGGTCGTGGCACGGGATCTCTGGGGAGGGTATGGAGTGTAGGAGGCTTCGGGGGGCTACCGCGCGGATTCTTCGAGGAACATCCATTCGAAGACGCTCATGATCTTCCGGACGGCCTTGCGGCTCACGTGGCGGTTGTCGCCCTTGAAAGCGCTGTTGATGCAGGTGGTCACCAGCTCGTAGCTCGGGAAGTAGAAGGTGTTGTCGTGATTCGCGACGAATTCGCTTGTGGCGGCGACGAGGGTGGCCTTGGAGACGGTGTTGGAGATCACGACGTTCTGGCGCTGGAAGGTGGCCCGGAGCGGGACGGGGCTGACGGTGATCAGGATCTTGCAGTCGGGGTTGGCGGCTTGCATCAGCGCGTGGATGGCTTCGAGGTTCTCGAGGTTCTCGCTGACGGTGGAATTGCGGAAGGCGTGGATGTCGGGGTTGAAGACGCCTGCGGGGGGGACCTGGTAGAAGACGGCGCCGTCGGCGGTGCTGTGCCAGATCTCGGTGAGCCCCACGGTGATGACGAGGATCTCTGCTTTCGTGAAGGCCTCGTGCGCCGATTGGCGGTGGGTTTCGAGCTCGCGCTCGGCTTCTTCGATGGAATCCGAGACGACCTGCTTGCGGTAGGGGTCGAGGATCTGTCCCTCGTGTTCCCAGAAGCGTTCGTGGGGGTTGAACGAGCCGAGGGCGCGTTCGAATTCCTGTCGGAGGCAGAAGGTGTTGTAGACGCGGTCCCAGGCGGCCGAGCCGTGGCGGGCGTTGGGGCCTTGTGCGGTCTGGAGGTAGTTGAACCCCCGATTGACGAGGTAGTCCTTGATCTCGCGCGCGAAGCAGGAGCCGATGGAGGCGACGGGGGTGTCGCGGGTCATCAGGGCGTGCTGCTCGTTGAGGAAGAACTTGTGGCACAGTGCGC
The DNA here is from genome assembly GCA_029260535.1 of Phycisphaerales bacterium. Lineage (GTDB taxonomy): Bacteria > Planctomycetota > Phycisphaerae > Phycisphaerales > UBA1924 > JACKHE01. The sequence continues at coordinate 7,934 of JAJDDA010000090.1, read as the reverse complement.
CTCCCTTTGGGTAGAGGTCGCGCTTGTCGAGGTTGAGGATGGTGATTTCGGGATGCTGAGGCATCGTCTGGCTCGGCGATGGTGCGGGGGCGGGCGGAGAGATTGGCCTGGGGGTGTGAGGCCTTGCAAGCCTAGCAGCGGGGCGCTCCGCTGTCCCGCGTGGACGTGAATCATGCCTGGGCGGGGAAATGGCGCAACATGACCAGAGCATGACCAAACACATTTTTCGTTCAGCGACGGTTGCTGTTTCCGGCGCACCGTGTCAAACATTATCAAGACGAGATCGCCATCAATACGAGTTTGGAGCCCTTCAGATTCGCGACGGGGCGCTGGATTCCAATCACGGGTGCGCATGATGACAACTACGGTGACCAATCAGGATGAGGTTGATTCGCTCGCGGAGCGACTGGCCACAGAGAGTCAGGGGTACGCGGGTCATTTGACCGAGCGAGAGGGCGCATTCCTCGCGGTGTTGGCTGCTCACGGTCCCGGCGAGGGCGTTGTGCTTGAGATCGGGAGTTTCAAGGGGCGGTCAACGATCATCCTGGCGCGCGTCGAACAGGAAACGAAGGGCCGGTCGAACGTGGTCGCGGTGGATCCGTTGACGTCGCCTTCGGTGACCGATCCGTCGCTCGATGGCGCGGCGTCGTGCCGGGATGTGTTCTTCGGGAATCTGGAGCGCGCCGGTGTGCGGGAGAGCATTGAGTTTCACGAATGCACGGCGCACAAGCTGTCGTTGGACTGGGTCCGCTCGATCCGGCTTTTGTGGATCGATGGCGATCACACGTACGACGGGGTCACGAGCGACTTCGTTGATTTCTCGCCGCACCTGGCGCCCGGCGGGATCATTGCGTTCCATGACGTGATGCACTGTGCCGGTGTTACGAGGGTCTTTGCCGAGCGTGTGCTCCGGTCGGGATCGTTCGGGGTCGCGGGGGTCGTGGGTTCTATCGGCTGGGCGCAATTGCGTGTGCGCGGGAGCGTCGATGCGCACGCGAGGGATCGGTTCCGGTTGGCTGACCGGCTGGAGCACCATGCTGCGGTTGTTGAAAGCGGTGACTCGCGGCGTAAGAAGGCGTTCGCCAAGCTCCTGCGCTGGCGCGTCCCGCACGATGCGATGACGGCGCAGGAATTTGTATCGAAGATCGACCCTGGGATCCCTGTTCAGTTCGCTGGGGGTGTGGCGTCTGGGAGTCGTACCCGGTCGTGATGCGTTCGGCATTGGATGTCGTTGGCTTGTTTACCTACCCTGCTCTCTCGGTGGGTTGCCACCGACACCGTTGAGGAACAGCTGTTGTTTCAGGCGAATGCACAGAGGAGAACCGCAGGTTGACTGAGCCCGAGACTGCGCGTCCGTCGATCCTGTTCCTGAGTTCGTCGTTCCTGACACGGCGCGAGCGCAAGGCGATGCGCGGTGTGCAGCTCTTCGACATGCTGCTGGCGGAACAGATGCTGGAGCTCGGCGTCGATCTGACGCTCCCGGTTGAAGCAACATGGGATCGGCGGCTGCGTGAGCGGATGGACCTGAGCGGGGCACGGGTGATCCGGACCCCCAGCCTGATCAAGCCTCTGTGGAACACGATGGCGGCGAGGAATCGGATCCTGCGCGGTGTATACGACGCGGTGATCGTCGGGAACCCCTCGCGGGGTTTGGCTCCGATCCTGGAGGTGTTGCGACGCAAGGGGATGGCGGACCGGCTGACGTTGTTGGCGCACAGAACGGTGAAACCGAAGATCGCCAGGGCGATCGCTGGTGAGGGCGTCACGGTGGTAAGTGTGAACGGGTCGATCACGGCGCAGGCTCGGGGGCTTGTTCCTGGGGCGCGCCATGTGACCTGTTACGGGATCCCGGATGCGGAACGGTTTGGGTCGGTGGATTCGGCAGTGCGTGGCGATGGCGTGGTTCGGTTTGGCGTGCTCGGGAAACTCGACAACCCGTGGAAGGGCGCTGATGACGCGATCGAGGCGTTCGGGAAGATGCCGGGCGGTGCGTCTGGAGGGTGCGAGTTGCATCTGGTTTCTTATGAGAAGGCATCCGCGAAGCCGGCGCTTCGCGATGAGCGGATCGTTGCGCACGATTGGATGCCGACGTCGGGGACACCTGATTTTCTTCGTTCGCTCGATGTGTTGCTTGTGCCATCAACACACAACGAAACGTTCTCGCAAGCGATTGTGCAGGGGATGCTGACGGGCTTGCCGATTATTGCGCGGGACCTGCCGGTGCTTGTTGAGAAGCTCGATACCGGCGGCGGGATCGTGGTCGATAGCGTGGAGGCGATGGGCGAGGCGATGGCTCGGCTTGCTGGTGATTCGGCGCTGCGCGCATCGATGGGGGTGATCGCTCGTGAGACGGCGCTCGAGCGGTACGTCTGGGACACTGCTGGGTTTTTGCGGGATTATGTGCTCGCGAGCGAGCCCGCGGTCAGTTCGTAGCCGTTGGCGGTTAATTCATCGCCGATGATCGATTCAACCTGGGCGATGAGTGCGGGGTCGTTCTCGCGGTGCTGCGCGATCTTGGCGGGGTTGATTTTGTCCGCGAGGTAATCGCGGCAGGCGCCGGTCATGGGGAGGTTGAGGAAATCGGCGCAGCGTTGGACGGTCTCGGTGGGTTGTGAGACCATCTCTTCGAAGCGGACTCGGCACAGGCGGTCGGCGGGGATGGTCTGCGCGAAAGTTCGGAAGACCTGTTCCTGGTACGCCCATGACTTGGCGGCGCTGATGTGGGGTGGGTCGCTTAGGGCGCCGGCGCAGGTGAGCAGGGCTTTGCCTAGTTTGCGGGAGGGGTCGTCGGTGAGGTGCTCTTTGAAGGCGAGGTCGCGTCCATCGCGGATGAGGTGGATGTAGCGCGCGTTCGGGAAGGCGCGCTCGACGACCGGTCCGATGAGGATCGTCTCGGGGAACTTCCAGCCCCAGTGCTCGAGGTGGTTGGTGTTGCTCTGCTGGGCGATCCATTTTTTACACGGCGCGGCTTTGCGCAGCAGGGCGTTGGCCTGGGCCTGGGTGGCGCGGGTGTCGGTCGCGCCGTTCATGCGGGCGATGGCGATGCGTTTGATGCGGCGCGTGAAGCGGCGGTCCTGGATGTCGCCGGTGGGCTTGGCGTCGATGGCGCCGAGGTGGGCTCCCAGGTGTTGGAGCGCCCATGCGAGGACGCGGGAGCCTGAATGACCCCGGGTCATGATGACGATGGGGGCGTCTTGTTGGAGGGTTGGCTTGGGCATTGGGGAGAGTGGGGTGAGATTGGAAGAGCACGACCTAGCGGAGCCTAGGTCGTGGCACGGGGATCCCAGGCGTGGGGGTAGTTGAAGGTGGATTGGTATTTGGCGAGTTTATTCAGGACCGGGGTGAGGGTGTTGAGGACTTTGGGGTCGGTCGGTGCGGGGCGGTTGACGCTTTTGGCGGAGATGGTGTTGTCGTGTTTGGTGGTTTCGTTGCCGCGGGAGAGGGATTTGAAGCGGTCGAGGGCGCCGTCGAGGGGCCAGTCGAGGGTTGCTGCGAGGTTGTCGCGTGCGTCGGGGTTGGTGACGAAGTCTTCGTAGCGGATGACGGTCAGGCGGCGGTGTTCCTGATCAAGCAGGCGCAGGAGCACCGGGGCGGTGCGGAGGAAGAGCTTGGCGGGGAACGACTTGCGGGGCGAGTCGTTGCGCTGGTCTTTTTCGTAGTACGACGTGAGGGCGGCTCTGGCGTCTCGGGTGACGAGGAGGATGCGATTGGGGTCGTAGCGTTTGATCGCGGCGGTGATGTGCTTGGCGCGGACTTCTTTGATTCCGGCGCGGTTTTGTGCGAAGAGGTGCTCGGGGATCGTTGCGGTAGTGATGGGGTCTGGGAAGCCGAGGTCGCGGAAGTAGGTTTGCTTCTCGGGGCGGTAGGCGCGGCGGGTATTGAGGCGCGGTTCTGCGAGACAGATGCGGCGCTCGTTTGGATTGGTGAGGAGGTTGGTGAGGAGGGTGGTGCCGCTGCGGGCGAGGCCTACGACGAGGAGGTCGAGTTGGTGTTGTTGAGCGGGCATCGGGGTATCGGGGATCGTATTGCGGATGGTGGGTTGATGTAAAAAAGCCCATGGATGAAATCCATGGGCTTTTGAAGAATCGTGGTTGTCGGGCTTGGTTAGTTGATACCGAGCATGTCGCCGAGGTAGGGGCCGAACTTGACGATCAGGCCTGCGAAGACGACCGAGACGATCGAGATCAGCTTGATCAGGATGTTCAGCGAGGGGCCGGAGGTGTCCTTGAAGGGATCACCGACGGTGTCACCGACGACGGTGGCCTTGTGCATGTCGGAGCCCTTGCCGAAGACGATGGTGTCGCCCGCGCCATCGGCGATGAGGGCCTGGGCACGGAGGTCGATGTCATCGCGGACCTCGTGGGGGACGGCCTCGCGCTTGTTGGGGTCGTTGGCGAACTCGCTGGCGGTGGTTGAGCCGTAGGACTCGATGAGCTTCTTGGCGTTGTCCCAGGCGCCACCGGCGTTGGCCATGAAGATGGCCATGGCGAAGCCTGAGGTGAGTCCACCGACGAGCATCCCGACGACTCCGGGGACGGAGAGGACGAGGCCGACGATGATGGGGACGGTGATCGCCATGACTGCGGGGACGACCATTTCCTTCTGGGCGCCTGCGGTCGAGATGGAGACGCACGCGGCGTAGTCGGGGTAGTGGACGCCCTCGTGCTCGATCTGCTTGGGCCACTTCATCGGGTCGGCGATGTCTTCTTTGGACATGCCGTTCTTGAGGAAGCCTTCACGCATTTTGCCGAACTGCCTGCGGCACTCGACCATCATGAGGTTGGCGGCGCGACCGACGGCGTTCATGGTCATCGCGCAGAAGACGAAGGCGAGCATGACGCCGATGAAGATGCCGCCGAGGACGCGGGGGTTGGTGAGCGTCATGTCGTAGAAGGCGAGGACATCTCTGATACGGCCGTTGTTGAGCGAGACGATTTCGAAGTTGAGACCACCACCGGCGATGGTGAGGTCGTGGTCATCGGCCTGGCCCTGGATGACGGTGAAGGTGTCGCCGACGGGGATGTCGCGCCAGGAGGATTCGATTTTGTCGAACTGTGTTTTGTCGACGAGGATGGCGCCGCTGACGGTGTCTTCGGCGCCGTTTTCACCTGGGAAGATCAGGCCGTACTTGCCGAATCCCTGGTGGATGGCGACGCCTGCGGCTGATTCTTCGATGGTGGTTGCGTTGACGTAGGAGGTGGCCTGATCGTTGAGTTGGATCTGGACGACCTGGAGGTAGGCGGCGAAGAGGGCGAGCGCGGTGAGGGCTGCGGACCCGATGGCGAAACCCTTGCCGGTGGCGGCGGTGGTGTTGCCGAGCGAGTCGAGCATGTCGGTGCGTTCGCGGACGTGCGGGGGCTGGCCGGTCATCTCGGCGTTGCCGCCGGCGTTGTCGGCGATCGGCCCGTAGGCGTCGGTCGCGAGGGTGATGCCGAGGGTGGCGAGCATGCCGACGGCGGCGATGCCGACGCCGTAGAGACCCATGAGGAAGTTGTCACCGCCGCCTGCGAAGGAGAACGCGGCGATGATCGCGATGACCACGGTGAGGATGGAAGCCCATGTGGACTTCATGCCTTCGGCGATACCCGAGATGATGACGGTCGCGGCGCCGGTGATGGCCTGGTTGGAGATGCGTCGGGTCGGGGGGTGCTCGTAGGAGGTGTAGTACTCGGTGGCGTAGGCGATGACGAGACCGGCGATGAGGCCGGAGAGGATCGAGCCGCCGAGGCCTAACCAGGAGACACCTGCGGCGGTCGCGATTTCTTTACCGGCGCCGGTTTGGAGCAGGGTGTAGAGGATCGCGAAGGCGCAGATGACAATGAGACCGGAAGCGACGTAGACACCCTTGTGCAGGCCCTTGAGGAGCTGCGCGAAGGTGGCGTCTTCCTTGGCCTTGACGGTGAAGACACCGATGATCGAGCAGAAGATGCCTGCGCCTGCGAGGGTGAGGGGCGCGAGTGCGAGGAGCATCGCGAGGGCGCCGGACTGGGCGTTGGTGATGCCGGGGAGTGTCATCGCTGCCGCGGCGCCGAGCGCCATGGTTGCGAGGATGGAGCCGTAGTAGGACTCGTAGAGGTCGGCGCCCATGCCTGCGACGTCGCCGAGGTGGTCACCGACGTTGTCGGCGATGGTGGCGGGGTTGCGTGCGTCGTCCTCGGGGATGCCTGCTTCAACTTTGCCGACGAGGTCGGCGCCGACGTCGGCTGCTTTGGTGTAGATGCCGCCACCGACACGGGCGAAGAGCGCTTGGGTTGAGGCGCCCATCCCGAAGGAGAGCATGATGGTGGTGAAGACGGGGACCGTGAACTCGGTGAAGTTGCTGAAGATGAAGAACCAGACGGAGGCGTCGAGGAGCGCGAAGCCGACGACGACCATGCCCATGACGGCGCCTGATCGGAAGGCGACGGTGAGGCCCTCGTTGAGGGACTCCTTGACCGCGGCGGTGGTTCTGGCGGAGGCGTTGGTCGCCATCTTCATGCCGAACCAGCCGCAGAGGCCTGAGAAGAGGCCGGCGATCGGTACGCCGATGAGGGTCAGCATTTCCTGAAGGCCCATCATCGCCATGACGGCGAGGAAGGCGATGAGGAGGATGAAGACGCCGAAGACGACTTTGTACTGTCGCTTGAGGTAGGCCATCGCGCCGTCGCGGACGGCTTGCGCGATGCGGATCATCTCGGCATCGCCTTCCGGTCGGGCCATGACCGATCGTGAGAAGAGGAAGGCGGTGACCAGCGCGGCGATAGCGCCTGCTGGTGCGATGAAGTAAACGGGGTTCATTGCTGCGAGAGTCATCGCGTCTAAGGTGATCACGGCGTCGTGTCCTCAGTGGTGGGTTCATCAGCGCCGGTCGTTCGGCGCGATCTGTTCATTGGGCTGTGGGGATGTGGGGTGCTTGGGCGCCGTGTTCAGTTTGTTGAGCAACGATCGCCGGCGTCCCCACAAACGAAACCGCCCCGGGGTAACGGGGCGACAGGGTGTAATTGATATCGCGGAACGATACCGATGGTCGGCGGCGCTGCTTAGCGGCCTGTGCCGACGGGCTTGCGGAACGTGCGGCGCTTGGTGCGGTTGCGACGTTCCGAGGGCTTCTCGTAGTACTCCCTGCGCCTGACGTCTTTGGTCAGTCCTTCCTTTTCGCAGAGCTTCTTGAAACGGCGCATCATCTGTTCGACGCTTTCGCCGCCTCGGCCCTTGATTCGGATGGCCATGGCTGGGGGTGCTCCTGTAGTTGCCGGTATTGAATCGGCGTTGTTTGGCGATGCTGAGGCGGCGACTCCTGATCGGCGCCTGACATTGCGGTGGTCTTCTGGAATTGATCCGGGAGTATGACGGGGGCCCCCGGGTTGTTCAACCAGCCGGAGTGGTTCACCCCGATTGATCGGCCATAGGGTAGGCCGGGTGATCGCGTTGGTCTCCCTGTCGGCTGCCTGGGATGGGCAGTTTTGGACCTCGTCTGGACCCAACTGGAGCATCGGACCTCATGGCGGATCGGCTGCTCATCGACACGTACAACGTGCTGCACGTCACGGGGGTGCTGCCTCCGGAATTGGCTGGTCCTGACGCGGTTTTGCTGGCGGGGTTGATCCGGGAGAGCCGGTGGGCGGGGGCGGATGTCCGGATGGTGTGCGACGGGACGAGCGGGGGGCTGTCGCTGCCTCGGGATCTGGCGGAGGGATCGGGGATTCGGCTGGTCTTCGCGGGGCCTGGCCCCGACGCGGCGGACATCATGATCGAGCGGATCATCGAGCGGGATTCGGCGCCCAGGACGCTTTTGGTGGTCAGTTCGGATCGTCGGATTCTGGTCGCGGGGCGGAAGCGGCGGTGCTCGGTGCTGACGAGCGAACAGTTCCTGCAGCGGCTCGTTGACGACTCGGCGATTGGGGGCAAAGGGGATCACGGCGGGGCGATCGATCACGGGACGGCGGCGATGTGGA
>JAJDDA010000089.1 GCA_029260535.1 Phycisphaerales bacterium | reverse complement strand
ACAGCACATGGCTGAGACGGTGCTCGATAGGTTGACCGACCATGGTAGTGATGCCGGGCACCGCTCCGAGGATGCGGTCGATCTCTTCGCGGATCTCAAAACGATCGCTGCCCGAGTCGACGGTGACCTCGATCTCGGAGTTGCTGACCGGTTCGGCGTGCTCGTCGCGTTCGGCCCGGCCTGTTCGGCGAGATACGGAACGCACGCCTTCGATTTCGACGAGTTGCTTCTCAACCTCGGTCGCGAGGCGATCGCTCTCGACGATGGATGTGCCGGGAGGCGCAAGCAAGAACACAGTGAACGTGCCCTCGTTAAAGGATGGAAGGAACGAACTCCCGAAAGTACTCGCGAGGAGCAACGCCGCGGCAGTGACAATGCCTGCGCCACCGAGCACCCTCGCCCGAAAACGGATCGCCGCTTTGAGCGACGGCTCGTACCAACGCTTGAGCTGTCGAACAAGGAACCCGTCGCGGTCCTCGTGGTTGCCGCTCAATCGCCCTTTGAGCAGGAACCGACACATGGCCGGGACTACTGTTAAGGCGACGAGAAGTGAGGCCAGGATCGAAATCATATAAGTGAGCGCTAGTGGCTGGAAGAACCGTCCTTCGAGCCCCTGCAGGAAGAGCAGAGGCACGAAGACCATGACAATGATGACGGTGGCGAACACCATTGCAGGGCGGATCTCGTTGCTGGCATCAAATATGACTTCTGTGAACGGGCGGCGTTCGGACTCGGGCGTTGTTCGATTTTGTTTAAGACGGCGAAATACATTTTCGACATCGATGATCGCGTCGTCGACGAGAACGCCGATCGCAACAGTCAGCCCGCCCAGGGTCATTACATTCAACCCAAGATTCATCGCGTCCATCATTAATAAGCCCACAGCCAGGGATATCGGGATCGCCGTGAGCGTGATGAGTGTGGTTCGCAGGTTCATTAAAAACAGGATCAGCACGATGAGTACGATGATGATCGCCTCCCCGAGCACTTTGGTGACGTTGTGGACCGCACGGTCGATAAAGTGCGACTGGCGGACGACATCGCGGTTGAGCATGACACCGCTTGGAAGCGTCGGTTCGAGCTGGTCGAACAGGGCGTCAAGATTGCCGGTCAGCGCGAGCGTGTTTGTGCCCGGGGATTTCTGGATCGACAGGATGACTGCGGGCTCACCACCCTCTGAGGCGGTACCGCGTTTGATCGCCGGTCCAAGTATGACTTCGGCGACCTGCCCGATCGTCACCGACACACCTTCGTGGTATTTGATGACCGTGTTAGCGATGTCTTCTGGGCGTGTGACGCGGCTCTTCTGACGGATCGGGATCTCAAAGCTATCAACATTGACTAGGTAGCCGCCACTAGCCGTGCTGTGGGCCCCACCCGCGGCCTCGACAACGTCGGTGATTGTTAGGTCGTAGAGCCGGAGGCGTTCTTGATCAACGTTGACCTGATACTCGGGCAATTCGCCGCCAATGGCGACAACTTGGGCTACGCCAGGCACAGCGAGTATTTTCGTCCGGAGTTCAAATTCTCCTAACGAGCGGAGTTGCATCGGGCCTACCGAGCCATCGGGAGAGGACAGTGAGATCAGCATGATCTCGCCCGCAATCGAAGTGATCGGCGTGATGAACGGCTCGACTTCGTCTGGCAAGTTTTCGCGGGCGGTCACGAGACGTTCGGCGACGAGTTGGCGTGCGTTGTAGAGGTCCGAGCCCCATTCGAGATCAACCCAGACGATGCCAAGGCCGATGGCGCTGGCGCTTCGAACACGCCTCACGCCTGTCATGCCGTTGACGGCGGTCTCGATCGGAAAGGTGACGTATTGCTCGACCTCATCGGCAGCGAGCCCCCCCGCCTCGGCCATGATGGTCACGGTCGGGGCATTCAGCTCGGGAAACACATCAACGCTCATACGAGGCAGCCGATAGCCGGCGTAGCCGACGATCATGACCGCCGCGATAAGGACGAGGCTGGAGTATTGGAGCGAGAATCGGATGACAGCTTTCAGCATGGCTTAGTCCTCCCCTTCGTGGAAGGTGCCATCGGAATGAAAGTGTCCACCCTTCTGGATTGACCCGCTGGTCGCGAGCATGAGCTGGAATGCGCCGTCGAGGACAACTTCGTCTCCGTCACGCAGGCCGCTAAGCAGAGCGACCCACCGCCCGTCATCGAGGCCGAGGTCCGCCTCCATGCGGATTGCCTCGTTAGGGTTGTCCGGGTTGCGGCGGAAGATGACGGGTGTCAGTCCGTCACGCTGGACCGCGGCGAGCGGGATGGCCAGCTCTGGAGCAGCTGTTGTATCTATGACGATCTCCAACTGTGCCGAGACACCTGGACGAGCCCAGGTCTTGAGTTCCTCGGGCACGATGAAAAGTTCAAGTGTGCGGTCGTTGGGATCACCGGCCAGGCCGAGTGAAATCGTACCGGCCATCGTCTCGGTCAGAGGCACCGCACGACCGGCGGTGGTCGGTGTCGGTGGCACAATCCGTGCGGTCAACCCGTCACGCAACACGCCCAGATCGCTCTGGAGCCCGGACGCGCGGAATCGCAGCCGGTCGGGCTGCACGACGGTCACTACGGGCGTCTTCTCATCCGCCCATGAGCCATTCGTTAGCCCAAGCATCTCGACAATGCCAGCTTCGGACGCAGTCACCTCGATGGTTGTGATCGCGGCCCAACCCGGCTCGGAGCCGTGAACGGTGTCGGTGGTCTGTGCGAGTTCGTCCCGCGAACGCGAGACGATCGAAGACGCCGCGTCGAGCAAGTATTCTAGCCGTGCGCGTGCGGCGCGCACATCGGCGACTGTCTGCTGCCGGTCCGCTCGAAGCTCGGCCTTCTT
>JAJDDA010000088.1 GCA_029260535.1 Phycisphaerales bacterium | reverse complement strand
CGTTCAGGAATCCGGCGAGGAGCAATTCGCTCACGCCTGGGGGCAGCGGCGCGATCCCGGCGAAGGGCAGCACGGATTCGCCGCCCAGCGCGATCGCGACGGGCATCTTCTCGCCGCGCTGCTTCCACGATCGCCAGTGCCTCGCGCCGTCGTGGTGCATGTGCCAGTGCATCGCGAGCCTCCGCTTGCCGATGCGCTGGACGCGGTACATCCCGACGTTGCGCGACGGCGGCTTCGCCTTGCCCGCGTCGTCCGCGTGGATCGTGTGCGTGTGCGCGAACGTGATGTACCTGCCCCGCAGGCTCTCGTCGGTGTCGATCCCCGGGACACCCTCGTTGACACCCGCCGGGTACCCGACCGATTCCAGATCCCCATCGAGCGGCCAGCACTTGAGCAGCGGGAGCATCCCGAGATCAACGTTGCTCCCCTCGTACACAACCTCCTGGCACTGCCCGAAACGGACCTTCCGAGGCGGTGTACGCAGCAGGGGCGCCATCGTGCGCGCTTTTTTTAGGGCCGCGCCGATCGAAGCGGGGGGTTCCGGCTTGATCAGTCCGCCGATCCTCGCCGCGATCCCGTCGAGGCCCCCGCTGAACCGGCCGCTTGGCAAGCCGCCTCTTTGTTCATGGCAACCCAACGCGAGTTCCATCCGCCGGTACGAGCCGAAGGCGTTGATGAGCACCGGGATCGACGAGCCCTCGACGTTCTCAAAGAGCAGCGCCCGACCCCCGAGGTGGTTGAACCGCGGGTCGTTGCGCCGCGTCGATGCCGAGGGCAGCGCCGGCGCCGGTGATTTCGATACACGGTCCGTGATCGCGGCGATCTCCAGCGCGGGAGAGACCGGCGCCGAGATCGTGCGCAATTCGTCCGCGGATTCCAGCGCCAGGATGAATTCGCGCAATTCGGTGAACATGCGACCCACTGTACCGGATGCGGAATCGTCGATGTTCCGCGTGAACCGACAGGATCACCGATGAAAGGGAGCATCCGCGATGCCCATCAAGTGGCGCCGTCTCAAACGATAGGGGAAGATCCACCGATGCCCGCCTCGGACCAACTCGTGATCGATATCGATTCCGTCGCCAAGACGTACCGGGGCGGTGTCCAGGCGCTCCGCGGCGTCGAGCTCCGGGTCCACCCCGGGGAGGTCTTCGGGCTCCTCGGTCCCAACGGCGCGGGCAAATCGACGCTCGTCAAGATCCTCATGACCATCGTCCGCGCCAGCAAGTGCAAGGGCCGGATGCTCGGATCAGCGATCGGCGACAAATCGACACTCACCCGCGTCGGATACCTCCCCGAGCACCTGCGGTTCCCCGACTACCTGACCGGCGAGCAGGTCGTCGACCATTTCGGCGCGATGGCCGGGGTGCCCAAGCCGGTCCGCCGCAAGCGCGCCGACGAACTGCTCGACGTCGTCGGGATGAGCGAATGGCGGAAGACCCGCGTCGGGCAGTACTCCAAGGGGATGAAGCAAAGGCTCGGAGTCGCGCAGGCGCTCGTCAACGACCCCGACCTGGTCCTGCTCGACGAGCCGACCGACGGGGTCGACCCGCTCGGGCGCAAAGAGATCCGCGGGATTATCCAGCGCATGAAGGAGCAGGGGAAGACGGTCTTCATCAACAGCCACTTGCTCAGCGAACTCGAACTCACCTGTGACCGCGTCGCGATCATGGTCAAGGGCGAGGTCGTCCAGCAAGGCACGATCGACGAGCTCACCGCCGAGAGCGAGCGGTACGAGTTCCGCGTCTCGGTGCATACGGAGCACGATGAATCGGTTCTGGTCGGTTCAGCACTGGACCTGACATGCGAAACCATTGAATATTCCGCGGGTGTCGTGCGCACAACGGTCGCCGACATCCACGAGATCCAGCCGATGATCGACGCGCTCCGTGCCAAGCAGATCACGATTCATTCCATCAAACCGACGAGGAATTCGCTTGAGGACCTCTTCATGAATGCCGTCGAGGCAGGTGGTGGTGATCCAGGCGGCGTGCGTAAACGCAGACGCAAGGACGCGAAAGGGGGCAAGCGATGATCGTTCTCCAGACCGCGGCTCTTTTTTGTGACGCTTACCGCGAGCTCAACGCTCGGAAGCTCTTCTGGCTCTCGATGATCCTGTCGGGAGTGGTGGTGTTCGCGTTCGCATCGATCGGGTTCAAGGACGGGTACCTCGCTGTCCTCATCTGGAAGACGCCGCTGCCGCTCGAAGCGATGGGGATGACCCCCGAGACGTTCTACAAGTTCCTCTTCCTGAACTTCGGGTTCAAGTTCTGGCTCGCCTGGGCGACGGCGATCATCGCGATCGTGACGACCGCGGGGATCATCCCGGACTTTATCTCTGGAGGCGCGATCGATCTGGCGCTGAGCAAGCCGATCGGGCGCGTCCGGTTGTTCCTGACCAAGTATGCGGCGGCGTTGCTCTTTGTTGCGATGCAGGTGACGGTGTTCACGGCGCTCTCATTCCTTGTATTAGGGCTTCGTGGCAAGACCTGGGAGCCGGCGGTGTTCCTCGCGATCCCGCTGATGATTATTTTCTTCAGTTACCTGTACTGCATCAGCGCACTGGTGGGACTGCTGACCCGATCGACGATCGCCGCGATGATCATCGCGCTGCTCTTCTGGTTCTTCCTGTTCCTGCTCAACGCGACCGACTCCTCGCTGATAACATTCAAGGCGTTCACCCAGGAGACGTACGAACGCGCCGTACTCAACGTAGAACTCGCCGAGCGTCGCAAGATCGATCGTGAAGAGAGCAACGGCGATGGCGTGAAAGGGTTCCTGCTCGACACGATCACCGAGGGCTACGACCAGGACGCCATCGATCGCGCGATTGTCAAGCGCGACGAGGCGAAGAAGAACCTCGATACCTTGACGTGGTGGCACGCGCGGACGGTCAACGTCAAGAGCGCACTCCCCAAAACCAACGAGACCCTCGACCTGCTCCAGCGAGCACTTATCGAGATGGGAGAGATGGAAGAGATCGCCAGCTCATCGTTCGGCAGCGGGAGTGGCAGCGAGGACACCAACGACAGAATCATTCTCGACGAAGAAGGCAACGAGATCGTCGCGGAATTCCAGGGCCAGTTCGACGAAGACGCCAACCGGATCGCGGCAAGGGCGCAACTCGAGGAATTCAGGGCGCGATCAATCCTCTGGGTCGTCGGCACCTCCCTCGGTTTCGAAGCGTTCATCCTCGCGATCTGTTGCTGGGTCTTTTCCCGACGGGATTACTGATTGTTCCCGAGTTCTGCGCCCCGATCCCGCGCCGCGATGATCGCTCGCTCGACAATCCCTACAAAATCCTCGCTCTCCATCGAGCCGATCGCCGCCGCCGTTGTGCCGCCCTTGCTCGTCACCGCGAGCCGCAGCGCCTCCGGTGATTGATCACCGCGATCGACGAGCAGCGATGTCGCGCCCTCAATCGTCCCGCGCACGATCCGGTCCGCCAATTGCGCATCGATTCCGACCGCCCTGGCGCCGGTGCTCATGGCCTCGGCGAGCGCAAAGACATACGCGGGTCCTGATCCGACCACCGCGGTGAACGCGTCGAGCATGTTCTCATCGATATGAACCACATCGCCGACAGCGCCGAGGATGGACTGCGCCAGCGCATCATCGCCCTCGCGTGCGCCAGCGCCGAGCGTGATCGCCGTGACCCCCATGCCGACCTGCGCCGGGGTGTTGGGCATCGTGCGCACGACGCGCGCCGCGCCGCCCAGCGCCGTTCGGATCGTCTCGCTCTGCACACCGGCCATAATCGAGATCACAACGCGATCACCAACATCGCCCAGTTGTGATGCGACAGCCGGGAACACCTGCGGCTTGACCGCGAGCATGATCTGGGTATCCGAGACCATCTCGTCAGCGAGCGAGGATGCATCCCGAACGCAACGCGCCCCACGGTCGATGAAGATGGCTTGCTTCGCCTCGTCCGGCTCCGCGACGACGACACCCGCAGGATCGATCGCCTCCTCCTCGAATGCCCCGAGCAGGATCGCTAATGCCATGTTCCCGCCGCCGATAACCGCTAATTGTGTGGCGCCCATCGCTTCCCTCAAAATCAGGAGTCCCGGCATCGGACCAATCGGTCGTGTCCTCATCCGGGATGGTTGTTCACTCGCAGACCCCCTCAGGCTACACTTGACGCTCCGTTCCTGTCACCGACCCACTCCTGACACCGACCAGATTGATCCACCGAACCGATGGCCAAACTCCACCACCTCGACTTTGAAAAACCGCTCGCTGAGATCGAGCGCCAGATCGAGGCGCTCCAGGGCGCCGCGGCTCGGAGTTCGGATACCGGCACCGGTGACAAGAGCGACGACGGCGGGTTCGAGATCGAGATCGGCAAGCTCCGCGAAGCCCACGAGCGGATGCTCGCGACGATCTACAAGAACCTCTCGCCCTGGAACACTGTCCGCGTTGCGAGGCACCCGCGCCGTCCGCAGACGCGCGACTATGTCCGGATGATCTGCAAAGACTTCTGCGAGGTGCACGGCGACCGCCGCTTCGGCGATGACCCGGCGATCGTGACCGGCTTTGCGCGGATCGGATCGATCAAGTGCCTCGTCATCGGCCACCAGAAGGGCAAGGACACCGAGGAAAAACTCGAATGCCACTTCGGCTGTGCGCACCCCGAGGGGTACCGCAAGGCGATGGCGAAGATGAAAATCGCCGAGAAATTCAACCTCCCGATCGTGACGTTCGTCGACACGCCCGGCGCTTACCCGGGGCTCGGCGCCGAAGAGCGCGGCCAGGCGGAAGCGATCGCGTACAACCTCCGCGAGATGAGCCGGCTCAAAACCCCGGTGGTCTCGATTGTCATCGGCGAGGGCGGTTCCGGTGGCGCGCTCGGTATCGCGGTTGCCGATCGTGTCGCGATGCTCCAGCACTCGTGGTACTCGGTGATCAGCCCAGAGGGTTGCGCCGCGATCCTCTGGAAAGAGGCCAACGAGCAGACCAACACCGCTGCGGCAAGGGCGCTGAACCTCACCGCGGCGGACAACCTGAAACTCGGCATCGTCGATGCGGTCATCGATGAGCCGCTCGGTGGCGCCCACCGGGATCCCGAGCAGGCCGCGATCAACGTGCAGAAATGGATCGTCGATCGCCTCCGCGAGCTGCGGCGATTCAAGCCGGAAAACCTGCCGAGACGCCGATACGAGCGTTTCCGCAAGTTCGGCGAGTACGAGATCGAGACAAGATCTCGGGTCGAAATCGACGCGAAGCCCGCCGTAAAATCCTAACGACCGCCGAACAGGTATCGCCGTCGGCTTTGACCCTGCTGCTTCTGAGGGCTACACTCGCCGCCCGCGCCCAGATCGGTCCCACCGGCTCGATCCAGATTCCGACTACGGCGCCCAACCGAGCGAACCCAGGTGGCCAAAAAGAAGACGGCAACCAAATCAAAGGCGACCACCAGGTCCAAGGCCTCGTCGAAGAAAATTACGACGAAGAAGAAGGCCGTGCGCTCGAAATCCACCGCCAAGAAAGCCGCTTCGAAGAAGCCGGCTGCTAAAAAGGCGGCCGTGAAAAAAACCCCAACAAAGAAGAAGCCTGCTGCAAAGAAAGCGGCTGTGAAAAAAGCCCCGGCGAAGAAGGTTTCCGCGAAAAAAGCGACGAGCAAAAAAGCGGCCGTGAAGAAACCGGCAGCCAAGGCCTCGAAGGCTGTCGCGAAGAAGGCTGTTTCCAAGAAAGCCGCGATCAAGAAGGCGCCCAAAAAGGCGGTCTCTAAAAAGGCGACCAAGGCCGCCGCTCCCAAGAAGCCCAAGAAGAAGCCGGCGCCGAAAGCGAAGGACGAACGGCACACGCTGACCGAGGCCCGTGCTGCAGCGTCGGGGCTCGCCGCTCGCGCCGGCATCAAGATCGTCCGCTCACACACGAGCGACGAACCGGAAGAAAAATCGAAGACCCGGCGTCTCAAAAAATCTCCGCTGTCCAAGCCGCAACTCGACAAGTACCGCGACATCCTCTTGCTCAAGCGAACCGAAGTCGCCGGTGATGTCAGCGCCATGGAAACCGAGGTCTTCAACGCGAGCGAAACCTCGTTCCAGGCCGACCAGGGATCTGAGGAATACGAGCAGGCGCTCTCGCTTGGGCTCGTCGAGAGCCAGCGTCGTTTGCTCACCCAGATCAACGAGGCGCTCTCGCGGATAAACGAGGGCGTGTACGGCATCTGCTCGATCACCGGTGGTCCCATCGGGCGCGAGCGCCTCGACGCCACCCCCTGGACCACGCTCTCGCTCGAAGGCGCCCGAGAGCAGGACCGCCAGAACTACTACCAGTGACCGAGCCACAGAAAGCCAACCCTCCGCAGGGGAGCGCATTAGGCGATCTACGCGCGTGGACGATGCTCGCTAGTTTCACATTAATCGGCGCCGCGATCGATCTCATCAGCAAATCAATCGCCTTTGCCCGCATCGCCGATCAGCCGGTGCGCATCGATCGCGAGCGGGTGCTGGCGCTCGCTCCTGAGCAGATCGGTGGATTGCTCCCCATCCACGATCCGGTGCAGGTCATCCCGCGCGTCCTCGAATTGCAGCTCGTACTGAATCCCGGCGCGGTCTTCGGGGTCGGCGCAGGGAAACGGTGGTTCTTCGTCCTCTTTACCGGGATCGCGTTTGCGTTCGGGATGTGGATGTTCGCGAAATGGACGTCGCGCCGTGATCGGCTCGCGCACGCGGCGCTGGGGCTGATCTTCGCCGGCGGGATCGGCAACCTGTACGACCGGGTTGTCTTCGGGTGTGTACGCGATTTCCTGCACCCGGCGCCAGGGGTGCACCTGCCCTTCGGCTTGTCCTGGCCGGGTGGCGCAGGAACAGAACTCTGGCCATGGGTCAGCAACATCGCAGATGCGCTGCTGCTCGTCGGTGTAGGTTTGTTGATGATCCGGCTCTGGAAAACACCACCGCCGAAAGAATCGGACCAGCGTGCCACGACCTAGGCTCGGCTCGGTCGTGTTCGGGTAGAACATGCCTTACCGAGGGCTCGGTGTTTGTGAGACGCGCTCCCGGATCGTATCGAGCATCTCGCGGACCTCATCCGCCATCCGGGTGTTCGGGAAATCGGCCATGATCCGCTCACCGACCTCGAGCGCGACATTCCAGGCGCGATCCTGCAGCGCGAGCTTGAACCGGACACCGAGATTGTCCCGGGCCTTGCCAATGACGCCCCGGGCGACCTCGCGGAAGGGCTCCGCCTCGTCGGATCCGAGGTACTCGTCCATTTCTTTGAGCAGCTTCATCGCGTGCTCGATCTCTTCGCGCTCGGCGGCCTTGAGGAACTTCCTTTCCAGGTCCAGCTTGTAGCGGTTGCGGGAGACCTCGACGCGTTCGACCAAGCCGTCGATCCTCGGCGAATCCGGGAAGAGCCGGACGATCTTCGCCGCCTTGGCTCTCGCGTCTTCCCAATGCCGATCGGCGATCATCGTGTCGAGTTTCTCGATGAGCGACATCACGGAGCGATCGAGGGTCTGTGTTCTTGCCTGCTCGATCCGGGCCCTGAACTCCTCAGCGTCGAGGCGGTACCCGAACTGCTCGGCGAGCTCTTTCACGAGCGTCATCGCGGCGTCCCAGTCTTCGGCCTCAATATCCTGTTCGATCGCCTGCCGGAGCAGCTCGCGTTCCTCGCGGCGGTGCAGCACGCGCTTGGCGTTCTCGGAGAGCCCGGCTTCACGCCGCATGTTCTCGATCGCGGCAACCATCCGGTTCATCTGCGCGCCCCTTGAGGTGCGGACCGAAACCGACTGCCTCGTCGAGGCCGCGACCCAGACTGGGAAGAGCGCGACGGTGATGACCATCCCGAGGAAGGCCTCACCGGCGAGCGCATCGTTCTTCACCCACACGACAGCGCACGCGACGATCACCGCGGGGTACAGCAGCGCGAACACACCCTTGTATGAACCGGTGGGATTCTGTTCTCCCAGGGTGTTTTCATTGTCAGATGATTCTGGCGTGAGGTTGCTCATCGGCTACTCCTTCTTGCTGTCGCACCGCTCGTGCCCGCTTGAAACCAGCGAGATCAACTCCCGGGCGTGTCGCTCCCGCAATTCCGCTCCACCGGCACAAGGCAGATAAAGCGTAACCCCTCATCCTCATGGGAGGTTGATGCGATGAACTGGTGCTCCTCATCAGCCGGGACGTAGATCACGTCCCCGCTCTTGATCGGGTGGTCAGCGCCATCGAAGTAAAAAGTCCCTGCGCCGCCGAGGATCAGCACCTCGTGCTCGTAGTCGTGGCTGTGCCGAGGCGAGTGCCCTCCCGGCTCGATGTGGAATTGCCGCATCGCAAAGTTGGGGGCGCCGTCATCGCGACCGATCATCATCGCCATGGTGACGCGATCAGCGCCTTCCATAGCCACGGGGCTCTTGGGGGTTTCGTCAAGGTTTCGAATCAGCACATGCAGCCTCCGGTTGATCGTATAGTCTAACGCAAACGAGGCCCCGAAACATGGCAGAAATGACCCAAACCCCCATCATCGAACGGTTTGTCCTCGGTCCCTACGAGACGAACTGCTACACCGTCACCGAGCCGGAACACCCGGCTTGCTGGATCGTGGACGCCGGTATGGGCCCCGCCGGCATGATCGAACGCATCAACGAGCAAAGCCTGAAGGTTGAAGCGATCGTCCTGACGCACGCCCATGTCGATCACATCGCGGGGCTGGACGAGGTCGCAAGCGCGTTCCCAGACGCTCCGGTGTACCTGCATCCAAGCGAGCACGCGTGGCTGAACGACCCGATGCTCAACCTCTCCGCAGCGGCGGGGGCGCCGATCTCCTGCGCAACCGGGGTGACCCACGCGCTCGAAGACGGGATGACGCTCGAACTGCTGGGCAGGCATTGGAAGATCCTGCACACACCGGGGCATTCACCAGGAGGCGTGACAATCGATCTGCAGACCGATGATGATTCGGAGCAGCGGGTCGCGTTCGTCGGTGACACGCTCTTCGCCGGCTCCATCGGTCGATCCGATTTCCCCACGAGCGACGAGGCGATGCTCCACGAATCGATCCGCCGTCGGCTCTACACGCTCGACGATTCGACCGCCGCCCTCCCCGGGCACGGCCCGCCGACGTCCATCGGCCACGAAAAAGCCACGAACCCGTTCGTACGGGGCTGAGGCGCCCCTTGACCCAATATCAGGCGGCAGGGTATGATTCGGGGCAAAATGTAGCCTATGCTACAATTCAGAACCACCCACAAGGCGCCGCACCATGACAAGCTTTCTCCAGCAACGACCCAGCCCCAAACTCTCCCTGATCGTGGCGGTGGCGTTGCTGCTCATGGCCGGGATCACGCTGGCGCCGCGGCAGTTGCGCGCGGACCAGACGGCGCCCTCGTACACCTGTGTCGCGACGACGGGCATGGTCGCGGACATCGCTCGGAGCATCGCGGGCGAGAACGGCGAAATCACCGGGCTCCTGGGCGAGGGCGTCGACCCGCACCTCTACAAGCTCACGCGATCCGACATGGCCCAGCTCATGCGCGCCGATGCGGTTTTCTACAGCGGGCTGTTGCTCGAGGGAAAGATGTCCGACGCGTTCATCCGCATCGCGGGTTCGGGCAAGCCGGTCTTCGCGGTCACCGAGATCATCGACGAGCAGTACCTGCTCGAGCCGGAACAATTCCAGGGGCACTTCGACCCGCACGTCTGGATGGACCCCACCGCTTGGTCCAGATGTGCCGCGGTGGTCGCGGACAAACTCGCGACGCGGATCGACTCGGCCAACGCCGAGCAGTACGAAGCAAACCTCAAGAAGTATCAGGAAGGTCTCGCCGAGCTGGACGAATACGTCGAGCTGATCATCGGAACGATCCCGGAGGATCGGCGTGTGCTGATCACGGCGCACGATGCGTTTAACTACTTCGGGCGCCGGTACGGGCTCGAGGTCATGGGCATCATGGGCATCAGTACCGAGTCCGAAGCCGGCGTGCGCGAGATCGAGCGCCTCGTGGACATCCTTGTCGAGCAGCAGATCCCGGCGGTCTTCGTCGAGACGACCGTCCCCGACCGCAGCGTCAAGGCGCTCATCGCCGGCGCGCGCGCCAGGGGGCACGAGGTCGTCATCGGCGGGAGCCTCTTCTCCGACGCGATGGGCGCGCCCGGGACTTATGAGGGCACCTACATCGGCATGATCGATCACAACGCGACGATCATCGCGCGAGCGTTGGGTGGCAGCGCGCCAGCACGCGGGATGCAGGGCATGCTCACCGGCGACGGCGCTCACGGGGAAGGCAACTGATCGATGGCGCTCACTGAAGTACACCAACCATCAAGACAGGATTCGCTCGACCTCAGGCCTGAGCACAGCGCCGAGAGCCCGCTCGCGGTGCATGATGTCACCGTCGCGTACCACCGCAAGCCGGTGCTGTGGGATATCGATTTCGATGCGCCCATCGGAAAGCTCACCGCGATCGTCGGACCCAACGGCGCCGGCAAGTCCACACTCATCAAGGCATCGATGGGGCTGATCCCGCTCGCCGCTGGGCGCATCGAGATCTTCGGAAAAGCGATCCGCGCCCAGCGAAAACTCGTCGGTTACGTCCCGCAGCGCGGCAGCGTGGACTGGGACTTCCCGGTCTCGGCGCTCGATGTGGTGTGCATGGGTCGGTACCGCGCGATCGGGTGGTGCAAGCCGGTGACCAGAGCGCACAAGAAGGCCGCGATGGAATGCCTGGACCGAGTCGGGATGGTGGATTTCGCCAACCGGCAGATCAGCCAGCTCTCCGGTGGCCAGCAGCAGCGGGTTTTTCTGGCAAGGGCGCTGGCGCAGGACGCGCAGCTGTACTTCATGGATGAGCCCTTCGCCGGAGTTGACGCCGCGACCGAAAGCGCGATTGTGGATGTCCTGCGCACGCTCCGCGATCAGGGACGCACCGTGATCTGCGTGCACCACGACCTGCAGACGATCCCGGACTACTTCGATCATGTCCTGCTGCTGAACATGCGCATCGTCGCGCAGGGCCCGGTCGCGGAAGTCTTCACGCAGGAGAACCTCCAGAAGACCTACGGCGGGCGCCTGACTCTTCTTGACGAGGCCTCCGAAGCGCTCGCTCGAACGTCGTCCTCACGAACAGCGAAAAAATGATCGCCTCACTCGCACCGGCTTCGATGCAGTGGCCGACGCTCGGAGAGATCCTCCGCGTGCTGACCTTCTCCGCGGGATTCAACTCCGCGGTGGTGGTCGTTGGCGCCCTGCTGCTCGGCGCCGCAGCGGGGACGATCGGGACGTTCACGCTCCTGCGCAAGCGCGCGCTGATGAGCGATGCGCTGGCGCACTCGACGCTCCCGGGGGTCGCGATCGGGTTCCTCATCGCCGCGGCGATCGGGGCGCTCGAATACAAGCTGCCCATACTTCTTGGGGGCGCCGCGGTGACCGGGGTGCTGGGCGTCCTGACGGTGCAGGCGATCGCGGCGACGGGCCGGCTCAAGATCGACGCGGCGATCGGAGCGACCCTCTCGGTGTTTTTCGGAGTTGGCGTTGTCCTGCTCAGCTACATCCAGAGCATCGACGTGGGGGGCCAGGGCGGGATCAACGCCTTCATCTTCGGGCAGACTGCCGCGATGCTCACCGGAGACGCGATCGCGCTGGGCGCAGCCGCGGTGCTCAGTGCAATTCTTGTGGCGCTGCTTTTCAAAGAATTCCGCCTGATCTGTTTCGATCAGGAGTTCGCCATGGCGCAGGGCTGGCCGGTCGTGCGCATCGATCTTGCCATGATGACGATCGTCGTGATCGTCACCGTCATCGGGCTGCAGGCGGTGGGGCTGATCCTCGTCGTCGCGCTGATCATCATCCCGCCGGCAACCGCGCGGCTCTGGACCGATCGGCTCTGGCGCATGGCGTGCCTGTCCGCGTTCTTTGGAGCGATCAGCGGTTATTTCGGTGCGAGCATGTCGGCGCTGCTCACCGACACCCCCGCCGGCGCGGTGATTGTTCTCACAGCCGGGGGTATCTACCTCGTCAGTCTTTTTCTCGCGCCAAGCCGAGGGGTCATCGCCGGGGTCGTCCGCCGAATCATGCTGCGCCGGTCCATCGCCAGGCAGCACACGCTCCGGGCGCTGTTCGAGGTCGTGGAATCGGGCGAACCGCAGCAGCGCCATGCGACCATCTCGGATCTGCTCCGCCGGAGGGCGTGGCGTCAGGCGCAATTGAATCGATCGCTCCGATCGCTCCGCCGCAGCGGTCTGCTCGAATTGAGCCACAGCCGAATCAAACTAACCGACGAGGGGTACGCCAGCGCCCAGCGGGTCACCAGGAACCACAGGCTCTGGGAGGAGTACCTCGTCACCTTTGCGGACATCGCGCCGTCGCACGTCGATCACGCCGCCGACCTGGTCGAGCACGTCCTCGACGCGGACCTCGTCAAGCAGCTCGAGGTGCAACTCCAGCGAGAGGGGCGTCTCCCGATACCGAGCGTCCACCCGATCGGATCAGCCGATGGGGGCGCGCGATGAGCCTCTTCCTCCAGATCGATCTCCCCGCGATACTGACCGGGACGCTCGCCGCGATCTGCTGCGCGATGCTCGGCAACTTCCTCCTGCTGAGGCGCCAGAGCCTGCTCGGCGACGCGATCTCGCACACCGTGCTCCCCGGGATCGTCGTCGGGTTCCTCGTCTTTGGGACGCGCAGCGCCGGTCCCATGCTCCTCGGCGCGATAGCAGCAGCGCTCGTTGCCGCGGTGCTGATCGAGCTGGTCAAACGCTACGGCAAGCTCGAACCGGGCGCCGCGATGGGTGTGGTGTTCTCGGTGATGTTCGCGCTTGGTGTGCTGCTGATGGAGCGAGCCGCAGCGCGGAGCGTCGATCTCGACGCCGAGTGCGTGCTGTACGGTCAGTTGGAAGACGTGCTGTGGCTTGGTCCCCAGACGATCGGCGACCTGCTCGATCCGAGCATGTGGCCCGGCTTCCCGCGCGAGGCGCTCACGCTGCTCATCATCACGGTGATTGTCGCGCTGGCGATCATGCTCTTCTTCAAGGAGTTGCGGATCACCGCGTTCGACCCGGAACTGGCGACCTCGCTCGGGATCCACGCCGGCACGGTGCACTTTGTGACAACGGCGCTGGTCGCGATCGCCGCGGTGGCGTCGTTCGAGGCGGTCGGATCGATCCTCGTCGTCGCGATGCTCGTCTGCCCCGCCGCGACCGCGCGGATGTTCACGGATCGGCTCGCGACGCAGGTCCTGCTCAGCGTGGTCTTCGCGATGATCGCGGGGATCGGCGGCTACGTGCTCGGCGCCTTCGGCCCGATGTGGGTCGGCCTGGAGCACTCGCTCAGCGCCGCCGGGATGATGACGGTGGTCGCGGGGGCGCTGATGGGTCTCGCGATCGTGTTCGCGCCCAACCACGGCGTCCTCGCCAAGCGCTGGCGCGCCGTCTCGCTCAGCGCCGCGATCGCCCGCGAGGACCTGCTCGCGATGCTCTACCGGCTCGAAGAGAACGAGGCGCACGTCGCGCTCACCAGCGGGAACATCCGCGGCGCCCTCGGCGGCGGGATCCCATCAAGGATCGCGGTCCGGCGTGCGATCAAGAGATCCGAGATCAACTTCCAAGCTGCCGGCGCCGAACTGACCGACACCGGTCGCTCCGAGGCACGGAGACTTGTCCGAACGCACCGGCTCTGGGAAACGTACCTCGTCAACGAGCTCGGCCTGCGCCCCGACCACGTCCACGCGACCGCCGAACAACTCGAGCATGTGACCTCGGAAGAGATGGCGAGCGAGCTGCGCGAGCACACCACCGGCGCAATCGACCCGCACGGCAAGCCGATCCCCGATTGACAATCAACAGGTGGCGCGGGAGTCGCGCCCGTGAAGCTCTCCCTCGGTTGGATTCAATCCGCGGCCTTCTCTTTGAGTAAACGCCGCATCGCCTTGATCGTCTGCGCACTCACATGGTGCTCGATCCCCTCCGCGTCGATCTCCGCCTGCTTCGGCGGGACCCCGATCGCTCGGAGGAACCGCAGCACGACCTCGTGCCGTTCGCTCGACGCCTTGGCCAGTTGGCGGCCGGCCGGCGTGAGGGTCACCGGCTTGTACGGTTCCTGCAGCACGAGCCCGGCGTCGCGGAGCCTTGCGATGATCCGTGTCACGGTGACGTGGCTGACCCCCATCACCCGCGCCAGATCGCTGATGCGCGCCTCGCCGCTCGATTCGATGAGCTGCGCCACCGCCTCGACGTAGTCCTCGGCGGTCTCATCGCTGTGCGCCGCTCTCGTTTTGCGGAATCGGTCGGCGGTCGGCGATGGGTTCGTGGCTTTGTTGCGCATCGGACGGTGATGATAACGCCCATCCCGGCTCGTGTGCCCGTCTTACCTACATTGCTACGATCAGGCGATGATCGACCGATTCGCCGGACTCCCGACCTCGCTGCGAGAGCAGACGCGCCTGACGACCCTCGCCGGTGTCCCGGCGCTCGTCGCGCACCCCAACTGGGAATCACCCGCGCCGACGATGCTCTGGATGCACGGCAGGACCGCGAACAAAGAGATCGACCCGGGCCGGTACAGCAGGTGGCTCCGCGCCGGGATCGCCGCGGTCGCGGTGGACCTCCCGGGGCACGGGGAACGGATCGACCGCGCGATGCACCAGCCGGACCGCACGCTGTACGCCGTCGAGCAGATGGTCGGCGAGATCGATCACGTCATCGAAGCGCTCGCGGATCCCCAATGGAACGGCGTCTTTGATCTCGATCGGCTCGGAATCGGTGGCATGTCGGCGGGGGGCATGGCGACATTGCGGAGGCTCTGCGATGAGCACCCCTTCAAAGCGGCTGCGGTCGAATCAACCGCCGGGGATTTCTCGCTGATGCCGTACCTGAAGATGTACGGCGCCGACATCATCAACAGGCTGGACCCGCTCCAGCACATCAGTGGCTGGACACCGATCCCGTTGCTGGCGCTGCACTCCGAGATCGACGAGATGGTCCCGGTCGCCGCG
>JAJDDA010000087.1 GCA_029260535.1 Phycisphaerales bacterium | reverse complement strand
CGCTTGAGCTGGACCTCGATCTGCGCGAAGGCGTTCTTGAAGCGGTTCTTGAGCGCGACAAGCTTGTTGTAGATCCCGACGACGTACAACACGATGCCGACGAGCAGCGCGAGGAAGACCACGATGAAGATGATGACGGTTCCGCTCATTGGTTGATTCTCTGTGGTTTCGAGGGGAGGTGCGATCTCGGACCTGGATGTGTGCGACCCCATCGTATCGCGGGATCGGGCGCGGTGCGTGTCCGGATCGTCACGATTTCGGACACGGCGGATCCGGCGTGTTCAGTGCAGATCAGCACTGATCGAACATCGAAAGCGTTGCGGGTTGTTCGGCGCTGCCCCGCCGCCTGTGGTGTGTAGAGCGGCGATCGGATCACGACGAACTCGGGGCTGTGCGGCTGAGCATGGCTGGATTCGTGGATTGAATGAATCACAACCGCCAGGTCTTCGAGAAGAGGCCGGGCGGTGTTGTGCGCGGTCGCGGCGTGTTCACTACGATGGCGCGGTGACGAATGGCAAGGCAACAACCCGCTGCGGCTCGCTGACGGTCATCTGCGGCCCCATGTTCACTGGCAAGACGACGGCGCTGATCGAGCGGATGCTCGCGGCGCGGGACGCCGGCGCTGGCGCTGTTGTCGCGGTGAAACCATCGCTCGACGACCGGTACCACCCGACCGACCTGACAACGCACGACGGGAAGTCGCTTCCTGCGCAGACGATTGATCGGCCCGAGCAGCTCGCCGGGTTTGAGGGCGATGTGATCGGGCTCGATGAGGCGCACTTCTTTGATTCGGGTTTGCACGCGCCGGTGATGGCGCTCGTCGATCGCGGCGCGCATGTCATCCTCGCTGGTCTGGACCGGACGAGCATGAATCAGCCGTTCGGTGAGATGGGGCGGTTGCTCGTCGAGGCGGACGAAGTGGTCAAACTCGCCGGGCAATGCGCGGTGTGCGGCGGCAAGGCGGTGCACACGGTTCGGCTGTTTGATTCGACCGAATCGGTGGTGGTCGGTGGGCCCGGCATGTTCGAGAACCGGTGCCGGGCGCACCTTTCTGCGCCGCGCAAGGGCGATGACAATCAATAAGGCGGGCGATCCATGGCGCAGATGCAGGGGCTGATCGGGATCGTGGTGCTGCTGGGGCTTGCGGCGCTGCTCTCTGAAAACCGGAGGCGGTTCCCGCTGAAGTTGGCGCTGTCGGGGATCGCGCTGCAGCTGGTGATCGGGGTGCTCGCGCTCAAGACGCCGGTCGTGGTGCAGGGTGTTGATCTCATCGCGCGGTTCGTCAACGGCGTGATCCTGCAGGCGGACGCCGGGATCGCGTTCGTGTTCGGCGCCTCGCTGGTGTCTGCGGAAAGCCCGGTTGGGTTTGTCTTTGCGGTGCGCGTGCTGCCGGTGATTATCTTTTTCGCGTCGCTGATGGCGGTGCTGTACCACATCGGGTTCATGCAGCGCATCATCGCGGCGCTGGCGTGGTTGCTGCGCAAGACGCTCGGCGTGACCGGCGCCGAGGCGATGGTGATGGCGTCGAACGTCTTCGTGGGGCAGACGGAGGCCCCCTTGTGCGTCCGGCCATATCTCGACCGCCTGACGCGGGCGCAGTTCATGACGCTGATGGTCGGCGGGTTCGCGACGATCGCCGGGAGCGTGCTGGCGGCGTATGTCGGGATCCTTGGCGGGTTCGGGCCCGAGCACGAGGCGGCGCGGGAGTTGTTCATCAAGCACCTGCTGACGGCGAGCGTGATGTCGGCGCCGGCGGCGTTTGTCATCGCGAGGATTATCGTCCCGGAGACGGAGACCCCGATGGACGAGGCTGTGCACATGGATGAATCGGCGCACCGCGCCAGCAACGCGCTCGATGCGGCGGCGGCGGGCGCTTCGGAAGGATTGCAGCTGTGCCTGAATGTTGGCGCGATGCTGATCGCGTTTGTTGCGATGATCGCGCTGGTGAATTGGCCGTTGGGTGCGATCTCGGAGATCGAGGTGGTGCGCAGCGCGATGGACTCGGTCGGCGTTGAGCGGCTGAGCCTGCAATCGATCTTCGGTTTGGCGCTGACCCCCCTCGCGTGGACGATGGGCATCCCCTGGGCGGACTGCGGCGTCTTCGGGACCATGCTCGGTGAGAAGATCGTCGTGACCGAGTTTGTCGCGTACTCGTCGCTCGGTGAGGCGCTGAACAACCCGGACGGCGCGACGATCTCGGAGCGCTCCGGACAGATCGCGGCCTACGCGCTGTGCGGGTTTGCGAACTTCGCTTCGATCGGGATTCAGATCGGCGGTTTGACAGTGCTGGCGCCGAATAGGCGGCAGATGATCGTCTCGCTCGCGGTCAAGGCGATGCTCGGCGGGGCGCTGGCGTCGTGGCTGACGGCTTCGGTGGCGGGCTTGCTGCTCTGAATCGGCGTTAAGAGATCAAAAACAAGGCCTGCGGTGGATTGTCCCTTGCACTATGCCGATCTCGCATGCAACAATGCGTTGGGCCCGAAGTTTCTGCATTTTGTATCCCGAGGAGTTCTACATGCTGCGCATTGCTTGCCTGGGCCTGACGGCTGTCGTTCTCATTGCCGGGGCTGCGGCCTCGCTCGCAGGGAACGACCCGACCCAGATCGCGGAAGACTCGCTCGGGCAGGTCTCGATCGCTGAGGCGCTCATGCGCGGCGAAAAAGGGCACGAGGACATCGATCCAAAGCAGTTGCATCTCGAGCCTGAGGCGCAGCCCCGCTCGCCTCGCATGGTGATCCAGCGCGGCGGCTTTGTGACAACACAGGTGAACGTTGATGCCATCGGGATGAACATCGTCGGTGATGCGGCGAACGAGCCGAGCATCGGTGTGGACCCGACCGCGCCGAACCGCATGGCGATCGGTTGGCGGCAGTTCGACTCGATCCTCTCCAACTTCCGCGAGGCGGGGTACTCGTACAGCGTCGATGGTGGGCGATCGTGGGCGGAAAAGCAGGAGATCGAATCGCTGACTTTCCGATCGGACCCGGTGCTCGAGGTCTCGCCGGATGGCGTGTTCTACTACATGAGCCTCGGGATTGAGCCGTTCCCGAACGGGCCGTTCTTCAATGACATGTTCCTCTCGACCGACGGCGGCGCGACGTGGCCCGCAAAGGTTTTCGCGTTCGGCGGCGACAAGGCGTGGTACGCGATCGACACGACCGGGGGGCCGGCCAACGGCAATATCTATCAATCGTGGAACACGGCGGGCAACGAGTTCTTCCCGGCGCAGTTCAACCGCTCCACCGACAGCGGCTTGACGTGGTCGCAGCCGGTTCCGATCTCGCAGATGCCGAGGTTCGGCACGCAGGCGGTCGGACCCAACGGGGAGTTGTACGTCTGCGGGATCGATGGGCTGTCGAGATTCTGGGTGGTCCGTAGCGACGACGCCGACACCACCGATGCCGCGACGTTCAGCCAAAGCTCTCTTGTTGATATGGGAGGGACCATGCTGATCGCGCTTGGCGTGAACCCGGCTGGTCTGCTGGGGCAGGCGGAGATCGAGGTTGATATCTCGAATGGTCCGCGGCATGGGTTTGTGTACATGCTGTGTAGCGTGACCGTCCCGGGCAACGATGTCATCGACATCGCGTTCGTGCGCAGTGAGGACGGGGGATTAACCTGGTCCGATCCGGTCCGCATCAACGACGATTCACTCTCCATGCACGCGTGGCAATGGTTCGGCACCATGTCGATTGCCCCCAACGGCCGGCTGGATGTTGTCTGGCTCGACACCAGGAATGACCCGACGCCGAATTCTCCCGACACCTCACAACTCTTCACCAGCTCCTCGAACGATGGCGGCGTGACCTGGACAACCAACCAGGCGGTCACCGGCTCGTTCAACCACTTCCAGGGTTACCCCCAGCAGAACAAAATGGGCGATTACTTCGACATGCGCTCCGATATCCTCGGCGCGGACCTCGCATGGGCCGCGACGTTCAACGGGGAGCAGGACGTCTACCACACGCGTCTCGGCGCGTACGACTGCGACGCCGACGGTGTTTCTGACGCGGATCAGATTTCGCTCAACGTTGATCTCGACTGCAACGACAACGGGCTTCTCGATTCATGCGAGATCGCTGCGAATGTTGAAGTGGATGTGAACTTCAACGGGATCCCGGATTCGTGCGACCCCGCTTGCGAAGCGGACATCAACAACGACGGCGTTGTGGATACGGCGGACCTCGGCGCGCTGATCGGTGTCTTCGGTGGCGCCGGCCCCTTTGGGGATATCAACAACGACGGTGTTGTAGACACAGCGGACCTCGGCGTATTGATCGCGGAATTCGGGACGATCTGCCCTGAAGCCTGATCGGTTCGCGTTGGATCAATCCTCGAGCCAGGCGAGCCCATCGGGTTCGGTCCCGGCGCGCAGGCGGTCAACGATTGTCCAGGTGGAAAGGTCGATGACGCTGACGACATCCGCGTTGGTGTTGGCGACGTAAGCGAATTTGCCGTCGGGTCGGATCAGGATCCCGACGGGAACGGGGCTCTCGCCGAACTGATCAGAGAAGAGCCGCTTGTCCTTCTCGTCGCCCTTGACCGCTTGCTCGTTCATGTTGATCCGCCGGGCGATGGTCTTTGACTCGGTATTGATCACCGAGATATCGCCGCTCTTCGCGTTGGAGACGAGCGCGAAGGCGCCGTCCGGCGTGAAAGCGATCCGGATCGGAAACTCGTGGCAGATAATCTTGGTCTCGATCTCCAGCGTTTTGGTATTCACCACGGCGACGGTGTCGTGCGATCGGTTGGTCACCCAGACCTCGGGGCGCGTCGGATGGACGGCGATGCCCTCGGCGCCCTCTCCGGTGCGGACCGTCTTGATCAGTTTGTGCTTGACCAGATCGATCACCGAGATCGAACCGGACCCGATGTTGGCGACGAAAGCCCGCTTCGCGTCGGGCGTGACGGCGACCATGTGGGAGATCTCCTGATCGGTGTCGATGCTCGCGATCATCTCGCCGGTTTGGACATCGATGAGCAGGAGTTTCTTTTCCGCTTCCGCGGTGACTGCGATCGTGTCTGTACCAGGGAGGAACGTGATGCCGTGGGGGCGGTGGTACTCGCGGAGGTCCATCGTCCCCCGGACATTGCCGGTTGCCGTGTCGATGACGGTCAGCGATCGCCCGGGGGTCTGCCGCCCGTAATTGCAGACGACCAGTGTCTTCCCATCGGCGGAGACAACCGCCTCGTGGGGGCCATCGCCGACCGGGATCGTCGCGGCGGAATCGCCGGTGGTCGTGCTGATCGGCGAGACGTTGGCGTCGGATTTATTCAGGACGTAGAGCGTGCCCTCGCCGGCGAGTGCGGCGGTTGCGGTGACTGCGGTGATGAGGGTAGTTGCTGCGATGATTCGCATCGGGATCTCCAGGAAGGCTTGTCGCGGGTGCGAGATGAGGGTGTTCGATGTAAAGTCCGGCCCAATGCCGCGACACCCCGTCAGAACATTGTGCAACAGGCTCACGCGGAAGTTGCACCGCTGGGGGGCGATCATGATCGCGATTCCCCTGCTGGTGGTCATCGGCTCAGGGATCGCTCTGCAGTTGAAGAAAGAACTCGCCTGGATCCAGCCCCCCACCATGAAGGGGCAGGGCCCGACGATGACGCTGGGGCTCGACGAGGTCCTCGCGATCGCTGGCTCCGAGCCTGACGCGGAGATTGTGAGCTGGAACGATGTCGATCGGCTGGACGTCCGTCCGGACAAGGGGATCGTCAAGGTCCGGGCGGTGAACCATTGGGAAGTCCAGATCGACATGGCCACCGGGGCGGTGCTGTCGTCGATGTACAGGCGGTCGGACCTGATCGAATCGATTCACGATGGGTCGTTCATTCATGACAGGGTGAAGCTGTGGGTCTTCCTGCCAAGCGGGGTCGTCCTGCTGGCGCTGTGGCTGACCGGGATCTACCTGTGGGCGCTGCCGATCGTGATGAAGCGCAAGGGCAAGGCGAAGCGCCAATACCGGAAGACGCACCCTTGATCACAACACTCGTACTGGCATCGACACTCTGGGCCGGCTCGTGTGCGCTGGAGACCAACCAGACCAACGCGTTGATCGCGGAGGCCATCGCCGATTCCCAATCGCGTTCGAGCCTGCTGCTCAGCAATGACAACTCGGGTCACGATGGCGGGTTCTTTATCGCAAGCAAAGACGGCGCGTTCGGGCTCAACATCTCGGGGCAGATCCAGACCCGCTGGAACGCGCTCTGGCGCGACGACGACGGGGTTGTTGATCCGTTCCGATCGGGCTTTCAGATGCGCCGTGTCAAGTTTTCATTCGAGGGGCACGTCTTCGATGAATCGCTGCGGTTCAAGATCACGAATGAGTTACGCCGTGCCGGGGGTGGTTCCCGTATCTCCGACGCGTTCATCGAGAAACGATTCGACAACGGGCTCGCGATCCAGGCCGGGCAGTTCACGCTGCCGTTCACGCGGGAAGATCTCGACAGCTCGAAACGGCAGCTCGCGGTGGACCGCTCGCTCGTCAACGGGGTCTTCCGGCTGGAGCGTTCGCAGGGTGTCCAACTCAGCATTCGGGACGAACAGTGGAGCGTGTGGGCTGCATTTTCGGATGGGTTCAGGAGCCCGAACATTGATTTCGGTACTGACGCGACGGACTGGGCGCTGACAGGGCGGGTCGAGTGGCTCCCGGTCGGCTCGTTCGGCGTATTCAAATCACAAGTCGGCGCGGTCGATGCGGAGACCTCGCTCCGGTTCGGCGGCGCCGTGCATGCGGAAGAGCGCGGCGCCTCGGTGTTCGGCCCTGGAGGTCGGCTGGTCACGTGGACCGGGGATGTCACCGCGGCGAGCGCCGGCTGGATCGGCTTTGCAACGTTTACAGGGCGCGAGAACAGCCAGGCGACCGGAACCACCAACACCGACTGGGGCGTTTCGGCGCAGCTCGGCATCTGGGCAACTGATGACATCGTCCCTTTCGTGCGATGGGAGATCCTGATCCCAGACAGTGATCGCCTCGAACGATCGAAAACCAACATTCTGACAAGCGGCGCGAACTGGTACCTGCACGGCGAGGCGATCAAGCTGACCGTCGACGGGGTGTGGCTGATCGACGGCGCCGGGAGTAACGATCTGGTCGGGGTGAGCACCGGTGTCGGGCTTCTGAATCCGGGGCTCGGCGACAGCGCGTTCCTGCTCAGGGCGCAGGTGCAGGTGTTGTTCTAAGATTGCGCGATGCCCGGCGTACTCATACTCGAAACCGAACGGCTGAACCTTCGTCAATTGACCATGTGTGATCTCGACGATCTCACAGCGCTCATCAGCGACACCGCTGTCATGCGCTGGTGGCCGAGACGGTTCGACCGCGAAAGCGCCAGAGCATGGATCGAGAAACAGATCGGCCGATACGAAGACGACGGCTGCGGGTACTGACTCGCGGTCGATCGGTACACCGACAAGCCGATCGGACAGGGCGGGATCATCATGGCCGAGACGAACGGGCAGCGCCTCCCGAGCGCCGGCTGGATCGTCGCCAAAGCACACTGGAACAAGGGCTATGCGACAGAGATGGGCCGCGGCTGCATCGGCTGGTCGTTCGCCAATCGGCACGAGGACACCGTGACCGCGCCGATCCAGCCAGGGAATGTCGAGTCGGAAGCGGTAGCGCGGAAACTCGGTATGCGCGTGACAGCGCACGACGTGACGGCTGGATTGCCGCACGACATCTGGACGATGACCAGGGACCGCTGGCAGCAGCGCTCCGATTAAGTTCAGTCCGCGGTCGGCGCTTCGAGCACCTCGATCGTCGTCTCGCTTGAATCGTCACCCAGCATGAGTTTCACCGTGTAAGTCCCGGCGGGGACGAACTCGGGATAACCATGCGGATTCCCGATCCGCTGCTTCGCATCGGGCTGGAGGTCCCACGATGTTCGGTTGATGCCGGGCTTTGCTGAGCCTGTGAGTTCGATCACGGTGTCGCCGGCCTCGTTGGTGATGGTGATCTTCGCGTCTTCGTAGGAGAACTCGCGGACCCAGTAGCTGATCACCGCGCCGGGGGTCGGGTTCTGCGCGATGAACATCTGATCGGACCAGAGGGCGCCGTAGTCGGCGAAGATCCTTGGCTTCGCCGGCTTGGCGGATTCGAAGAGGTGCACGGCGCTGTCTATGATCTCCTGCGTCATCTGCGACAGCGGCTCGATGTCGTCGAGGACCCAGACGGATCGACCGTGCGTACCGGCGACGAGGTCCATCTCGCGCGCTTGAATAGCGAGGTCATCGACCGGAACGGTCGGGAGCGATTCGGTGTTGAGTTTCACCCAGCGTGCGCCGCCATCGATGGTGACGTACACCGCGTGCTCGGTCCCGACGTACAGGACGCTGGCGTTGCGCGGATCCTGCCGGATGACTTCAGGGGGCGCATCATCGGGGAGGTCACCGACGATCGACGTCCATGTCGCGCCGAGATCGGTTGTCTTGAGCAGGATCGGCGCCTGGTGATCGGAGCGGTGACCATCGACCGCGACGAAGGCGGCCCGGTCGTCAAACTTCGAGGGTTCGATCTTCGAGATGTAGAAACCGTTGACCGCTGCTGGGGTCACGTCGGACCATGCAGCGCCATCGGATGATGTCACGTGGATGTTGCCATCGTCGGTGCCTGCCCAGAGGAGCCCCGCGGTGATCGGGGATTCGGCGAGCGACACGACGGTCCCTGCGGTTTCGGCTTCGGAGCCGACCGAATCGGTGACATCAGGGTCACGGTTGGAGAGATCCGCACTGATCGCGGTCCACTTGTCGCCGCGCTCGGTGAGCTTGAAGACCTTGTTGCCACCGAGGTAGAGCGTCTTTGGGTTGTGTGGCGAGATGAAGAAGGGCGCGTTCCAGTTAAAGCGGAAGCGGAGCTGCCCCTCTTTCGGCGCCGGCTTGAGGTTGAGCGACAACCCGGTGTCGAGATGCACACGCAGCAGGTTCCCGCCCTGCCACTCGCCGTAGACGATGTTGGGATCGATCGGATCGAACTGGACGCCGAACCCGTCGCCACCGAGGAAGAACTGCCACTGCTTGTTGGTGCTCGACCCCTTGCGGCCCATGAACTCGCCCTTGTCAAAGAAGCGGGTCTGCGAGGGCCCGATCCAGGAGCCGTTGTCCTGGAGACCGCCTCCGATGCGGTAGGGGTCGGAGTCATCGACGGTGATGTTGTAGAACTGCCCGACCGCCATGTGGTTGTGGTGCTCCCACGTCTTGCCCTGATCGTGCGAGACGTACAGCCCGCCATCACAGCCGGCGAGCAGGCGGCGCGGGTCTTCGGGATCCACGATGAACGCGTGGAAATCAACGTGCGGCGTGTTCGAGGTCGCGGGTATGAAAAGGCGCCCCCCATCGGTCGAGAGCCCGACCGTCCACCCTGGCAGGTACACGCGGTCGGCGTCCTCGGGGTCCACCGCGATGCGCGAGAAGTAGAACGATCGCGGCGCAAAGTCACTGACGCGCTCCCACGAATCGCCTCCATCCTCGGTGCGGAAAACGCCACCGGCGCGGGAGCGGTTGTGCCAGGCGTCAACGATCCGCCCGCCGTCATCGGATTCGATCACGGCGTAGAGGATGTCGGTGTCGCCGGGGAATATGGTCAGTCCGATCCGACCGGTCTGTTCGGGGATCCCGTTGGTGAGTTTGTTCCACGAGGCGCCGGCGTCGGTGGATTTGTAGATGCCGCCCTCGGGACCGCCCGAGACGTAGCTGCCGATCGTGCGCCGGCGTGTGTACATCGCGGCGTACACGACGCTGGGGTTTTCGGGGTCGATCCGGACATCGCAAGCGCCGGTGTTCTCGTCGATTTGCAGTACCGCGTCCCACGATTCGCCCCCATCGGTTGTTCTGTAGACGCCGCGAGTCTCGTTGGGGCCCCAGAGGTGCCCGAGCGCCGCGATGTAGCAGGTGTCGGGGTCGGATGGGTGCACCGAGAGCGCCGTCATGTCGTGCGCATCTTCGAGGCCCTTGCACTCGAACGAGCCGCCTCCATCGGTGGAGCGGAAGATGCCGGCGCCCCAGGACGACGAATTGCGACCGTTGCCTTCACCGGTGCCGACCCAGATGATTTTGGACTTGCCCTGCTCGGCGCGGTCCTCGCGCTCGGCCGGCTCCTCGGCGTCGTCCCAGCCTGGCCAATCTTCGGGGGCATCGCAGATCGCGAGCGAGCCGATGGACGATGTCGGCTGATCGTCGAAGATCGGCGAGAAGGTGGTCCCGTTGTTGGTCGTCTTCCAGAGGCCGCCGGTCGCGTAACCGACGAGCCAGGTCATCGAGTCGCTCGGCGCGAGCGCGAGGGCCGCGACCCGGCCACCCATGTTCGCAGGGCCAACGCTCCGCCACTGGAGGGAGCGGAGATCGTCCTCGGTGAGCGTCCGGCCCCCCTCCGCGCCATCGTGCGAAGCCGCGATTGTTGTTCTTGCTTGGGGTTTTTCATCGACGCCGGCGGAGGTCTGGGAATGCGCGCAAGATGTGATCGCAGCGAAGGAAAGCAGCGACAGCGTGGTGACGCAGGAGCGGGCTCGGATCATGATTCGGGGACCTCGGATGGGAACGGGGGCAACTCGACAACGAGGAGAGTGTACAGATCATCCTGCCCAGGGCCTGTTGACCTCCGGCTGTTCTCGCGAACGCAGGATTCCGTGTACCCTGACCGCTCCGGGTCGTTGCGGTTCGCATCGGCCCTCACCAGACTTCCCCATCCGATTCGGAGAGACCCCAGATGAAGCCACTGGCGCTGCTGACCCTCTTGCTGACCGCCCTCACCGCCTGCGCCCATTCGCGCATCGCCGGGGCGCAGACCGATGAGCCGACGACCGAAGAGGTCGTTGAGGACGAATCCAAGATGAACGCGGGCATGTTCGCCGCGATCGGCGCCCGGGCGGTCGGTCCCGCGATCGCATCCGGACGCATCGGCGACATCGCGGTCAACCCCAACGATTTCAGCGAGTGGTACGTCGCGACCTGTTCCGGCGGTGTCTGGAAGACAACCAACAACGGGACGACATTCGACCCGATCTTCGACGGCGAGGGCTCCTACTCGATCGGGTGCGTCGCGCTCGACCCGACCAACACCAACATCGTCTGGGTCGGCTCCGGCGAGAACAACTCGCAGCGGAGCGTCTCGTTCGGCGACGGTCTTTACAAGTCTGTCGATGCCGGCAAGTCGTGGACGAACGTCGGGCTCGGCGAGTCCGAGCACATCGGGATGATCGCGATCGACCCGCGCGACAGCGACACCGTCTTCGTCGCGGCGCAGGGCCCGCTCTGGCGCCCCGGCGGCGACCGCGGCCTTTACAAGACCACAGACGGCGGTGAGAACTGGGAGAAGGTCCTCGAGATCGACGAGCACACCGGTGTCAACGAGGTCCACATCGAACCGACGACCCCCGACAACATGTACGCCACCACAAACCACCGGGCCCGCCACGACTGGACGCACAACACCGCCGGACCTGCCTCCGCCATAC
>JAJDDA010000086.1 GCA_029260535.1 Phycisphaerales bacterium | reverse complement strand
CGGTCGGTCGAGAGCGACGGGACGTTGATGCGGATCTGCTTCGCCTCGACCTGCGGGTTCAGCCCCAGGTCGGACGCCTCGATCGCCTTGCGGATCTCGGCGACCGCGCCGACATCGAAGGGCTTGATCAGGATCTGGGTCGGTTCCGGGATCGACAACGCCGCGAGCGATTTGAGATCGGTCGGGGCGCCGTAGTAATCACCCGTGATGTACTCAACGAGCGCGGTCGAGGCGCGCCCGGTGCGGATGCCGCGGAGTTCGCCCTTGAGGTGCTCGAGCGCCTTGTCCATGCGGTCTTCGGCGTCGAGGAGGATTGTGTCGGGGTCCATGCGAGAGTCACTCCGTCGAGTGTGGTTAATAACTGAGGGGGCTGATTATATCCGCGAAGCTGAAGCGGTCGATCTCATTACTTGATGCCGTGCATCATCTTCTTGAGGACCGGTGAAATGATCAGGATGAAAAACCCAGCGGCGATCGGGAGCCCGACGAGCAGCACATAGAAACCGGCGAGGCCTTCGAACCCGGGGATCTGGATCTTCGGAGCGATCTCATTGCAATAGGCGCCGATCTCGGGCTTGAACTTGACCGAGAAGGCGGCGATCAGCCCGCCGAGCAGGTTGGCAAGCGAGAATGAGAAGAACCAGACGCCCATCATCAACGACTGGAGTTTCGCAGGGGCCAGCTTGGTCACCATAGAGAGTCCGACAGGACTCAGGCACAGCTCGCCCCAGGTGTAGACGACATAGGTGATAAACAGCCAGTGCGGCCCGGCTTTCTCACCACTGGATGCTTCGAGTGATCCGAAGACCATCGCGATGAACGCGAGCCCAAGCAGCCAAAGGCCCATAGAAAACTTGACCGGCGTTGAGGGGTTGAGATTGTGCTTACTCAGCCAGATCCACAGCATCGAGAAGAACGGAGCGCACAGAACAATTGTCAGTGCGTTCACAGACTGGTAGAAGGAGGCCGGGAAACTGCCGCCGTCCCGCTGGAAGCGGAGCTTCCGCTTGGTCTTGCCTTCTTTTACTTCGCCTGCGTCCCCTTCTTCGAGCGGGATCGAAACGACTCCGGAATCTCGGTAGGTTCGCTCGGTGACGTTATTTTTCCATCCGCCCTCGACACGCACCAGTTCTTCATCGTGAGATGGGCTTGGTGCTACGTCATCTGTCTCCGACGGACCAGAGCCAAAGTAGTACGTAAGAAAACCACCGAATCCGGCGCTTTCGTCCTCTTCCTCGCTGTCCCTGCCACAGTCCGGATATTCGATGTCGAGGGAGGTGTCATACCACGCGGCTTCGCGGCGCTCGATGATGCCTTCCGAATCCTCAATGCGAGCAGTGCCGCCCTCGGTGGTGTAGATCACCCCGGTGCTGGGGTCGATCCAACCGAACTCGTTGAATTCGAGCGTCGCTGCTGCGGCGTCGGAAGTCTCCCCGGTGTCGCTGTAGCGGACCCCTGTTTCTCCATCAACCCAGGCTCCATCGAGGACACCGTAGAGCGTGCGATCGGTGTCCTGCTTGGCAAAGACATTCATCGATGATCCGGCCTGCTCAAATGCCGCCCAGAAGAAGATGTTTCCGACAAACGCAAGAACAAGGATGACCGCGATTCGCTGGAGATCCACCATGTTGAGCGGACGTTTGAGTTCGGCGTCATCGACCTTCGATTCAACAACTCCGCCGTTGGCTCGCTCGCGTTCAATCTGCTTGGGAGAAAGGCCCACGCCTTTGAGATACTTGGGACGGAGGAACTGGTAGGTAATGATGCCTGCGATCATCCCGACAGCGGCGGATCCGAAGCCCCAGTGCCAACCGACTTTTTCTCCTAAGTAACCCGCAACCAGCGGCGACAGGAAAGCGCCAAGGTTAATTCCCATATAGAAGATCGTGAAACCGGAATCCCGGCGCGGATCCTCAGGACCGTAGAGCTGCCCGACCATCACAGAGACGCACGGCTTGAAAAAGCCCGTGCCGATGATGATCAGAACCAACCCGAGCATGAAGGTGAGCAGCGAACCGGGGCTCCCCTGCATGGTCACGGCTTCACCAGGAGTTACGCCGAAAAACTCGGTCATCGCCAGCACAATGTGTCCTGAGGCGATGATCCAACCACCTACCAGCATGGACCGGTGTGTTCCGAGGAACTTGTCCGCGATCCACCCACCAAAGATTGGGGTCAAGTAAACGGCCCAGGTATAGAACGCATAGAGAAACGCCGCCGCCTCCTCGCTCCATCCGAATCCAGGGTTGTTGTTGGGGGCGCCGGAGGCGAGCTCTTCGGAAGTGCTTGCCATCAGGTATAGCACCAGCAACGCCCGCATCCCGTAGTACGAGAACCGCTCCCACATCTCGGTGATGAACAAGACCCACAGGCCTCTGGGGTGACCAGAGGTGATCGGCGCCCCGCTCATCTCCGTCTCGCCCGGGCCTTTGCCGTACCGGATCTCCTCGACATCCGTCGGTTGATTGCCCATCGAGATATCTTGCGGGTCGTCGTGGTCGGCCATTGGGGAGTCGCTCCGAGGGGATCTGATCAGCCGTGCCGGTGCGCGGCGGTTGGGAGAGCATACCGGACAAGGGGCGCCTCGCGGTAACCATCTCAGAAACCAGACACGCCACATCCGGTTTGACCTGTCCGGTGCGCAATCCTTGCACCAGCGGTAGGATGCTGTGATCCATCCGTCCCCCGGCGCTCCGGTTGAGCGCCGTCGCAGGAGAGAGCAATGCCGACAGCCAGATCGTCCCTGATTCGCCCCTTTTCGCTCCTTCTCGGCGCCCTCGCGCTGGGGCTGACGACCGTCGCATCCCTCCACGGATGCGCCGCGGATCAGGGGGCGTCAAGCGGATCTCAGAGCCGATCGGCCGGGGCGGTTGCTCGGGCAGATCAGGCCGGCTCGACAGAGGATGCTTTCCTCACCCGCTTCGTCGAGACCGGCGGGTTCCGGAGGGGCACACCAACGAACATCACGCCAACCCCCGAGGGCGACGAGATCCTCTTCCTCCGTTCAGAGCCTGACGAGCGCGTCCGGGACCTCTTCACGATCGATACCGCGACTGGCAAAGAGCGGAAGCTGCTCAGCGCCGAAGACCTGCTCGGAGGCGCCGACGAGAATCTCTCGGATGAAGAACTCGCCAGGCGCGAGCGCCAACGGCTCACCGCGCGGGGCATCGTGACGTATTCGCTCTCTGACGACGGCTCGACGCTGCTCGTTCCGATCTCGGACAGCCTGTACCTCGTCGATCGCGCAACGCTCGCAGTCACCGAACTTGTCAGCGATAAAGGATTCCCGCTCGATCCGAGGCTCAGCCCCAGCGGTGAGTGGGTCGTCGCGGTGCGCGATGGCGATCTCTACGCGACCAACACCGACACGCAACGCGAGCACCGCCTGACCATCGGCGCGGGAGGACCGATTACGCACGGCCTCTCCGAGTTCGTCGCGCAGGAAGAGATGGACCGCGATCACGGCTACTGGTTCTCTCCCGATTCGGGGATGATCGCCTACCAGCGCACCGATGTCTCGATGGTCGAGACGGCGCGGATCATGGACCCATCGAATCCGACCGCTCCCGCGAAAACATGGCCCTATCCCAGAGCCGGTACGGACAATGCGGAAGTCACGCTCGGCATCATCCCGATCGAGGGCGGATCGACGGTGTGGGTCGATTGGGACATTGAGCGGTACCCCTACCTTGCCAAGGTCGTATGGTCAGAAGGGGCGCCGTTGACGATCCTCGTGCAGAACCGGGAGCAGACCGAGGAAGTGCTCTACGCGGTCGATGCCTACTCCGGTGCGACGACCGAACTGCTCACCGAGCGCGACCCGGCGTGGCTGAACATCGACCCGAGCATGCCGCACTGGCTGGAGGACGGCGCGATGTTCCTCTGGTCCACCGAGCGCGACGGCGCCTGGACGCTCGAACTGCGGAGGCGCGATGGGGGCTTGATCAGCCAATTGACCAAGCCGAGCTTCGGCTATCGCGGCTTTGTCACCGAGGATCCGGACTCCAACGCGGTGATCATTGCCGCGAGCGCCGATCCACTCGAAAGGCACCTGTGGCGCATCCCACTAGCGCCGACCGCGGGGGGCCCCAAGCGGCTGACGTACGAGCCGGGTCAGCACAGCGGATCGTTCGCCAAGAACGGCGAGTTCTGGATCCACACGGTTTCCGGATTGGACCGCAAGACAAGGCGGCTGATCAAACGCGCCGACGGCGTCGTGATCGGCGAGGTCGGCTCGCTCGCGGAAGACCCGGGGATCACAATCCACGACGAGTTCCATGCGATCGGCCCTGACGCGATCCGTGCGCACGTCGTCTACCCGGAAGATTTCAAGGAGAGCAAAAAATACCCGGTCATCGTCTACGTCTACGGTGGTCCCCACGTGCAGGTCGTCACACGAGGCTCGCCGCGCGGAACACTGCTGAACCAGTGGATCGCCAACCAGGGCTACATCGTGGTTTCGTTTGACGGCCGCGGCACACCCAACCGAGGACGCGACTGGGAGCGGTCGGTCAAGTACGACCTGATCTCAAAGCCGTTGGAGGATCAGGTTGAGGGGCTCCGGACGCTGGCGCAATCGATCCCGCAGATGGACCTGCTCCGCGTCGGGAT
The DNA here is from genome assembly GCA_029260535.1 of Phycisphaerales bacterium. Taxonomy (GTDB): domain Bacteria; phylum Planctomycetota; class Phycisphaerae; order Phycisphaerales; family UBA1924; genus JACKHE01. The sequence goes on along the minus strand of JAJDDA010000086.1, from coordinate 137 downwards.
CTACGGCTGGTCGTTCGGCGGATACATTTCGGCGCACGCGATCCTGCAGCGCCCCGACGTGTTCCACGCCGCCTCGATCGGCGCGCCGGTCGCGGACTGGGAAGACTACGACACGCACTACACCGAGCGGTACATGG
>JAJDDA010000085.1 GCA_029260535.1 Phycisphaerales bacterium | reverse complement strand
CAAATCGCGTCTGGACCCGGAATTCGCCAAGCCTCGGTCGTTTGCGCACCGCGTAGCTGATCCTGCCGCCGAACATGATGAGGGACACTTCTCCTGCCCCTTGGATCGTACGTACAAACGGCTGGATCAGGACATCCCCATCCAGATCCGCGTCATCCACCTGATGGAGCGCTGATTCGGAAATACGCCGTACGCCGAGGCCGTCCGCGCCGACCGCAGGCTTTAGGACGCACCGCTCCCACTTTCGATCCCGCATTGCGCGCGCGAGGGCTTCCCTCGTCGGGCTGGTGAGCAACACGGTCGGGACCGTCGGGACGCCTCGCGATTGCAGATCGAGCAGGTACGCTTTGCACGAGTTCCACTGAATCACCGGAAACGGATTCATGAGGCACGACACCGTGCTGACCGACTCGGCCCAGGCCAAGAATTCGGTTCTGCACACATGGTAATCCCACGTCGAGTGAATGAGCGTGATGCGGGCGTCGGACCAGTCGATCGCGCGGTCCGACCACGACGCGATATCGGTTTTCATGCTCAGGCACCGGAGCGCAGCCGCGATACTGACGGATTCGCTGTCCCCTTCCGGATAGCGTTCGCATGTCACCAACCGCACATCGATGGTCATGGATGCCTCATCAATCCGGGGGGATCCGGGTCAGCTCGATGATCTCCTCGCCGAAGGCGAGCATGGCTCTTTGGGCGGTTGTTCCTTCCGTGTCTTCAAAGCGCAGCAGAGCTCGCATTGGCGCTCCGACCAGAAGAAACGTCCGCTCATCATGCGGCAAGCATCGCGCTGTACCAAGACCCGGCAAGTCGATGGAGAGACCGCCACTCCGTACACGAATATTGATTTCCCCTCGCTCACTCCTGTATTGCCCCGCGTACCGGCGCAGAACGCTGTTCTCGACCAAGACAGGCTGTACCTGCTTGGCGGTTTCGTACGCGTCGATCGCCTCGGGGGTTAGGCGTTCGTAGACACGCTGGTCGATCAGCATCTCCGAAATCACCCCGCGGTCATTCCGCCGGAAGATCACCAACGATCCATCTGGTCGCTGGAATGTCAGCGGGGCAACCTGGCGTGCCGTTTGCCCGTGAACGATGATCTCGGCGCGGCCAGACCGCTCGACTTCGGTCGGTCGCATCCACCACCCACCAAACGATGGGCGGGTGTGGTTGTACATATTGTGCGCGTACGTTCCGATGACCCGATCGGTTTCCTGGCCTCGCACGGCTGGCCGGGGCCGTGCCGTGTTTTCATGCTTTGAAAAGTAATGCTGAATGAGCGCGGAAAGAACTGCATGCTCGAGGCGCCCGGATTCTTGGTTGCACGCGATGAACACGCCAAGATTCTCTTCCGGGGCGAGGTAGAGAATGCACCCAAAGCCATTCATGGAACCGCCGTGACTGAACGCCTGCAGCCCGTATGTACGGTCTTCCCAAAGCGTGTAGCTGTGCCCGATCAGATCGGGATGATTGGTGTGTTGTTGGGCGAGCATGGCTCGCGTCATTTCGCTACTCAGGATCTGCCGGTCATTGAACTTGCCGTCGTCGAGCAGCATGAGCATGTAGTTCGCCATGTCGACAGCTGTGCTGTTCACGGTCGACGCTGGGTCCGTGTTCATGTACTCCCAGCGTTGGGGAGCCCACTCTCCGGCGAAGCCATACCCGATGGCGTGATCGCCTTGCATGCCGGGTTGAATGGCGATGCCGGTTCGTCCCATTGATAACGGCGTGAACACATGCTGGCGCAAATACTCCTCGTATGTGAGCCCGGAAACCTGCTCTACGAGGTGCCCTGCAAGCGTGATCCCGTATGTGTCGTAGCAGCTCGACATGCCGGGAGGGCGGATGCGGACGAGATCGCGCGAAAGAAAATCCCCGAGCGTCATCGTGGACTTCGCGTCCAAGGCGTGTCGGTCAAACCCGAGCTGATCGAACCCGGCCGTATGCGTGAGAAGGTGCTTCACGAGAACCGTCTCGGGGAACTCATCGCCGACTTTGAACTCCGTCAGGTAGTCGTTGACGTCCGCATCCAAATCGATAAGCCTGCGGTCGACCAGTTGCAGCAACGCGACGCCCGTGAGTGTCTTCGTCACCGATCCGATCCGGAATATCGTGCGATTCGGATCGACGGGGGTCTGCGAGAGAACGTCGGAGAAACCGAACCCGCGCGTATAAACGAGCTCCCCGTCTTTCACAACGGCAATCGTCGCGCCGGCGACGTAGTAGCCCGCCATCTTATTGACAAAGACCGGGGCCAAAACAGCATCGAGATGCTCGTGTGACCAAGATGGCTGATGCGGCGTGGTTTCGTCGGCTGCCTTGAGCATGCCCGCGCTGCATATCGCGAGTATCGCTGCAACCGCCCAGTGAAGCAGGCAAGGTGCGGCGGCACTGGCATCACTGCTTTGGTGCGTCATTCGTGCTCCGATCCTCTTGACATGTCGCTGGACGCCAAGCCCGGCGTCCCAAGCAGATAACCTACTGCGTGAGAGCCCGCAGGTCTTGAAGCCGTGTTGCGCGATTGGAATCAGCGTGCTGCGGTCTTAAAGGCTGCGCCGGTATTGGGCGGGTGTTGTGCCTTGCAGATCGCGAAAGACGCGGGTGAAATGGCTTTGGTCCGCGAACCCGCAACGGGCCGCGATGTCTGCGAGCGTCCGGCGGCGGTCGGGCAGAAGGTCGATGGCTTGTCGGATGCGTTCGGCCCTGACGTACTCGCCCACGCTTTGCCCGAGATGGGCTCGGAAAGACCGTGCGAGATGCGCCCTGTCTACATTCAAGCTGCTTGCGAGTTCGTCCAGCGTGAGGCGGTCGGAACTGCGCGCTTTGATGATCTGCTCGGCTTGGTTCAGCCAACGCGGTCGAGATCGCGGCATCTTCGATCGGGACCGCCCGAACGAAACGAACAACTCGGCAATCAGGCCCTCGATCGCCAGGTCAGAGAATGGGTCGTCTGAGAAAAACTCCGCGATCAGACGCCGGCTGATGCTGGGCAAGGAGACAGAGGTGCGGCCTTCAAGGCGGATATCCGACCCGATCCGATCCAGCCATTTTTCCGAGAACTGGAGGTTCAGTACCCGCGTCTCTGGCCCGCAGGGCCGCGTTTGATGCACTCGGTCTGGTGGAGTGACGACGACGTTTCCTGGGGAATAGCACGCGGTGCGCCCTTCAGCACTCTCATGGATGGCACCGCTAATCGGCAGGAACACCGTCGTGGTCGCGTGCCCGTGACGGTCGAGTCTCTCACCGTCGTGATAGACCGTCTCGGTGAGCGCGGTAGAGCCCACACGCCGGTCTCTGCGGCGCGCACCAAAGTAGCTCCCGGCAGGCAGAATGGGCACGTCTTCTCGCATGATCACTGTCTTCACTACTACATCATTATAACGTGTTCATGATGTGTGCGTTACAGGCCTCCCTCCAAGACCCGAACCGAGGCGAACGCTGGAAGATGACCAGGTCCAGGGGGAGCCCAACTCATCGCCATCTTCGGCCCGATGATCGGGGTGACAGGACACCAGTTGAACTTTTCCGAGACCAGATCGACCTCTGGAGCCTGGAAACTCGGCTACTGGTTTCACCGTGAAACTCGTCGCTGGCAGTCGTACGGGCTAACCACGGCCAGCTCAGGCTGTACCGTCTCATAGAATGACAGGTCCGCGTGATTCCTGGATTTGCGACGTGGGCTCTCAAATGGCTGTCAAGGCCGCTACTCCCGAAGCACTGCCAAGGTTGCTCTCGCAACCTGGGATCACCATCGTGATGTACTGTATGCGCGATCCTCTTTTCGGCACCTGGACAAACATCGCCATGAGACGAGCTTTCGGTGCCATAGCACTATGATTTGCCCATGGATAGCCATATAGCAATTGAATACGCCAGCCGCGATGATCTGGCGTTCCTTTTCCAGTCCGACTCACACATCCGAGACATGGAAGCCAAGGTGTTCGGTCGGGAGGTACTCGTCGCTCGACTGAATGGTTCTCCTGTCGGCTGGCTTCGCTTCAACTACTTCTGGGACACCATCCCTTTCATGAACATGCTCTTCGTCCTGGCTCCCTATCGCGGCCGAAGCATCGGCACGCGACTCGTCAAGTTCTGGGAAGCGGAGATACTGAGCCTGGGATACCATGATGTTCTAACCTCTACTCAAGCCAATGAGACTGCTCAGCACTTCTACCGTAAGCTTGGCTACATCGATGTTGGTGGGCTCCTTCTTCCGAGTGAACCTAACGAGGAACTCCTGCTTCATAAGACTCTCAGTTGATCACGCTTCACCCTTGCTCTTTACGCCGCCGCGCGGGTCCTGCATCGCGACGCCGAAGTCGTGGTACCCGCGCATCTGGATCCCCAGCACGGGTCGCGGGCTACGCCGAGGTGATGGAGGCCATCTTCGAGCACGCCGGCGACATCCCCATCACCGAGAACCACCTCAAGCAACTGCACACCACGCATAAATATTGTCCCCACAATGAGAAAGCCCTTCGACGTGCTCGCCGAAGGGCTTGATCTCTCGAAAAATCGGGGTGACAGGACACCAGTTGAACTTTTTATGGTTCAGATCAGCCTTTGGAATCTGGAAACTCGGTCTCTGCTTTCACCGTGAAATTACAGCCACCGCACGATCTCGATGAGGTTCCCAGCTGAATCACAAAGCATGGTCTGCGGGGGTCTGAGATTTCGAATGCCGAACTTCTCTGCTCCCTCAAGGAAGCTCAATGCCCACGTCGCGAATCAGATCACCTGTCTGTTGAGATCATGAACGGTCAGCGCATCAATGGCCAGCGCCGCATGGGTTTAACAGGAGGCTCAGTATGCCGCACGCGAGAATCCGGCACGTGTAGATCTCGTCGGTGTCAGAGCTTCGCGGGGTCGTAGTAGAATCGGACGTGCGTCGCAAGCCCGTCTTCCCAATCCATGACCTGCACCTGCGTTGGATTGAAAGTGGATCCATCTTTCATGTCCACCCTGATCGCGTATTCGGCGAACGTGGTGCCGTTGCCAGGCGAGTTCTCGTGCCCGCCCACGGATCTGACCGTGGTGCCGTGGAACGCCGCAACGCCTTCGAGGATTTTCCTTTCCTTCTCGATGACGACGGCCTTGCCGGTGGTTTTGGCGCCAGTGACCTCTTCAATCACGACACCATCGGCGTAAAAGTCCTCCATGCCCTTGACGAACTCACCGGCCTGGAGTTGTTCCATGATGGCCTGAGTTTTTTCAATGATCGTTGCCATAACAAGTTCTCCGCTTCCTACTTGGGTTTGAATTAGGGCGCCCTCGACGTAGCGCACGCCGGGGAGGTCTGAAATCTCGCTTCCACGCGACATGGTCACGCGGCACGAATTGAGTACACGAACCGTGGCCGCTCGCGCGGGTCGCAGCATGGACGCCGACGAACCAACCGACCCCTCTATGAGGGCCGGCTGATCCGACGCCCATGCATGTATTGAAGCGGCTTCAGGCTTGGTAGAAACGTTCCCGAACGACTTTTCCACCGTTCCAATGCCGCACCAGTACCTCATTCCAAATGATGGCTTCGTTCTCGGGGCCCGTCATGTCGAACGTCCACTCGGTCACGCTGACACCGTCGCCGATTGCTTGGCTGTGTAGCGTTGCGCCGTTGAAACTCTTGAGCGTGGAGAACATCGATGAGAGGCGGTCGTGCTGGGTGGCTCTTCCAACGATCGGCTCCTCATTGCCCTCCTGGAATGTGCAGTCGTCGGCATAGAACCTGTCTAGGCCGTCAAGGATCTTGCCCTCGCGGTTGAGCGTGTTCAGGGCGTTGTCGTTCTCTTGAATGCTGTCGCGTGTCATTTCAGTTCCTTTCAAACGGTGTTTCTCGCGGGCCGACGCTGGCCCGTTGAGACACCCAATGCAAGACCTGTGCCAACCTGCATCAGAGCCAAGAACCTGCTTGGGAGAGGCTCAGGCGTGATCACATCTCCGGGGCTCATGATCCGGCGTAACATGCTGCGACTCGTCGCAGAATGCTGTGACCAAACCGTGAGAGGCTGGCGTGCTCCATCGTGTCTCCAACAATCCACTCGATCTGATGGCCCAATCGAATGCCGGCGGGCATGAGATGTGGTCACATGTGAACGCGGTCCTCCGGGCGATACTCGATATCGCGGCCGATGCGAGCGACACAGAATTCCACCTCTGTTTGGCGCGCGGGCTCGCCGACGCCCTTGGCTGTCAGACGGCGTTCGTCGGCGAATTGGTGGACGGCGAGCGCGGCGTCAACGTCCAAACGCTCTCGGTCTGGTCGGCCGGTGAGCCAGTGAACAATTTCCAGTATCCGCTCAGTGGAACACCCTGCGAAGAAGTGTTTAGGACAGGTTTCTTGAAAATCGATCGTGACGTGTCGGTCCGCTTCCCGGAGGACGAACTTCTTAGTCAAATCCACGCGGAGAGTTATCTGGGCGCAGCGCTGCTCGCATCTGACGGCACTTCGTTGGGCCACCTGGCCGCCCTCGACAACCGACCGATCCTCGATGATGAGAGCAGTGAGACGATCCTGAAAATCTTTGCGGCACGTGCAACAGCGGCCCTTGAACTCCGCAATGCTGAAAGACAGCTCCGGCATGTCGAGAGCAACTTTCAGATTCTTTTCGAGCAGTCCCCGAATGCCGTCATCTTGTTCGACCCCGACACTTGGAGACCGATCGAGTTCAACGACCTCGCCGCCGAGTTCATGGGGTACACGCGAGACGAGTTCAGCCGGTTGACCATCACGGACCTGGAATTCGAACCCGATCCGAAAGGGACCGGTGAACGAATCGCGAGGATCGTTGAGTCCGGAGGTGACGTCTTCGAGGCTCTCCACAAGACGAAAGACGGAACCCCGTGTCATGTGATCGTGAGCCTTCGTATGACGATCTGGAATGGCCGCAACGTGATGCTGACGCTGTGGCACGACATCACGGCACGAAAGGTCGCCGAGCAAGCTCTTGAGGTCAGCGAACGCAGACTGCAGAGCATTTTCGATAGCGCGATGGACGCCGTCGTCATCATCGACTCCGGCCTGCGAATCACCCGACTGAACACTGCTGCCGAACAGACGTTTGGCTGTGATAGCTCGAGTGTGATCGGCCAATCAATCGAGCAGTTCTTCCCAGGCTCCACGCTCGCGCGACTCTCTGCCGAGGTCCAAACCAGTATCAGCGCTGAGGCCATTTGGGCTCCCGGGGGACTCCGGGTTCAGCGGACGGACGGCAGCACATTCCCAGCCGAACTGACGCTTTCGCAGTTCCATATCGACGAGGCAGCGTTCTTTACTCTCATCCTGCGCGACGTCAACGATCGCAGGCTGGCCGAGAAAGAACTCCGAAGACTCCAGGATGAGAAGCAACTGCTCAAGGAACAGATCTCCGAGAACTCAAGGATCGTGGGCACCTCTCCCGCGTTGGCGAACGCATTCACACACGTTGAGAAAGTGGCCGTCACGGATTCTACGGTTCTGATTCTTGGTGAAACGGGCACCGGCAAAGAACTGATCGCCCGGGCCATACACGAGAAGAGTGTGCGACGGGATCGAGTGCTGGTGACGGTGAACTGCGCCGCGCTCCCCAGGGACCTGCTCGAGAGCGAGCTTTTCGGACACGAGAAGGGCGCTTTCACGGGAGCCACGCAGCAACGGCGGGGACGCTTTGAGCTGGCGAACGGCGGTACGCTATTCTTGGATGAAGTCGGTGAGTTGTCCGCCGAAGCGCAAGCGAAGCTGCTGCGGGCGCTGCAGGAAGGCGAGATCCAAAGAGTCGGCGGCGAAGAGACCGTGAGGGTCAATGTGCGTGTCATCGCCGCCACACATCAGGACCTGGCTGGCGAAGTCGAGAAGAGTCACTTCCGGAGCGATCTTTACTATCGGCTCAGCGTCTTTCCGCTGAGCCTGCCCCCGTTGCGCGAGCGCCGAACTGATATTCCCTTGCTGGTCGACCACTTCATCTCGCTCTGCGCCAAGCGGTTTGGCAAACCACTCAGCGGCTTCAATGACGCAGACATGCAGCACCTGCAGGCTTATGACTGGCCTGGGAACGTTCGCGAACTCCAGAACGTGATCGAGCGGGCCGCGATCCTCGCCAACGGCGAAAGGCTCTCGCTTGACGGGAGCTTGCTCCAGAACCCGTCCGAAAGCCGAGGCGATCCGGGCGATGATCTCGACGATGTGACGCGAGCGCACCTGCTTCGAGTCCTAACGGACTGCTCCTGGGTGATCGCAGGTCCGAATGGTGCCGCGGCCAGACTCGGCCTTAACCCGAGCACGCTTCGCTTTCGAATGCAGAAGCTAGGCCTCACCAAGCCATAACGTACAATTGCCGGCCCCCAGTACAACGGACCGAGCGAACTTGAACCAACGAGGGAATAGCGAGCAGCGAGTTCAACTCGTGGTCGAGAGTCATGGGTCACAGGATGTGATTGAACTCAGGTGTAAACACGGATGGCCTCAGCACTTGCCGAGGCCATCCGGTCATACAAATCGGGGTGACAGGACACCAGTTGAACTTTTTCAGGCTCAGGTCGGCCTCTGGAGCCTCACTACCAGGCGGCTTGCGTCGCGAGAATACTGCCCAATCTGATGGTGAGGTTTGTTGACGAGGGGGGCCAAGTAAGTTACCATGGTACCATGGTACACAATGAGATCGAACGGATTCAAACCGGAGTCAGGATGGAAAAGCGCCTCATCAAGGTGCTCAAGGGGCTCGCCGAGCTGAAGGACATGTCACTCGGTGAGTTGCTCGAGGGCATCTGTTTGCATGCAATCGAGGGACTCTGCCCATTCTCCGAGCAAACGCTCGATCAAATCAGGGACCTCAAGCGCATTTATTCTCTGGATCTCGACGCCTCGCAGAGCCATTCGCTAAGGGAGAAAGCGTGACTCTTCATTCAGCGGTAGCCGATCGCGAATCGACCGAGCTGTGTGCCGCTCTCGGTCGTTGCGAACTCGCCTCGTTCAGCCATCAGGACCACGTACGTGTCGCCTGGGCGCTACTGGGACAAAATGGGTTCGCGGATACGGTCGCTCGACTTCCAAAGCTCCTTCGGAAATATGCGACATCGAAGAATGTCCCGGAGTGTTACCACGAAACGATCACAATAGCCTTCATTGCCCTGATACATGAAAGATTGCATTCAAGTAGGTCAAATTCGTGGACGGAGTTCACCAACGCCAACCACGATCTCCTTGAGAAGAACTTTCTGAGTCGCTACTACGAGCCGGAGATGCTCGCTAGCTCTCTCTCACGCCGAGTATTCTTGCTGCAGCCGAGGGACAGATGAGCCACTCCTCGGCAACAGCCGATCGGTTCCGCTCCGATTTTGATCGAATCGCCGACCTGCCTGAACGCCGCTGGCATTTGGACGACCAGTTTGTCCGGCAGCTCATCACGCACATTCCCAAGGGAGCCGTCTCGGGTCTCGAAGTTGGTTGCGGCACCGGGCGCGTAACACGCGCGTTGGCTGAACGCATCGAGCATCTGCACGCCGTTGATCTGTCAGAACATATGATCCGGGTTGCCGAACGCCGCTCCGCTGCGACGAATGTGCGATATGAGGTCG
>JAJDDA010000084.1 GCA_029260535.1 Phycisphaerales bacterium | reverse complement strand
GCGGATGGGTTTGTCGTGCGCGTTGATGATCTGCTGCATCGCGCTGAGGGTCATCCCTTTGTGGAGGACCATCGAGTTGAGACGGTCACCGGTTTTTTTGTCCGGGGCGAAATCCATGACCCAACCGAGTTCGGTCTGGCGGAGCTCGCCGTGCATTTCGGTGAGGAAGGCGCCCTCGCGGAGGAGTTGCGGCGGCTCAGCGGCGCGGGTTCGCAATTCGATGCGCGATGGGGTTGTGGTTGCCGGTGTGGCGGGCCTGGCGTTGGGCTGCTCGGCGGGCTGGCCGGTGGATTGGGCGGCAGACAGGGCCGGGAAGAGGCCCAATGCGAGGGCGCAGGCGAGGGTCCTGATCAGGCGTCGGTTGGTTGTCGGGGGGGTAATCTGCACTGGGCCAGCCTCCTTGCCGGTCATTTTGATCGGAACCATCCGCGTATCGTATCGACTGGCTGGTCGACTTGACGGTCTCGTTCGCGAGAAGGTCTGTTTGCGGCTTGATTGTCGCCGCTGGTCGGCCGAGATGGGGGTGTGGCTTGACCGGAGCGAGGGCGCCTCGTAGCGTCGGGCCGACATTCCCGGCCGTGTACCCAAGTGGACTAAGGGGACGGATTGCAAATCCGTTATTCGTGGGTTCGAATCCCACCGCGGCCTTTTTCTCGTCTCGAGCATCGATTACGACTGCACTGACGGACCCCGCCTGGGCTTTGGGCGGGGTTGTTTGTTTTTGGCTGATCCCGCTTTGGCCAGATGGCGGGGATCTGGCCGATGTCGCTGAGACTGGGTCGCAATAGCCGGTTGGCAGATGCCCTCAGACTGGATATTGTGCGGACCGACAGGAACCCCACCGATGCGCAAACCGAGCATTTCACGGACGAAAACCAGGAGCGGCTCGTGCCCTTTGAACCGGCTCCAGAAGTTCGGTTTCGTTGCGCTCGTGTTCTTCACGGTCAAGGGGTTGCTGTGGCTGCTGGTTCCGGCGTTGATCGCGGCTTCGCTTTGATCAAGTCGCGTGGTGTGGGTTCGGGCGCTAACGCCTGCAGCTGAGCACCTCTTTTCCCCCATCGATGAACACCGATCGTTGCAGCAAATGCGGCTTATGGGCCGATGCTGAACGCGTGATCCGATCTTCTGATGCGATTGTTCTCAGTGCTCTTGCGCTGCTGTGCCTGGGCGTGGTGATGGTGCATTCTGCGGGGATGGGCGTCGGGGGCGCCGAGTCGGTCACGTTTGGATCGATTCTCTTTTCACAAACGACGATTTATGCGGTTGTAGCGATGGCGGGGCTGCTGCTCGTGTCGCGGTTCCCGATCGAGATCAGCCTGGGATCGTGCCGGGGCGGTTCGGTGCTGGCGTGGGTCTTCCCGGCAGTGCTGATTGTGTGCCTGCTGGTGTACGTGCCCGGGATTGGGCGCGGCGTCAATGGTGCGCGGCGGTGGGTCAGCCTTGGTGAGTTCGGGTTGCCGTTCGGGTTCCAGCCGAGCGAGATCGCCAAGTGGGGATTGCCGCTGGCGCTGGCGTGGCACCTTGGTCGGCAGCGGCACAAGATGGACCGGTTCTTTACCGGTGCGTTTCCTGCGATGCTCGCGCTGGGTGGGATCGCGGGGTTGATCGCTCTTGAGGATCTCGGCACCGGGATGCTGATCGCTGCGGCGGGTGGCGTCGTGCTGCTCGCCGGCGGGGTGCATCTCAAGCATGTGCTGCCGGCGGTTCCTGTTGCGATCGTTGGCCTTGTCGTGGCTGTTGTCATGGAGCCCTACCGCGTTCGGCGGGTGCTCTCGTTCCTCGACCCCTGGGGCGATCCGGAGGGCGCGGGGTACCACATGCTCCAGTCGATGGGCGCGGTCAGCGGCGGCGAGGGGTTCGGGCGCGGGCTCGGGTTCGGGCTGCAGAAGTTCGGGTACCTCCCTGAAGATCAGAATGACTTTCTCTTTGCGGTAGTTTGCGAGGAGCTCGGGATCGTTGGCGCCGGGCTGGTGATCCTGCTGTACCTCGTGATCCTCTGGGCGGGCCTGCGGATCATGCGTGAGCAGAAGGTGCTCGCGGTTCGGCTTTGCTGCCTTGGGGTGATCACGACGATCGGTGTGCAGGCGATTATTAACACGGTTGTCGTGACGGGGCTTGGCCCGACCAAGGGGATCGCGCTGCCTCTGATGAGCAGTGGCGGGACCGGGTGGATCCTGACCGCGGCGTCGCTTGGTTTGCTCGTCGGGATCGAGCGGCGGCGCGTGGCGGCGATGATCGCCAAGCCTGTTGTTGAAGTTGACGAAGCAGAAGAGCTGTCGTCCGCGACGCATATCGTGACGCGGCCTATCCGGTTGCGTCCGGGCGCCGGTGAGAAAGCGCCTTCGGTTGTGGTCATTACGCCCCGTCGGAAGCCGATGCGCAGCGCCGGGTGATCGATGGCTGATTCCCAACAAGCACGAACAATCATCTTCGCCGGTGGCGGCAGCGGTGGGCACATCCATCCTGGTGTCGCGATCGCGGAGCAGGCGCGGTTGATTGATTCGTCTATTGGCATCCGGTTCATCGTCAAGGATCAGGCGCTGGACAAGGCGATCCTTGATGCCGGCGGCTGGGAGCATTCGGGGATTGATGCGGCGCCGTTTGTGAAATCACCGAAGGGGCTGATTCGGTTGGCGCGGCGCTGGGGTACGTGCTTTCGGATGGCGCGGACGATCATCCGGGAGCATCATGCTGAAGGCGATGTGCGCGTCGTTGCGATGGGCGGTTATGTCGCGGCTCCGGTGGCGCAGGCGGCGAAGGCCGAGAAGGCGCCGGTGACGCTGGTCAATCTTGATGCGGTTCCAGGGATGGCGAACCGTTGGATCGCGAAGCGAGCAACAACGTGCATGACCGCGGCGGCGATCCCGACGAAGTTCGGGTGGGCGCCGATCACCCCGATCGTGCGACAAGCGGCGGTTGCTGATGCGGATCAGATGGAGTGCAAGCGGCGGATGGGGGTGGATCCGCTGCGACCGATGCTGCTGATCACCGGGGCGAGCCAGGGGGCGCGGTCGATCAATCTGCTGCTGATGGCGATGGCGGAGCAGATGCCGGAGGTGTTTCAGGGGTGGACGATCGTGCACCAGGTTGGGCCTTCGTCCGGCGATGGCGGTGAGCCTGATGTCGCTGGGGCGTACCGGCTCGCGGGGATTGATGCGAGGGTGATCGAGACGATCGACCGGATGGGCGATGCGTGGGGCGCCTGCGATCTGGCGGTGAGCCGGAGCGGTGCGGGGAGTGTTGGGGAGATCTGGGCGAACGCGGTCCCGGCGCTGCTGATGCCTTTCCCGTATCACCGGGATCAGCACCAGCGGCTGAACGCGGCGCCCCTGATCGATTGCGGCGGGGTGGCGATGGTCGAGGACCGGATCGACCCTGCGAGGAACCTGCAGGAGGCCGGTGCGGAGCTGATCGGGTTGCTTTGCGATCAGGACCGGCGGGATGCGATGCGGGCGGGGTTGCGGTCGCTCCCCCCTGCTGCCGGGGCTCGTGCGGTGGCGGAATCGTTGGTGGGCAGCGGCTGAAGGTGATGCTGAAAATAGGGCCGGGCCGGTGGATTCCCTGGCGGTTTGCCCACTGCGCAATTTTCGCCGGTACACTGACGCTCAGCGATGGCTGAGCAAACGAAATCGAAATCAGGTGGCTCCAGCGGCTCCGGCGACCAGCCGGGGGTGCGGTGCCTGATCGTCTCACCGAAGGGTGTCGATGGCGGGCACGAGATCCCCGACGACCTGCTGCGGTCGCTGCGGAAGCACGACGTGACGATCGATCGGCGACCCGGCGTCTTTGATGCGATCGCCTCGATGATCAAGCACGAGCAATTGCGCAAGCGGCGCGAGGCGAAAGAGGGGATGGCGCTTGTCGTTGTCGATCCCGATCGCGTGGCGCGCGCCGAGGAACTGGTCGGGGCCTCGGAACGTTACGCGCCGAGCGTGGTGTGCTGGCGGTACGACTCGCACACGAAACTGAAACTGCACGCGTACGAGGTGACCGCTCCGAAGATCGAAGAAGAGACAACCCCGGCGCACAGCGGCAGCTCGTGGGGCGGGAGCAGCGCCGCGAGCGCGCCGACGCTTCGGCTTGCCGGCGAGGGCGAGTTCGATCATGGGCTGGAGTCGGAGCTCGATGAGAGCGAGGCGAGCCGGTATGGATCGGTCGTTGGCGCTGACGCGACGCAGCTGCTGACCGAGGACGAGCTGTCGATGCTGCTCGGTGATGATCTGTACGACGACCCGGCGTCGTTGGGTGGTGAGGATGGGCCGTTCTGATGTTTGGCCTCCGAACGAATCGCAAGGAATCTGAGTCATGAATGAGAGCACGCCGATGGGCGCTGTCAGCACCGAGATGCGGATCATCACTGCCGGTCGCACGGGGTACGAGAACGATCTCCGGCG
>JAJDDA010000083.1 GCA_029260535.1 Phycisphaerales bacterium | reverse complement strand
GATCGTCTTGTGCAGCGCGCCCCGGAGGCGCGCGCCGGCGCGCCCCATCGAGGGGCCGTACTTGGCGCGGGTCGCCATGAGTCCGGGCATCTCGTGCTCGGCGATGTTCAATTCGAGGCGCCCGTAGTCGGCGAGCCCGATGTCTGCGATTTTGTAGGGGAGTGTGCTTGCGGTGGTCATGGTGGTCACGGTGTCTTCCTTTGTTCAACGGATCCCGGATTGCCGGGTGTGGGTGCGTAGTTGTATCAGTGTTATCGGCGAAATCAGGCCGCCATCTGAGCGGTCCTGCTTGGTGTCATTTCTTCCTTGCGGTGGCGACAAAGAGGCTGGGTCCCCTGGCGCTGGGGGCGACTGGCAGCGCCGAAACCCTCGACTCGGTGAACCCAGCTTCGGTGAGCATTTCGGTCATCTCGTCGGACCCGATGCCGAGCCTCCGGTGGCCCATCTGATCGCGGAATTCTTCGTGCTGGTGCGCGGACATATCGACGAGCAGCGCAATCCCGTTGGGTTTGAGCGCCCGGTGCATCTCGCGGAGCGCGTTGATCGGATCTTCCAGGTGATGGAGGACGAGCACGCACACCGCCGCGTCGATCGACGCGTCTTCGAGCGGCAGCGCCTCGGCGGATCCGAGACGGAAATCGACGTTGTCAAAGTGCGACAGCCGCTTGGCGGCGGCTTCGAGCATCGGCTCGGACTGATCGATCGCGATGACCTGCTTGACGTGCGCGGCAAGGTGAGCAGGCGCGTTCCCGGTGCCGCAACCGATGTCGGCGACGACCCACCTGGGATCGAGCAACCCGAGCAGAGCGGGGGGTGTGAACCCGGAGCCAAAGAGCTCGCCCCGGATCTTGTCCCATTCGCCGACGACGCGGCCGAAGTAGGCCTGGCTGTCGTTGGTCCTCGCGCCGAGCACGGTGTCGAGCCGGAGCATGTCGTCGTGGATCTGCCGGTCGTCGTTCAGGCTCTCGCGGACGGTCGCCCAGATCCGCCTCGCGGTTTCGGGGAGGTCGTCCTGAACGAGCGTGTAGAACGCGGAAGTCCCTACAGAACGGCGGCGGAGCCAGCCGGTCTCCGTGAGGATCTTCAGCCGGCGGCTGACGGTCGATTGCGGCTGCTGCATGACCTGAGCGACCTCACCGACGCTGAGCTCCTCGCATTCGAGGACACGCAACATCCGGAGCCGATCGGTTTCAGCCAGGGCGCCGAGGCGATCCGCCACAGGGACGGCCTCAGCGGCCTCAAGATGGTTGGTTCGGTGCTTCATCCGTTTATCCGGATAAAGTGTAGAATGACTCGCTCGCCGGGACAAGTCATCAGATTTCCAGGATCATCGCCCCTTCTGCGGTCGCTGCTCGAGCCGGCTTTACGCTCTCGAAACATGCTTAACAAACAGCCATCCTGGTTCCACGGCTACAACGTCGCCGCCGTCGCGACTGTCGCGTATGCCGCCTCGGCTCCCGGGCAGACGTTCATCGTCTCGCAGTTCAACAGCCAGTTTCGTGAGACGTTCGGGATCAGCGAGCTGACACTCAACACCTCGTACACCGTCGCAACGATCGCGGCCTCGCTCCCGCTCGTGCTCGTTGGATCGCTCACGGATCGGCTCGGGCCGCGACGGGCGATGGCGCTGATCGCGTTGCTGTTCGGCCTCGGGTGCCTGGTGATTGGCGGCGCTCCGAACTTTGCGATGGTGTGCGTCGGGTTCTTCCTGGTGCGCTTCCTCGGGATGGGTGCGCTGCACATGGTCAGCGGGCACGCGGTTGCGATGTGGTTTCATCGGAGGCTTGGTCTGGTCAACGGGATCAAGCAGGTCGCGGTGTTCGGCCTGTGGATCGCGTTCCCGCAGATCGCGATCCTGCTCATCGCCGGTGTCGGTTGGCGGTGGACGTACGGCATCTTTGCGCTGCTGATCTGGATCGCGGTGATCCCCGCGGCGCTGCTTGTCATTCGGAATAAGCCTGAAGACATCGGGTTGTGTCTCGATGGCGATGACCCGCAACTCTCGAATGTCGGTGATCCTGCGAGTGCTGTGCATTCGGATTCGAAAGCCGCTCTCGAGCCAGCATTCACGCTCAAGCAGGCGATGCGTACAAGGGCGTACTGGGCGATCGTCGCGGCGATCTTCCCAGCGCCGTTGATCGGGACGGCGCTCCTCTTTGATGTGCAGCCCATCCTCGCTCAGCACGGGATGGATCAGTCAGATGCGGCGAACGTTGTCAGCGCGTGGACGGCATCGATGGCGATCATGGCGATGCCCTCGGGCTGGATGACCGACCGCTTCCGCCCTGCGATGCTCTTCTTGATCGGCATCCTCGTGATCGCGTGCAGTGTCGGCATGTTCGCGAAGGCGAGCACCGTATTGATGGCGATGTCGGCCTTCGCGGTCTACGGCGTCGGGCAATCGATCGTCGCATCGTGCGCCAATGCAACACTGGCGCGATACTTCGGGCGCAGCGCCCACGGTGCGATCCGCTCATCGATTGTCCGGATCGGTGTGCTGGCGACGGGGTTAGGCCCGATGGTGACCGCATTGAGCGTCGAGTTCACCGGTTCCTACAGCGCGGCGATGATCGTATTTATGCTGTTGTGTGTCCCGGCGCTGGCGATGTGCATCGGACTCCGGCCACCACCGGAGCCGAGCCCGGCGGGGTAAATCGGCACAACGCGAAGAAGATCAGGCTACTGCGACCGTAATCCCAACACGCGCGGTATGGTTGTGTCCATGCAACGTATCCCGCTGATCGGATCGATCCTCGCAGTCTTGACCGTCTCGGCCCTGGCCTTCGCCGCGCCTCAGCCTGGCGAGGGGCGCCCGATTGCGTTTGAACCTCCTGCGTACGAGACTCTTTTCGGCGGGAATCTCCGGGGCTCAGGCTTTCACTTTGAACGTCGCGGGCGGCGTTTCATCGGTTGTAGTCTGCATCAAAGCGATGGCGAGATTCCCGGATCCATGATCTCCATGGATGTCGATGGCGGTGTCACCGTGACCGATCGGGTTGCGGTAGGGCACGACGTGCAGGTGCTTCGGTACGATTGCCCACAACTCGATGAGATCCCCGCGCTCGTCTTCAACGCTGATGCGGAAACGCAGCTCGGCGATCCGGTTTACCTCTACAACGAGAATGGCGCCGCGCTCGGTCACATCATCCGGGCACGCCGGAATCATCGACGAGTAGTGAAGATGCAACAGCCGTTCGCCGCTTCGGGTATGAGCGGTTCACCGGTGATTAATGCGGCAACGGGATCGGTGATCGGTGTGTTGCTCGATGCAAACGACGCGGAAGCCGCGACCGTTGTGGGCTTTGAGCTGTTGCCGACGTGGTGAGGAAGACGGCCTTTTATCGCCGGGAAGTGGTCTTGTCGTTCTTGACCACAATCGCATCCGCCGCATCTACCTCGCGATAGATCCCCATCGCGTCGTATCCGAGGATCGGGCAGTAGAGGTGCAGGGTGATCGATTGACCCGCTACACCTTTGGGGACGCCGAGCGTGTGGATCGATTCGCCGGTGCTCTTTGCTGACTCACCCGGCTTGAGAATCCTGGTCGCGACAGGCGATACAAGATCGTCCCTGACAATTTTGTAGCGCGTCTCTTCGACATCGCCTGCGATCACGTGGAAGCCGCAGTCGCTTGAATCGTGATCGTGGATCGGGCTCTGCATGTTGTCCCAGAATATCGCGAGCAGGATCCACGCTTCGGCTTTGGCGATCTCGAACCTGGTGCGCAAGCCGTGCTCGAAATGCCCGCAACGCCGCAGTTCGGCTTCATCGATTTCGATGTGCCTGAACGCCTTGGACGCTTCGGCTTTGTTGTCGGGGAGCTGCGCGAAAGGACCGAGATGCGTATGAATCATCTCGCGTGTGGCAGGTGAAATATCCGGGTGGACCTGAATCGAAACCGAATGCAAAGCAGAAGTCCTATCCGAGCGTTGTGTACGCTCAATCGACGATGTTGTCCGCTGCTTCAATATTTGCAGCGACCGCGAGTATGTCTCGGAACAACCGATCGATATCTGGCTCATCGATTTGGGGATCAATTGTAACAAGTCTGATGACTCGGCGCCCAAACACCACGCCATGGCCGATTTTGAGCGTTCCAAGCGTGTTTAGGCGATCACAGATCGCTTCGGTTGATTTTCCAGCGACCTCGAAGCACACATTCACCCATGCCGGATCGAACGACAGTTTGAGTTGATCGTTGCTCTCGATGATGCCAACCGCGTGCCGTGCGAGCGCGTGCTGCTTCTCGATGCGCTGCGCGAAACCGTCATCCCCCAGCGATTGCCAGAGCGCCCAGAGTTTCAATGCATCGTTTCGGCGTCCGCACTGGAGCGACCTGGTCCCGGGGTTGAGCCACGCGTGATCCTGCTCGAAGTCCTGCTGGTACAAGTACGACGCGGTTTCGTCGAAGTGCTCGCGGAAGAGCCCAGGTTTGCGCGTCAGCGCAACCGAGCAGATGAGCGGCACGCCCATCATCTTGTGCGCATCCCAGGTGAACGAATCGGCGCGATCGAGCCCCGCGAGCAGGTCGCGGTGCTTCGTGTGCATCAACGCTGACCCACCGAAGGCGCCGTCGACGTGCAGCCAGATCTTTTCCTGCTGCGCGATCTCCGCGATGGGCTCGATCTGGTCGAACGCGCCCATCACCGTGGTCCCGCTCGTCGAGATGATCATCATCGGGGCTTTGTTGTCGGCGCGATCCGCTTTGATCATCGACGCGAGCGCCGCCGGGTCCATGCGTCCGTGCGCATCGATGGCGACCTTGCGGACGTTCTCTCGGCCGACACCGATCATGCCCGCGTTCTTGCGGATCGAGTAGTGGCTCTCGGCGGAGGTGTAGATCGTGTGCTTGCGCCCATCGATGCCTTGTTCTTTCGCACCCGGGATCATCTCGTTGCGCGCGACGATCATCGCGGCGAGGTTCGAGAGCGAGCCTCCTGGGGTGAACATCGCGTCGCCTCCGGTCATCGAGGCCTTGGCGAGCATCCGTTCGAGGACCTCGCGCTCGATGAGCACCTGAGGACCGGCGACCTTGTAGGTGTACATCGACTGGTTGAGGACAACCGTCAGCGCCTCGGCGATCGTCGCGATGCGCTCGCGACCCGCGAAGAGCTGGTTAAAGAAGCGTGTCCCAGATGTCGTTGGCGTCGCCATGACGACGCGGCGCAGCCGTTCGATCGCCTCGGCTTCGCCCACTCCTTGCTGCGGGATCGAGATGGGGAGCGTTTCGAGGGCCTTGGCCACATCGATCGGGACCGTTCCTTCAGCGCGTGATTCCTGCTCAACGACATCGGCGGCGATCTGAGCCGCCTCCGCGAGGGGGCCGGTGATGCAATCAGGATTTCGGTTGGACGTGGCTGCTGTAGTCATGGTTGGTCGGTTCCGATCAGGAATCCCAACCCTACCGGGCAATCCGGACATTGCCAGTCTTTCAGCAATGCCCGTTATCGCGAGAAAACAGAAATGACCCCACGGGGATTCGAACCCCGGTTTCCAGGATGAAAACCTGGCGTCCTGACCTGGCTAGACGATGGGGCCGTCTTTCAGGGGGGCCGATTGTACCTCGTTCGACCCGTCCCGTCGCCTCCAGCGACGATGCGATTATCGGCGGCACAAAACCTGCCGGATGGACCGGATTATCACCCTGATCTGGTCGATCCATGCTCTATGACCGTCCCCAAGGAAGATCGACGAACCACCGATCGGCTTGATGTCAGCGAGGCCTGCATCGGGCACCGTTTCGGGCATTTCCAACACTCCGCGGTGCGGGGGGTCACATTTGTTTTGGCGATGGCGGTCTTCTTCTACGCGGCGAATGTCATCGATCCCGGTCAGTCCTCCGCGGTCGACGGGCTCCCGCTCGAACAGATCGATGCCACCAACGAGACCTCGTCAATCCGATCCAGCGGGTCGCTCGGCGCCCTGACGAGTCTCGATTTCACCGTCCAGATCCACGCGACGACCGAGGGGCCCAGGTACACGATCCTGGACGCTGACGGGGTCCTGCTCGGCGAGATGCTCGAAGCCGAAGAGGTCGAGATTGTCGCGCCGGGGTTGGAACTGGGCGGCATGCTCGCGGAGCCGATGATGCTCGCGGATCCTGCAGATGAAATCCATCGCTGATCGCGGCTCTCGAATCTGAATCCATCTTCGCGTGTGTGTACCATCATTCTTATGGATGTATTGGGTGATATCAGTTTGCCTGAAACGGTGCGCACCGTCGCGGTGTATGGCGGCACGTTCGATCCGCCGACGCGTGCGCACGTGACGATGCCGCAGGCGGTGGTAGATGCGATCGGCGCTGATTGGTTGCTCGTGATCCCTGCCGCCGCATCGCCGTTCAAGCCGGGGGGCGCCCACGCGACCAATGCGCAGCGTCAGCGGATGCTTGAGTTGGCATTCGAGGAGCAGCCTTGCACGACAATCACCGCGATGGAATTGCTCCGGGGTGGGGCGAGTTACACCGTCGATACATTGCGCAGCCTGCATCAGCGGTTCCCCGAGATCACGTTCCGATTGATCATCGGCGCGGATCAGGCGACCTCGTTCCACCGGTGGCGTGAAGCGGATTCGATCATCGCGCTCGCCGAACCTGCGGTGATGCTCCGAGGAATCGATGGCGCTGACGCGTTGATCGCATCGATGAAGCCGCACTGGGATGCGGACGCGATCGCGCGGTGGCGGTCGAGGGTTGTGTATGTCCCGCGGATCGATGCGAGCTCGACCGAGGCGAGGGCATTGCTGGGGTTGCCTGGCGCGGATGAATTCCGGCTTGAGGAATTACTCAGCGCGCCGGTGCTCGCGTACATCCGCGAAGAGGGCCTGTACGGCTCTCCTCACTAAGCGGCTCATTGGGCGGTTTGCTCGGTTTTCTCTGCGCGATCATCCGCCTGCGCCTCGTTGTGTTCACCTTCGTCTTCGGCGTCGGCCTTGGCGGTCGCGATAGCGGGGCGCCCGACGGGGCCGGTGAGGAACGAGTATCCGTTGATCTGGCGGTGGATGTAGTCCGGCGCGGAGATCAGCAGGTTGCCGTCGTAGAAGCGGATGGTGGCGCCGTCGCCGCCGTTGTCGATCCACTGGTCTGTTTCGATCACCGTTTCGAGGATCTCGATGATGCGCTGCGCCTCGGCGCGCGGGTCGGTGTCGGTCTTCTGCCCTTGGGCCTGCTGGAAGATCCCGCTGCCGCCGCCGCCCTGACCCTGGCGGAGCACGGAGTTCAGGTTCAGCTGCGGCACGTCGCTGTAATCGGGGAGCACGAGCAGCAGGTCGTGGATGTCGTAGATCTCGAGCCGCTTGAACTTGTTGAGCCTTGAGCGGGGACCGATCTGGATCGCTCCGGTGTCCTTGTCGAGCTGCCACGTGGGGGTATCGAAATCATCGATCGTGGCTCTGCTCGCGGCGTGGAGCAGCAGCGACAGCGCCGGCGCTTCTTTGACATTGAGAGTGATCAGCGCCTCGGGGTCGAGCCCCTCGCTGTACCGGTTGTTGATCCAGGCGATATCGATGGTGGCGCCTGTCGCGGTGCGCACATACTCGACGATGTCCTCGAAGCGCGTGTCGGTGATATTCAGTGTCAGCGGCTTGGAGAGCTGCGTGAGCGTCTTCGCGCCTCCGCCCTGCTGGGCGATCGCCGGAGCGGGCGTGAGCAGGGCCATCGAGCCGATCACGAATATCATCAGAGCGATCAATCGCATGGGGATCTCCTTTGGCGAGCAGCGTTACAGGGAGTCATACGGGTGGCGCCGGAAGCAGTTCCGGATTGTTGAGGGATTCACCGGCCCGATTCAACGCGATCGAACGCGTCGATCGTCTCGCAGGCGGTCAGCAGCGTCATCGCGGCGGCATCAAGC
>JAJDDA010000082.1 GCA_029260535.1 Phycisphaerales bacterium | reverse complement strand
AACGCCCCGTTGGCCTGCTGGTACAGCGAACTCATCCGCATGTTCTTGAGCAGAACACCATCGAGACTGATCGGGATGTCCGGCATGTCGATGATCGTCTGGTACATCTGATCCGATTCTTCGAACCGGCCGGCGACCATGAGCTGGGCGCCACGGAAAAACCGCAGGCTGAAATCATCAGGACGAACCTCAAGCACGCGCTCGGTGATCTCCATCCCAAGCTCGTTGAAATCATCTCGGCGGATGTTCCAGATCGAACGCCCGGGCGAGAACGTGTTCACCAGCAGTTCAGAACTCAGCAACGCGGGATCGCATTCCTGGAACGCCTCAAGCAGCGGCTCTTCCAACCCCTTCAAGCCGGCGCGGATCCGCTTCTGCCCCTGGACCGATGAATCCGCTCGCAGCGCAATCTCGACCTGGTGATCAAGCTCCTTGGCGATGAATCGGGGGTCGTCGCCAAAGGGCTCACGCATCGATTCGATCGATTCTTCGAGCTTCTCAAACGCGGCGGCGATCTGTGTCGGGCGCCCAACATTCCGAGCCTGCAGCCAATCCAGACGGCGCAACTGCGAGAGCTGCAGGTACGCATCGATATCATCCGGATCAGCCTCGATCGCGGTCTCGAGATCCGCGATCGCGCGATCATGATCGCTGCTTGAGGTCGTCACCACCGCCATCGACTTCACCGTGGCGAACCCGCGATACCGCAACAGCGACTTCGCTTCGGGCGTGGACATATCCAGCTTGTCGTACGACGATTCGCACGAATTGATGAAGTTCACCCAGGTCTGCGAGCTGCCGCTGTTCATCAGGGACTGCTCGTACCGCGCCTCGAGCAACTCCCGCTGTGCGGCGGGGTCCATCGGCTGCAGCGCCGCGAGGCGATCAAGAATCCCGAGGTAATGCTCGCCGTACGCCTGCATGTACTCGAGGTCCGTCTCCGGGATCGTGTTGAGCAGAGCGCCGCGCCACTTGTTCAGCCATTCGATGTTCGTCGGGACATGGCTCACCGCCTTGGAATACGAGAGCGACGCTTCCTTGAAATCACCCGCGGCGACATGCTGGTCGCCCATGCGTACATGATCCTCGGCGGAGTTCGTCAAAGTCATGTACGCAGCGCCAGCGACGATCCCGGCCAGCGCGAGCAGCGAGCACGCGAGGATGACGACAAACTTGACATTCACATTGCTGGCCATTTCGGTCACCGTCCCTTTGTCGCGGCTCAGCCGCGCTCTGCTTGATTCCTCTCGCCCGCCGTCGTCTCAACTCCGAGACCACGCGCGACCGAGCTATCAGTTTTGTCTTCGCTTTGATCTTCAGGCGCCGGATAGCGCCCATCGAGAACATCCACCCAGTCCGGCACGCGGAGCATGATCTCGGGCAGCAACGGCGTCAGCATCGAGCCCGCCGCTTCCGCCAGCTCCTCCGCCGTTTCAACCGTCGAGCTGGAAAACTGCACCTTCGCGTAATACGCGTACGTCGCATCGAGCTTGAACGCCAGAAGCCGCACGCCCTCCGAGTTCGCGACCGTGCCGCCGTTGGCAATAAAGAAGTAGCCCGCGAACATCCGCCCGCCGCCGGGGGCGCCGTACTCCATGATCCGCATCTTCAGCCCGCCCAGATCCCGCGGCAGGTGCACGCGCTGGTTGGGGTGCGTTGATTTGATCGAGGTCTGCGCGAGCATCACATTGCCGTGGATCTCGGTGTCGAGCCCGCTGTCCCTGGCAAACCGCGAAAGGTCCACCGGGACCGGGAGCACCCACGGGCCGCCGACAATCGACATCCCGCCGCCAACGAAGCAGCGCTCCGGGACATGCGGGACCGGGTCCACGCTCCCCGTGTAATACGCGCAGTGCAACTCGACGATGTTCTTCTTGCCCTCGCCGTCGAGCACTTCGACGTAGTTTCGCGAGAGGTAGTTCTGCGTGCCGAGCGTTTCGAGGATCTCTTTCGACAGCGGAGGCCGCTCAGGGCCATACCTCGTCCAACCCTCGACCGACGCGGGGAGGCTATGGAACCGCAAGCCGGACGCCGGTTCGATCGGGAGTTTGCGCATCTGGATGCCGAGGGTGCTGATCACCGACCCGAGCGCCAGCGCGCTGATGAACAGCGTCACGATGCCCGCGGCATACGCAGGCACAAAGCGTTTGGGCTTCGTCAACACCGCCGGCGTCGTCAATGCTTTCTTGGAGCCGCTAGGCTGCTCGACCATCTTGTTGAGCGCCCAGGTGATCCCCATGAACAGCAGGAAGCCAGGGATGAGCCACAGGACACCGATGAACATGTGCGCATCGCCGACCGCGAGTTCCTGGTTGTACAGGCTCGCAACACCCAGCGTCGTGACGCGGAGCACGTTCGTCAGCACCGCGACAGGAGCCGCGAGCAGAACCAGCGCCACACGCTGCCACCAGAACTTGCACGAAACAATCGCCACCGCGACACCAAGCGCGAAGAACCCGACAAGCATCCGCATCCCCGAGCACGCCTCGGCAACATTCAGCGGCAATTCCGCGGCGTCAGAGGCGCGAAGAACCGTGAGCGTGTTCCCGGCAATCGAGGTCGATTCGGCGCCAAACAAAGGGCCGATGATATTCAGCAAGACATACGAGCCCTGCGACGCCATGATCTGCAGCTTGAAGGTCACCATCAGCATGATCTTCTCAGAGACGGTGATCCCGAAGAGCAGGTAACCGATCGGAACGAACAGCGCCTGCATCATCCGGGGCCCGAGCAGCAGGAGCGTCAGGCCGAACACGGTCAGCACCAACGAGAACCCCTGCATCATGTGATTCGGGATCCCGACGATGAAGAAGAAGTAGCACACCACACCGAGCATCAAAGGCGCCAGCCCCGGCCAGAATGCGGTCAAGGACAACTTGGCGATCTCTTCCCGTCTCGTCCAGACAATGAAGCCGGTGATCAGCGGGATCAGGTAGGTATGCGACCAGTCCGCGCTCCTCGCGCTCAAAGCGTTCTGGAGAATAAACCAACGGAAGTACAGCGCGATCACCGCAGCGGTCGCGAGCAGCGCGAGCCCGATGACGGTCGGGGAGCGCCAATTGAAGGCGCGACCGTCTACGTCGGTTGCGTTGGGCTTGATGTTGGTCGTCGTGCTCATCCGAGGATTGGTGTCGTCGCCCTTGTCCCTCGCAAGTGAGGGGAATGAATCGCCCAAAAGAACGGCCTTCAAGCCGCAACGCTGAACAGCCGGAAACGCACCGATAGCGCGTTGCCGGTCAGTTCTCCTACGTCCCGTCTAATACGGGAGTTCGGCGTCCTGCCGTCTCTTGTTGAGCCCAATCCATCAGACTCCGATTCCCTGCTGCCAGGCCACTCCAGGCCCGACCCTGCTCGTTAGCGGTTGATGTTCGTCGGCGGGGCGCCGAAGACGTCATTACCGAAGTTCCGATCGAGCAGGAACCCGAAACCATAGGACATCCGGAACCCGTTGCGGACAACCGCCAGGGGTCTCGCCCAAAGGGTGGTCCCCAGGTTCACGACATCATCAGGCTTCAGGAAAATATCGGGGTGCGTTCCCGCGGTGATCGCCTTGAGATTGAGCCGGATCGTAGCCTGCCGGTCTTCGCCAACCATTCTGGTCAGATCAACCCGGGTCGGGATCGCGACAGGGCTCAAGCCACCAGCGGAAATAACCGCCTTTGTCAGTGTTAAGCGCCCAAATACAGGCAGGTTATAAGTTCCAGGCCGGGCAATGCCAGGACCGCCCAGGTACACCAGCCCCTGCTCAGGACCCGGGACACGGATGATGTCTCCAGGGCGAACAACGATGTTGTATTTGGCGACACCCTGAATGAGGGGTTCGACAGGGATTTTGATAATCCGTTGTGTCACAAGCTCTTCCGCAGAATCACCGGCGCTCGCAAGCGGATCATCGCCCTCAGGAAGGCTGGGCGATCCAGACGAGACGGAGCGTCTCGTCACACGCACCCACTCGCCATTGAGGAACATCCACCCACCCGTGTCCGTGTTATCAGAGAGATCAAGCCCGGGTGAGCTCAGCCTCGGCGTGTCTGCATCATCCAACTCGATGAGATCGATCGGCGGCTCGCTGTTCTCGATCTGCGCCCAGACATTGTCCAGAGCAGCCGGCGCCATCTCAGGCCCACCACCAAAGGAGCCGGGCGCCGACACATCATCATTGAGAGCATCGAGCAGCCCAAAGCCGCCCTCATCACCCTCATCGCCCTCAACCTCAGGTTCCGTCAGCTGATCGATCAGATCGAGCAGGCTCGGCCCATCGTCGCCACTCTCGGGATCCGTCGGCGAGGGTGTAGGCGGTTGGATGTTCTGTAGAACCTCAGACCCGGCGCCGCCCCGAACTCGTTGTGAGAGCGGGACTTGCCTGATCAGGTAGACGTACCGAGTCGCAGGGCTCACGCCGCCGGCCTCGGTCATCGCTTCAAGAATCCGGTAATCCGACGTCGGGACCAGATACCGCCCAACCCGGGGGACCTGACCAAACACGCTGAATGTCGATTGGCGCTGCCCGGTGACAATGATCTGAACCAGGGCGTCCTCGATGAGCTGCGCGTCGCGAAGTGCTTCAACAATACGGTCTTGCGCCTGATCAGGCGTCAGCCCGATGACTCGGACCTTCCCGACCTGCGGCACGTCGACCTCGCCGCGCCCGTTGACGGTGCGCTCGAACGCGGTCGGCACACCGGTCGCGATGATGTCCCAGATCTCCATCCCCAGCGTGTCGCCGGCGCCGATCTGGTAGTCCGCGATCTCGGGGATCAGGTCATCCGCGGTGACTTCCGTCGTTTCGACGAAATCCCCGGAATCACGCTCGATCACGTCGATCCGATCAAGAATGGGAACGACCGTGGGTGTGTGTTCCCAACGCCCGACCACGCTGGGGTCGAACCAGGAGTCCGCCTCACAGCCGAGCAGCCCACCGGCGAGTGACCCCGCCAGCAGCGCCGTAGCGCCAACTCTGGTGAGCCTGTTGCCCAACCGGCGCTTTGAATTCTGTTCCTGCGATGTCAATCCCGTTCTCCTCACGCATCGCTCCTTCCGCCACGCGACAGCCGCTCGATGCAGCCGCGCTCGGCGCCAAACCCGATATGCCGTTGTTCCGTGCATCGCATCGCTACCGGCGCTCCGTCGCGTGAATCTCTACGAGGGCTTGCCCGATGGAGTTCACCACCAGACACGCTCAAAGCATGACAATCGCTCGACTTCCATCGACCGAAGCAGACCCCGCATTGACCGCGCGTACGCAACTTTCAGCCTGTCTGACAACCTCAATTCGGACGTTTCGAACCCACAGAGGGTCAACGTCCGCGGCGTTCGCTCCGCGATCGCCCTTGTTCGATGGAGCGCCCTCCGGGCGCAACCACGCGGCCCGATGCAATTCGGGCACAGAGATGGCTAATCCACCAATCGGCGATTCGCCCGGGACCTCGCCGGTTTTGACAATTCCCAGATCCGCAGGCGCCGCTCAGGAGTGATTCATCATCGATCAGGATGACACGTGAACGGACCCCGAGGCATCTTCGATGATCCGGGTTCCCGGTCGGACCGATAGGCCATATTCGAGGCATACACTCCAATCCCAAATGACCACCCAACCCGCACAACCCGATACCGACGCCCGCCACCAGCGAGCGGTGGGGGCCTCCGCCTCCAAACGCCACCCACGCCCCCTCGGCGGCGATCCGGTCCGCAGGATGGAAACCCCCATCCTCAGCCTCTCTGATCAAATCCTGAACAACAAAGACGGCGGCAAATCCGTCGCACCCATCAAACGCAAGCCCAAGTGGATGCGAGCCAAACTCCCAGGCGGCCCCGAATTCAACAAACTCAGAGGCGTACTCAAAGAGCACAACCTCTTCACCGTCTGCGAAGAGGCCGGCTGCCCCAACATGGGCGAGTGCTGGGCGCGCGGCGTCGCGACCATCATGATCCTGGGTGACACCTGCACCCGCGCCTGCGGGTTCTGCAACGTCAAGACCGGCAAGCCCCCGGTCACCGATTACGAAGAGCCCAAGCGAGTCGCCGAGTCCATGCGGATTATGGTCGAAGAGGCCGGGCTGAAACACATCGTGATCACCTCCGTCGATCGCGATGATCTCCCCGACGGCGGCGCCTCGATCTGGGCCGAAACCGTCGAGCGCACTCGCGAAGCCTGCCCCGAGCTCTCCATCGAGATCCTCGTCCCCGACTTCCAGGGCAGCGACGCCTCGATCGACACGATCATCGCGTGCGCGCCGGACATCCTGAACCACAACCTCGAAACTGTCCGCCGCATGTACCCCGCGGTCCGCCCCCAGGCAAACTTCGACCAGTCGCTCTACGTGCTCAAGCGCTGCAAAGACGCCGGGCTCGTCACCAAGACCGGCATCATGGTCGGCATCGGCGAGCGCGACGACGAGGTGCTCGAACTCCTCGACGATGTGCAGACGCAAGCAGGCACAGAGATCCTGACGATCGGGCAATACTTGCAGCCAACCCCCAACCACCTGCCGATCGACCGCTTCGTCGAGCCAACGGTCTTCGACCGCTTCAAAGAGCAGGGCCTCTCCCGCGGCTTCGTCGTCGTCGAGTCGGGGCCGATGGTGCGATCGAGCTACCACGCCGACACCCAGGCGGCGGGTTTGGTCGAGCGGGTGAAGGCGCAGCGCGGCGGATAACACGCAACGAAGCGTGCGTACAGGCGTACACTTCGATATGTCCTTTCACAACCTCAACGACACCGACTTCATCGCCGAGTTCGAGTCCGGCGGCATCGCGCTCGCCGACTGGGACCACCGGGGTCACGTGCGCTTCGCATGGATCGCGCTCAACATCGAACCCAGATTCGATCGCGCGATGGACCGGATTCGCTGCGGCTTAAAGACACACCTCGCCAAGGCAATCGAGGCCGGCGCGACACCCGAGTTCGGTTACCACGAATCCATCACACGGTTCTGGCTGCGGCTCGTTGAACGCACGATGCGGGAAGACCCGGCGCACAAGGAATCAGGCCCGTTCTGCGAGGCGCACCCTGAATTGCTCGACAAGCGGCTGCTCAGCAGGCACTACTCCAAAGGGCTGCTGGCCTCGGAACATGCAAGGCAGCACTACGTCGAGCCGGATATGGAGCCGATGCCGGTGTGAACGAGCAGCCCG
The DNA here is from genome assembly GCA_029260535.1 of Phycisphaerales bacterium. Lineage (GTDB taxonomy): Bacteria > Planctomycetota > Phycisphaerae > Phycisphaerales > UBA1924 > JACKHE01. The sequence goes on along the minus strand of JAJDDA010000082.1, from coordinate 5,293 downwards.
GGCGGTATCGTACCGAGCATGGCCGTCACGAAAACAAACAGGAAACGTCGGGGAGCGCCCTTCGCGCAGGGCTTGTCCATCTCGTCCTGGCTGAAGCTGTACGCGGCGGTGTTTTTCACGTTCATGCCGGTCTTCGTGCTGTTCAGCGCCGGTGTGCGCTCGAACGGCGAGTGGTACACCCTGCTTTTTGGGGCGTCATATCGGGCCTGATCGGCGTTTCATACGCTGAGGTATTCACTCGCGGCAGGCCCATGCTCCTCTTCGTCGTGGTGCCCGTGCATCTCGCCCTGATCGTGCTCAGCGCCCTTGGTTACCCCGAGATGTTTCAGGTGGATATCAGGGGTGCTGACGGGACCGGGTTGTACATCGTGTTCACGATCGCTGCGGGCTACGCGTTTTTCTCGTGGTTCATCCGGACCGAGGGCGCCCGGACGCTGCGGCTGTCGGAAGAGATGCGCTTGGCGGCGCGGATTCACGAGAGCCTCGTGCCCGACATCCACATCAAGACAGACCGGGTCGAGGTCTTTGCGCGTTCGAGGGCGTCCACCGAAATGGGCGGGGACCTGATCGATGTCGTCAGCGGAGACGATGGATCGATTTCGCTCTACCTGGCGGATGTCTCCGGCCACGGACGAATTCTCACGAAGCCTTCTTTCTCAGTGAGACTCTCGCATTGTAGAGCGCGATCTTCGCTGTCACCCAGCGCGTCACTCGCTCCAATCTCCGGACCCACGCCGGCAGCGGGCCCAGCCCGCCGCCGCAGCACGACAGCGCGCTGAACACACGCTCGATCTGCGCACGTTTCCCGTACAACGCCCACACCTCGTCCGGGTATTCTCGCCACATCCCCATCGCGGCCTGACGCGCCGGGCTCGTGTTCCGATACGCCGCCGCCGATCGGCGGTTCTTCTTGATCGGCGTCAGCAGCGCGGCGCCCTGCTCGACCACGGCGCTGTACAACGCCTTGCCGTCGTAGTTCCCGTCGGCCATCACCAACGCCTCGCGCGGGATGTGCTCGACCAGGTGCTCGCGCGCGATCGGCGGCTCGCCCTCGTTCATCGGACGCATGCAAAAAGCCCTGATCCTGCAGGCCGAATCGGCCAGCGCGTGCAACTTGTAACCGCGGCTGAAGCGGCCGTTGCCGCGGCCGGTCCTCGCGTCGGGGTCCTTGCTCGATTCGCTGATGGGCAGCGCCTTGCCGTCGATGAACGCCATGTCGGCGGGCTGATCGCGCGCCGCGAGGCGGACGAAGACGCGCCGGATCATGGCCTCGATGCGCTCCGATTTGAGCCGCTTGCAGAACTGGCTGACCGAGGGGATCTCGTGTGGGCGCAGCAGGGAGTTGTAGTTGGCGCGGTCGCAGGCCCAACAGAGGGGCCGGTCGTGCGCGACGACCCAGAAGTACATCTTGACGATGAGTCGATCGCTGTAGGTTGGCGTTCTCCCGGCTCTTGGTATACTGCGGTCCGCCGAGCGGATGGCCGCCCGGATCACACGCCATACATTCTTGTCCATACTTGTCTCCTTCTGGTCCGGCGAAGACCGGAGGCAAGTGTGGCTGCGCACTATGGTTGGCGCAAGTTAGGATGCGCTAGGCGCGAATTCGTCCACGGCGTCCGCGCCGGTGTGCTCATGGCGATGATCAAGAGCTCGATCCGGGCCTCGCAACTGCGCCCCACAACGCTGGCCAATACCTGCGCGGAACTCAACACGGTGGTCGATCAGGTCAAAGAGCCCGACATGTTCGCAACGTACGCGTCGATGCGGATCGACTCCAAAGGCTCGATCGTGTGCGCGCTGGCGGGGCACCTGCCCATCGTGCAGATCAGCAGCGGCGATGGTGCGATCACACGCCATGACAACGAGAGCCTGCCCCTCGGTGTCGTTGCCGAGGAGACGTTCGTTGAACGACAGGTCGAAGCAAAGCAGGGCGATTGCTTTGCGCTGTACACCGATGGATTGAGCGAAGCCGCGGATTCGCAGCGACGGTTGTTCGGCACGAATGCGGTCGATGCGATCCTCCAGGAGCAACGAGCAGAACCGCTGGAATCGATCTTCGAGTCGGTGCTCGAAGCGGTGCGCGCGTATGAGGATGGCGAGCAGGGCGATGACCAGACGCTGATGCTTGTTCGTATTAAATAAAAGTTCAAAAAGAACAACGCCCCGCCGTTGCCGGTGGGGCGCTGTGTTTGAATCATACGATCGGCGAGACTCGATTACTCGAGCTCAGCGGTCCCGGCCTTGTCGAGGCAGCACTGCGGCATCGCGTAGCCGGCCTTGACCGCCTTGATGCCCTTGTCGCAGCAGGCGTCGTTGATGTCGATCTTGGTCGCGACAACGTTGCTGCCCTTGCTGGGGCAGGCGTTGCAATCGTCGGCGTTCGCCGCGGCAACAGCCTTGACGTTATCCGAAGGGCAGGCGTTGCAGTCAGCGGCATCGCTCGCGTTGACGGCCTTGGCGCCCTTGGAGGGGCAGGCGTCGCACGAACCGGTGTCGGCAACCTCGGTCACCATGGGGCCCATCGCCTTGGCGAGGAACGCCTTGGCGCCGGCGTCGCCGGTCATGACCAGGTGGACAGCGCCACCCTTGGAGTCAGCAACGATCTCGTAGTCCATGAAGTCGCAGCACTCGCGAGAGATCGCGACCATCTCGGCAACCTGCACGAGCGTCGTGGAGCAAGCGGGGAAGTCGATCGCGTAACCGTTGTCCAGTTCGCGAACGCCCTGGATCTTCGGCATGAGCTGGTTGTGCAGTTCGGTGCGGGCGGCCATCTGCTCGTCGTTCAGCATCGAGTCGGCCATGCAGTTGTATGTATCAGAAGCGGCAACGGCTTTGGCGCCACTCTGCGAGCAGGTCGAGGTGTCACCAGCGGCGACGGCGTTCACGCCGGTCGTCGAGCACTCCGAAGCAGACTTGGAGCAATCCGAGGCGTCGGCAGCGGCAACCGCTTTGGCGCCGCTCTTCGAGCAGGTCGAGGTGTCACCGACAGCGACGGCCTTCACGCCGGTCGTCGAGCACTCCGAAGCGGACTTGGAGCAGGTCGAGGCGTCGGCAGCGGCAACGGCTTTGGCGCCGCTCTTCGAGCAGGTCGAGGTGTCACCAACGGCGACGGCCTTCACGCCGGTCGTCGAGCACTCCGAAGCGGACTTGGAGCAGGTCGAGGCGTCGGCAGCGGCAACCGCTTTGGCGCCGCTCTTCGAGCAGGTCGAGTTATCAGCAACAGCGGTGGTCTTCGAGCAAGTCGATGCGTCGGCTGCAGTGACAGTCTTCACGCCGGACTTCGAGCAGGTCGAAGTGTCGGCAACGTTGACCGCCTTGGCGTCGGTACAAGTCTTGGTGGTTGCGCACTCGCTCTTCTGAGCAACCTGAGTTGCTTCAGTCGCGGTGTCGCAGGCGCCGACGAGGCTGCACAGGGTGTTGCCGGTCACGATGGAGTAACCACCGCCAACGACGCCAACAGTGGCGACAAGAGCGACAGCGAGTGTTCCGATGATTGAGCCATTCCGACGCATGGGGATCTCCTCAGGAAGATGACGAATGTGCCGGAGGAAAACCGGCTCATCTTATTCTAGTTTTCCAGACAGCCTCGATCGACCAAGATCGAGTGAAAATAACGGCGAATCCAGCCAATTCACCAGATCCTTCCAGGTATAAGCACACCCGGTCGAAATCTGCAGATCGACAGCCCCCCGCCGATGCCACTCATACCTGCAACCACCCCCTTGGTGGCGCCAAAAGACATCTTAGAGAGGACTCCCGAAAACACCATTTTCTTCCATCGAAAAACAAAGAATCAGGGTTTTTTTCGTGTCCGAGAACCTCTCCTCCAGCCTCGCAGACACGATCGACCCGAATCAAGCCGCCAACGGCGCCAGCACCGGGCACGGCGTCAGCGCCAGCACCGTCTCCACATCGCTGCTCGCCACCCTTGCCTGAGCCTCCGCAACCGCCCGGCGGAGCCTTCCAACGCCGATCATCGCATCAAACACCGCTCGGCTCCCCAGCCGCCAGATCATCAGGGCCGTTTCCAGTGCATCGGTGAACAGCCCCTCGGCCGCACTCACGCTCTCGGTTGACGCCCAACTCGAATACAGCGCGTGCAGGCCCTGATCACACGCCATCTCCAGCCGATCCCGGAATCCCTGATCCAGCCCAACCGCGACGCACCGGTTCTGCTCGAGCAGCGCCAGCAACGCCTCCATTGAAGATGCCGTGACCGCCGGAGAACCGAACGAACCGTCGGCTTCCTGGTGCGCAAGCAGCATGCCGGCAAGCAGTTGCGACCCTTCGGTCGGTCGGTGCGTCAGCTCCGTCATCCGGCTCAGCGCCAGGCTGATCGCGGATGCGGCGATCGATTCAGGGGCCGACAGCCGGAGCCTCGCAGCGAGGGGCAACGGCCTCCCATTCCGCAGCGTCTCCTCCAGGAGGCGATCAAACTGGCCTGTTTCGGCGAGACGAACGAGTCGTGGCATGCTGAGCATCGGTAAGCCTCCGTGCGGCGTGAGATCGGATCAACCCTCGGTGTCTCGTCTTGAGATGCATGATCGGTTGATGTACGGTCGTATTCTGTCAGGGTATCGACAGAAGTCAACCCAAACAGGCAACATTTGTTCGGTAAATATTCGTTCGCAATCCTGACCTCGGCTGCCATGCTGACAGCAATAACGGGGGTGGCAGCCAAGACGCCACCGCAGGATGCCCAAAAACACCGTTCGCAGGCCCTGAGAGGGGGGTCTGAGTTTGGCGCCAATGTTGCCTTTCTCATTCACAGCCACGGCCCACCGACGCTCGGTCGGCCACGGCGTGATTCGAGAGGACCCAAACCTATGTCAAAGACAATCGGAATCGATCTTGGTACGACAAACTCGGTGGTCGCGGTCATGGAGGCCGGCAGCCCCAAGGTCATCACCAACGCCAGCGGCGCCCGCACGACGCCTTCGGTCGTCGGCTTCACCGAAAAAGGTGAGCGCCTCGTCGGTCAGCCGGCGCGCCACCAGCAGGTGACCAACCCCAAGAACACCGTCTATTCGATCAAGCGCTTCATGGGCCGTCGCCACAGCGAGGTCCATTCGGAAGAGAAGATCGTTCCCTACGAGCTCATCGGCAACGAGGACGCGCTCGTCAAGGTCAAGGTGCGCGACAACGAGTTCACGCCACCTGAAGTCAGCGCGATGGTGCTCGGCAGCCTCAAGCAGGCCGCCGAAGATTACCTCGGCGCGACCGTCGACAAGGCGGTCATCACCGTCCCGGCGTACTTCAACGACGCGCAGCGCCAGGCGACCAAGGACGCCGG
>JAJDDA010000081.1 GCA_029260535.1 Phycisphaerales bacterium | reverse complement strand
GTTGATGTTCCGGTCTTTGACGTAGGTCCGGATGTCGGGTCCGTGGATGCGCGAGCAGACGGCGTCGGCGAGGCGCCCCAGCGTGTGCAGGGGGGCTTGCGTGTAGAGGGCGAAGCTCTGCTCGTGGGTCAGGCGGACCTCGCCGCTGGTCAGGGCGGCTTGGAATCCCGGATCGAGGGCGTCGGCGTCAGGGCTGGTGGGGAGCGGTTTGTAGATGGTGGGCATGGGGTGGCTCGCGGCGTGCGGCGGATCAGGGTCGCGGGGGATCCTTCGGGGGCCATCCTATGCCGGATTCTCGGGGGTTGCCGGTGGTTTGTGGGGGCTGGGTGTCCGTTTTGACCGGCAAGAACCCGATCCGGACGTTGAGTGCGGGGCAGGAGAATCCGATAGCACCGGCAGGAGCGCTGTGCGCGCTTCGATATGGAGTGATTTCAATGCCCAGGCAGCACCGTCCGCATGTTTGTTCAGCACTCCAGCACCTCCGCTCGGGTGTTGTTGTTTGCTCGCTTGTTCTGGGCTTGTGCGTCGCTATCCATCTGTTGATCTGGGGCTTTGTGCAGTTCACGGACGCCCGGTGGACGCAGTCCGAGGGGACGCCTGCGGAGCAGCAGTTCACGGTGGTTGACGGGGTCGCGCAGCCGCTGACGACGTTGGCGACGCAGCCCGTTGTTCAGGCGAGTGGTGTTGATCCGAACCTGGTGCCGAGCGTTGCGAACAGATCGATGTCGTTGGTGGTCAACCTTGCGGATGCGTTCGGCGTTATCGCGTGCATCGTGCTGGTTGGTTTGATGCGTCAGACGGTTGCGATCACCGCGGGCGCGGGCGCTCCGGGGGTGGGCAAACTGGTGACCGCTTCGAGCTGGACGCTGGTGTTGGCGCTGATCGGGATGCCGCTGGCCGGGCTGATCAACGGGTTCCCGCTTCCTGGGGTCTTCGGCGGGTATGACGCGATGACCGGCGCTCAGGAGGCGTATGTCGCCGGTTCGCTCGGTGGGGCGGCATACTTTGCAACGGCGCTCTTTGTTCCGTTGGTCTTCGGAGGCGGGCTGGCGCTGGTGGTGCTTCGGTACGTCCACGGCGTCGAGGAAGGGGTCATCGCGACGAGTGTCAGCGATCTCGATGACAAGCTGGCGCACGAAATTTCCGGGATCAAGGTCGGCGCGAACGCGGCTCCGAGGGCTGTTGGGGCGCTGAACACCGCGATCGGGGGTGGGACTCCATCGCACGCGGATGTGATGGAAGAGGCGCTCGGCAAAGAGAAGAACCGTCGGATCGGCGAAACCTCGAAGGGCGAGCCTTTGGCTCGACCGATCTGATCTCGCGGGCTACACTCTGAAAGTTAGGTATTTATCCGGTATGCGGTGAGGGTGTCTCCTCGCGCAGAGACCGGGTGCTTTCGGAGCGAGACATGAACGCGATTGAGATCATTCGGATGACCCTCGATATGGGGGTCAATATGACCATCAGCCTGATCGATGACATGAAGGAGGCGCCGCTGACGTCGCCGACGTCCAAGGGCGGGAACCATCCGCTCTGGGTGCTGGGGCACCTGGCGTACTCCGAGGCGTCGATGACGCACGGCATCATGTACGGAAATGAGAACCCGCTCGAAGACTGGAAAGCAATCTTCGCCGACGGGACGGAGCCCTGCTGCGATGCTTCGGTTTACCCACCCTATGACGAGGTCCGGGCGCGGTTCGACGAGGTTCGGGCGAACACGCTGAAGATCCTCGATGGGCTGACCGAGGCCGACCTGGATACGAAGTGCAAGCAGTTCCCTGAGGAGTGGGAGGCGTTCTTCGGGACGTACGGGAAGGTGCTGAACATCGTTGGAGCGCATACGTTCATGCACCACGGTCAGGTCGCCGATGCGCGGCGGATGGCGGGGCGCAAGGCGAACATGTGATCAGCGTTTTTGCTTACCCACGAGGGTGAAACTTCTCGTGGACCTGCTTGAGGTGGGAGCGGTCGACGTGGGTGTAGATCTGCGTTGTCGCGACATCGGCGTGTCCCAGCAGCTCCTGAACGACGCGGAGATCGGCGCCTCCGATGAGCATGTGCGTCGCGAAGGAGTGGCGGAGCGTGTGGGGGTGGACGTCGTTGAGCCCGGCGGCTTTGGCGTGCTTTTTGACGATCTGCCAGATCGCGACGCGCTCGAGGGGCCTTCCGGTGCGGGAGAGGAAGAGGCGGTTCTTGTCGCGGTCGCTGCCTTTGCGGAGGAGGCGCGGTCGGCACTGGTCGAGGTAGTCGTCGATCGCGTGCATCGCCGGGGCGCCGACGGGGACGAGGCGCTGCTTGTTGCCTTTACCTGTGACTTTGATGACCTCGAGGGTGGTGTGGAGGTCGTCGACGAGGACATTGGCGGCTTCGCTGGCGCGGAGCCCGCTGGCGTAGAGGATCTCGAGCAAGGCGCGATCGCGGAGCCAGTAGGGGGTGAGGCGGTTGGCGTCGCCGCTCTCGATGAGGCTTTCGGGGGGCCCTGGTGTTTCGATGAGCTCGCGGATCTTCGCTGGTGAGAGGACGCCGGGCAGTTTTTTCCATCTGGTGGGCTGATCGAGCCAGTCGGCGGGATTCTCTTCGATCTTGCCGTTGGCGATGAGCCAGCGGAAGAGGGTTTTGATGGTCGCGAGGTGTCTGGCGACGGAGGCTGGCGACATCCCTCTGTCTTTACGGAGGTTAGCGATGTGCGAGGCGAGATCGCGTGGGGCGACCGCGGTGATGGCTTTGATGCCGCGTTCGGTGAGCTCTTCGAAGAGGTCGTGGAGATC
>JAJDDA010000080.1 GCA_029260535.1 Phycisphaerales bacterium | reverse complement strand
GATCAAGCGCAACCGGATCTTCGTCGCGCAACCGCCGCTGTACCAGATCACGCGCAACCGCAAGGGTCGGTTCGTGCTCAACGACGCCGCACTCAACACGGAGCTGACCGAGCTGGGGCTCGACGGTTCGACGCTGCTGGTGCGTGACCTTGATGAGATCGACAAATCGACGCACGAGCCGACAGTGGTGCAGCGGATCGAGGGTGAGCAATTGACGAGGATCGTGCGCACGCTCGGGCGCCTCGGCGAGCTCGCCGAGATCGTCGGTCGGCGCGGCATCGAGTTCGCCGACCTGCTCGCATCGCGGAACCATGACCCCAGCGGTAACGGCGCACTGCCGACGCACCGCCTCGCGTGGCCCGGTGGTGATGCGCTCGCGTGGTCCGAGGAGCACGCGAAGACGATCATCAAGGAACAGGGTTTGCGCCTTGCGGACGTCACCGACGAGACCGATGGTGCGCACCGCGAGGACAGCGGCCCAGTCGCGACACTGCGAGAACTGCACGAGAACAAGGAACTGGCGCGGATCTTCTCCGAACTCAAGGAGGCGGGGCTCGACATCGAGGACTACGACCTCGAACGCGAGGAATCGGAGACCGGTCTGCGGTGCCCCTCGAAGTTCGCGTGGGAGACGGCGATCAGGTCAGCGCCAAAGAAGGACGATTCCGCTGACGACGAAATCGAATCGTCTTCAACCGCGAGCAGCGGCAAGCTGGTCGAGGCGGAGAACATCGCCTCGATCCTGACCGCGCTACACGACGTCGGTCGTCGCGGGATGGAGATCAAGCGGTTCAAGGGTCTCGGCGAGATGAACCCTGATCAGTTGTGGGAAACCACGATGGACGCCACCAAGCGCACGCTCGTGCGGATCAACTGGGATCAGGCGGGGCTTGCGGATCAGCTCTTCACGAAATTGATGGGTGAGAACGTCGAGCAGCGGCGCAAGTACATCGAAGACCACGCGCTGGATGTCGAATCGCTGGATGTTTGATTCACACTGATGGACGCCGAGTCTGAGCCTTGCGAAGGCTCGGGTATCGATGCGTCTACGGGATCACCGCGGCGACCATCATCAGCACCGTCAGCGCCACCGCGAAGCACCCTTTGAAGACCGTTGCGAGCGTCCTGCCGATCGCCGCGCCGCCGCCGACCTTGCCGGCGCCTGCGATGGTGCTCCCGTCAACGGTCATCTCCGCGAGCATCGCGCAGGCGCCCGAACCGATCGCGGCGCCGGCGATCGTCCCGACGATGGGGATGGGGATCACGAACGTGCCGACGATCGCGCCGACCATGCCGCCGAGGACCGCCATCCAGATGGCTCGTTTGGAGCCGCCCGCTTTCTTTGCGCCGACCGCGCCGGCGGCGAATTCCGAGATCTCTGCGGCGATGGCGAGCAAGCCCCCGGCGCCGATGGTCCACCAACTGAATGTTTCTGGGCGCACGAACTCAACGATGACGCCGGTGAGCAGGATCAGCCACGTCCCGGGGAACCCGATGAGCGCCAGCGCGATGCCGACGAGGCCCACGACGAAGAACAGCGAGCCGAGCGAGATTGAGGTCAGGAGGTCCATCGCCGGTTGTTGGGATTCAGAGTTCGCCGATTGCCTGCGCGATCAGGCGTTCTCGGTCGCGCGCTCGGGCTCGGTGTTCTCGGCGCCCTCGTCGCTGTCGAGGTCATCCGCCGCGTCCTCGGGGTCCTCTTCCGGGGGCTCGTAGAACGAGGTTTCCTTCTCCATCTCGAGGAACCATTCTTCAAGCGGCTCGTACCGGAGCAGGTCGAGCTTGCGCCACTTGCCGCCGGCCTTCACCTGCACGATGAACTTGTCCCACTTGCGCTTGTCGATGTCCTCGATCTCGCTCGGGGTGACCTTGGTCCCGTCGGGGAAGGTCAGCTGTTTCGCGTCGGCGTCGTAGCGGTGCTTTTTCGAGCCCACGGTGACGACGAGCAGCAGCAGGTAGGCGCTGAGCCCGAACCCGATGACGACGAACCCCCACTGCATCGGGATGTCGAACCCGGAGAGGGGCTTCGGCTGATCCTTCGCCTGCCACTTGGTGTTCAGGGTGACGAAGCGTGCGTTCGGGTCGGTGAGCGCGGTGTGCTCAGCGTCGAGATCGCCTACGAGCTTCAGTGATTCGAGCCACATCTCCTTGAGCAGCCCGGCCGCGGCGCGATTCATCTGGAGTTCCTGGCCCTGCGCTTCCGCCTGGGCGCGCATCATTTCAAGATTGGCGTGGTTCTCTTTGAGTTGCGCCAGTTCGGCGACCGGGTCGCTGACCGGGAGCACCGGCAAGCCCGCCTGGCCCATCGCCATCAGGTACTGGTATTCCATGTACTCGGCGTGCGCTTCGCCGCGAGCGGGGTACGCCATCGTCGCGTCGAAGAGACCCCAGAGCCCCAGAGCGGCTGCCGCCACCAGGAAGATCGCGATCTTCACCAACCAACGTCGGCTCAGTCGGGTTTGCTGCATCGTCATCCGCTCCTGCTCAGTTGCTCGAGGCCGGCATTGCTGCCGGGCAATTCAGCGATTCTTGATGGCCACTCGACGGCCTGTGATCCACCATAGTAAGCACAAGAAACGGCGGTGTTTACGCGGCGGCGGTTTGATCGTCGGCCTGACCGGAAGCGGCCTTGGCGTCGGCTGCTGCGGCCTGACGGCAGGCATCGAGCAGCGCCTCGTGCAGGCTCAGCGAATCGGGGATGGTCTGGAGCCTCAGGTACAGCTCCTCGACCCGGTCGATCGCGCCGGCATCCGGATCAACATCGTCGATCGCGGATTCACCCAGCGCTTCGAGGGCGCTGACAAACCACGCGGGGGTGATCTCGGATGGGGGACGGATCTTGGCGCGGATGACCATCGGGCCCAGCGCCGCGAGCGGCCAGAGCCCGGTCAGCGTGGTGGGTTCTCTTGCGATGGTGACCATCGCGATTTTTTCGTTGGTGGCGTGCTCGCGCAGGTCGCGCGCATCGGCGGCGACTCGTGGCGGCTCGATCAGCCAGCACCCGGTGGCGAGCTCGTGGTCGTCATCACCGATGGGCGAGTCGAACGCGTACATCGCGCCGGTCGCGACCGCCTCCTCGCGGCGGTTGCTCCTGCAATCGCGGAGCGCCTCAACAGCGAGGCTCATCCGGAGGAAGTCGACACCCTTGTACGACAGCTCCATCGCCTCGCACGCGTGCCGTTCCGCGTCGTACCAATCGTTGTCGGCGCAGGCCGCCTTCGCGAGGTCGATCAGGCTCTCGATGCGGTCATTGCGTTTGGTTCGTTGGGCGCTCACGGGGTCGGGTCTCCCTTTCGGAAGGAATGGGCTGTCTGATGCGGAAATCTCAGGCGGACATCGCTGTCAGACCATCGGCCATTTCGCGGATCGCCTTGGACCACTTCTGGGTCTGCTCCTCGAGTTCAAACGCGAGCAGGTCCGAGAGTTCCGACCAGTCCCGCTTGGCAAGCGCGGTGTGCACCTGATTCAGGTTCGACGTCAGGTCCGCGACGAGCGTGTCGTCCACCTGGAGTTCGACGCTCTGGGTCCCGGCGAGTTCCCCGGACGAAAAGAGCGCGCAGCTATCGGTCACCGCGCGCTGGATCGCGGTCCAGAGCTGCAGGGCCTCGCCCAGCTTCTCCATCGCCTCGGTGGTCTTTGCTTCGAGGATCAGGTCCGACGCGATGACCTGCTGTTTTTTCGCTTCCTGGAGCGCATCGGCGGATTCGTGCAGCGTTGTCCGGACGAGATCTACAGGGGAAGCGGACCGCATCTCGATCGTTTCCGCGTAAGGCTCGGTCGGTGGGGGGCAGTTGAGGTGCTCGTCGGAGACCACTTTGCCGTCAGCGAGGATCTCAATCACCACGCGTGTCACCGCGCTGGCGGCTTGTCTGCCGGCTTCGAGAGCGGCGGCGAGCGTGTTTCCTGAGGCCTCGATGGGCCTCCCATCGAGGAGGATTTGCATGCACGCATCATCGACCGACTGAGCGGGTCGATCCGATGTTTTTCTCGGAACTATGGCAATCGGACGAGCGACCGAATCCAGCGGCGCCGAGACAGGGCGGCGTATTGCGGGCTAGAATCATCCCAAGCAAAGCCCCCTAAAACCGCCTTCGGAGTCCGAAATCCATGCATCTCCGCCACTCAGACGCCGACCACGGCCCGCATGACGTCCACGTGAAGTTCATCATCGAGGACCCCGAGGGCCTCACCGGTGACCCGAAGAGGACCGAGGCCGAGTGCATGGCCGCCCAGGGCGAGCACCTGCTCGAGGTCGCGGTCGAGGAGGGCATCAACATCGAGCACTCGTGCGGCGGCGTCTGCGCGTGCTCGACGTGCCACATCTACATCGAAAAAGGCATGGAGCACCTGAGCGAGGCGACGGAGGCGGAAGAGGATCGTGTCGAAGAGGCGCCGGGCCTGCAGATCAACAGCCGCCTGTCGTGCCAGTGCGACATCATCAGCAGCGGCGAAATCGTGGTTCGGATTCCTTCGTGGAACCGGAATGCGGTGAAGGAAGTGCCGCACTAGGCGCAAACGGACTCAATCGAAACAGCCGTACATCCGTTTTTAACGCAATGGCAGCCGTTTACGCACAACGGGCTGGCTTCATCTGCATGTCCCACCCGCCTTTTCTCCTTTGGAATCGGTCTGCATCCGGGTAGTGTGGATGCGAAGCCTCGCCCACAATGGGCTGTCGTGAACCTCCGAGCAAGAGAGCGATTACCAAATGCCCCTACGCATCACCCGCTGGACCCCTGCCGTCATCCTCGTCATCGCCGGCTCAACGCACTCCCTCGCCGCAGGGCCATTCGGGCCGACGGTTGAACTATCCGGCCTGAACGGTTCCGACGGCTTCGTGATCAACGGAGCGAACAACGGGGACTACAGCGGCTGGTCCGTTTCCGGCGCCGGGGATATCAACGGTGACGGCATCGACGACCTCATCATCGGCGCTGTCCTCGCCTCCCCGAACGGCGTCACCGGCAGCGGCGCAAGCTACGTCGTCTTCGGCGCGCTCGGAGTCGGCGCGGGCGGAACGATCGAACTGAGCTCCATCAATGGCGCCAATGGCTTCGTCTGCAACGGGATTGACGTGCAAGACTTCAGCGGCATCTCCGTCTCCGGCGCCGGGGACGTCAACGGTGACGGGATCGACGACATCATCATCGGCGCCTACTACTCCGACCCGAACGGCTCCAGAAGCGGAGAGAGCTACATAGTCTTCGGCGGCGCCGGTGTCGGCGCAGGCGGAACGCTCGAACTCTCTTCGCTCAACGGCGCCAACGGCTTCGTGCTGAACGGGATCGAC
>JAJDDA010000079.1 GCA_029260535.1 Phycisphaerales bacterium | reverse complement strand
GCTGGTGCGTGGGCAGTGGGGAGGCGTGTGTCATGCTCGCTACAGCATACCGGCCAAACGCAGATTCCTACCACCGGTACAATGCCGGCATGGAGCTGGAGAATCCCAAAACAACCGAGGCGCCGGTGATCCGCACCTTGGCGCCACTGCTGATCAACCAGATCGCCGCCGGCGAGGTGGTCGAGCGTCCTGCGAGCGTCGTCAAAGAACTCGTGGACAACGCCATCGATGCGCACGCGAAGCGCATTAGGGTCGATCTCGAAGAGGGCGGCGTCGAGTTGGTCCGGGTGACCGACGACGGCGTCGGCGTCGGCGCGGGGCAGCTGCTCAAGGCGATCGAGCCGCACGCGACGAGCAAGATCCGCGAATCGGGTGACCTCGACCGCATCGCGACGATGGGGTTCCGCGGTGAGGCGCTCGCGTCGATCTCGTCAGTATCGCGCACGAGCATCCGCTCGCGCACCCGCGATGAGGAGCACGCGAGTCGGCTCGATTGCGAGGGCGACATCCTCTCGGAGGTCCGGCCAGACGCCGGTCCTGTCGGGACCGCGATCACCGTGCGCAATCTCTTCTTCAATACACCCGCGCGGCGCAAGTTCCTCAAGACCCCGCGCACGGAGCAGATGCGGTGCGTCGAGATCGTCAAGGACCTCGCGATCGCGCACCCGGCGATCGGGTTCACGCTCACCGTTGACGGCGCGATCAGGCTCGACCTGCCTCCCGATCAACCGGTCCACGACCGGGCGGTCAGCGTGCTCGGCAAAGAGTTCGGCGCCCAGCTCCTGGAAGTCTCTGCGGACGAGTTCGACGACACGAGGGGCCTGACCCTGTGGGGGTTGGCGGGTCTTCCTGAGATCGCGCGCCCGACAATCAAGGGGCAGCACGTCTTTATCAACGGTCGCCCGGTCCGCGATCGGACGATCCAGTACGCGCTCTCCGAGGCGTACCGGGGATTGATCGAGCCGAGCCGGAAGCCAACGGTGGTGCTGATGCTCGAGATGGACCCCGGCGCGGTGGATGTGAACGTGCATCCTGCCAAGGCGGAGGTGCGCTTCCGCGACGCCTCGCTCGTGCGGTCGGTGATCCTCCGCGCGGTGCGCACGGCGCTGACGCGCGCCGATCTGACGCCGATCTGGGGTGACTCGTCTCGGCGCCAAGGCCACAGTGGGTTCGGCACAGGGGCCGCGCCGACGATCAGCGCCGAGCAGCTCGCGCAGACCCTCCGCAGCATTAACCCGGCGGTGCTCGAACGACCCTACGACATCGAGGCGCTGCGCGAGGCGGTGGCGTCGTCGTCGATCGAGCAACCGGCTCCGTTGATCGAGCCTTCGCACGAAGCGCTCCCGATGCCGGTGCGGCGTGATCCGATCCTGCAGGTGCACAACAGCTTCCTGGTGACGCAGGACGAGCAGGGCGTCGTGATCATCGACCAGCACGCGCTGCACGAGCGGGTGATGTTCGAAAAACTCCTTGAGCGCGTCGGGAAGGGCGACCTGCCCTCGCAACGACTCCTGGTCCCGGCGACGATCAACGCCAGCGCTGGCCGGCTTGAGGCGCTCGAGCGGATGCAAACTTTACTAAGCAGGCTCGGTTTCGAGGCGGATGCGATGGGCCCCGAGACGATCGGGATTCATGCGTTCCCGAGTTTCCTCGATGAGCGTCGGGTCGAGCCCTCCGAGTTCCTCGAAGACCTGCTCGACAAGAGCGAGAACAACGGGCTCGCCGGTGATGAAGAGGAGGCGCTGCGCGAGGTCCTTGACATGATGTCGTGCAAGGCGGCGATCAAGGCGGGCGACAGCCTTGGGGCGGAAGAGCTGGGCGAGCTCCTGCAGATGCGCGAGCGGGTCGAGCGGTCGAGCAACTGCCCGCACGGCAGGCCCACGACCATCCGCCTGACGATCCGAGAACTCGAGCGCCGATTCGGCCGAGGGTGAGGGTTGTTCCGGTCCGAGAACCGGCGCAATGAACCAACTCGTGCGCGCTATCGCTGGCCGTCAGGGCTGATTGACCCGATCCAATGACATCAAAGCCCCGTGGTCATCCGTCCGGATCTCGCGAACTCGCGGCCGGGCGATTCCACCAATCTTGTTTCTCACCAGGAGGAAACCCCAATGCTTCGTGGACTGATCACCGCCGGCGCCTGCTTCGGGCTTACGGCTTCTGCGCTTGCCGCTGGCCCTGTCATGATTGACAACCAGCTTCCGTACTACGAGACCGCCTCCGTTGACAGCGGCGCGATCAACTGCGTCGGGTCGAACACCATGGCCTCCATCGTGAACCAGTGGTTCGATCGCTACGAGCGCTTCTACCCCAGCGTTGCCGTGACGATCGAAAGCGATGGCTCCGGCACGGCGCCCCCGGCGATGATCGAGGGCTTCGCGCAGTTCGGCCCCATGACGAGGCTCTGGTCCGAGGGTGAGATTGAGCAGTTCGATGACCGCTTCGGGCACGCCCCGACACAGCTCCGCGTCGGGACCGATGCGCTGGGGATCTTCGTCAACGAGGACAACCCCATCGAAGGCCTCACGCTCGATCAGCTCGAGCAGGTCTTCTCCGTCCGCGGCGCAGACATGACCTGGGGCGATCTTGGTCTTACCGGCGAGTGGGCGAGCGAGCCTGTGACCCTGTACGGCCGCAACGCTTCAGCCGGTGCTTATGGTTTCTTCAAGCAGGCCGGCCTGAGCGGTTTGGACTTCAAGGAGACCCTGACCGAGCTGCCGAGCTCTGACGCGGTGGTGCAGAACGTGGCGCTCGACAAGTTCTCGATCGGCTACTCCGGTGTGGGTTACGCCGAAACTGGCGTGAAGATGATCCCGCTCGCTTTCGGTGACGACAGCGGCATGATCTCGCCGAGCTTCGAGACTGCCGACTCGGGCGAGTATCCCCTGACGCGGAACCTCTACCTGACGGTGCGCTTCCGCGAGGGCTCGAAGATGAACCGCAGGAACACCGAGTTCCTCAAGCTGGTCTACTCGAAGCAGGGCCAGGAGATCGTCATCAAGGACGGCTTCTACCCGGTCTCCGCGACGACCGCCTTCAAGGAACTGAAGCGCGTGGGCATCGAACTCGGTTCCTGAGCGAACCGGCAACCCATCCAGATTGACACCAACCGCCGGTGAAAGCCGGCGGTTTTTTTACATACCAATTGCTCCGGATTTGGCCGGGCTCTGGGAAGTCATGCCTCTTGTGCTCAAATCCCCATAACCCGCTTATCTCATCTGCGACCCGGGCCGATCTGAGATCTAGAGTATCCCGTCAGGGTTGAATCGAGATCGGCAAGGCCGCTGATCTGTCGACCTCTCAATGAAAGAATCGCCGACTATGGACGCCACACCTAGGCCCATCGCCCCCTCGATCAACGGCTGGAGCGCCGAGTACCTCGACGCGCAGCACCAGCAATGGCTCGCCGACCCTTCGAGTGTCGCTGACGACATGGCGACGTTTTTCCAGGGCTTCGACCTGGGTCGTTCCGATGCCCCTGTTGGTTCATCATCCAGCGCCTCCGGAGGCGTTTCCCCTGACACGATCGCGGTTGCGCACCTGTGCAGGGCGTACCGTGAAGTCGGGCACCTCGCGGCACAACTCGATCCTTTCGGCATCGAACGGCAGCGTCCGATGCAGCTCGATCCCGAGTTCCACGGATTGACCAGCGCGCACATCGAGAAGCAATACAACAACCACGACATTCCCGGTGAAGGCCCGATGACGCTCGCCGAGATCATCGGGTGGCTCGAAGAGACCTACTGCGGCTCAAGCGGTGTCGAGTTCTGGCACATCGACGACGACGCCGAGCGCGCGTGGCTTCAGGAGCGTTTGGAAACGACGCGCAGCCGGCCCGGTCTGAACAAGGACGAACGCCAGCACGTGCTGCTCCAACTGCACAAAGCGGAGATGTTCGAGACGTTCCTGCACAAGCGATACCGCGGGCAGAAGCGGTTCAGCCTCGAAGGCGGCGAGTCCACCATCGCGCTGCTCGATTGGATCGTTCAGAAGGCGCCGGGGTTGGGTGTCCGCGAGATCGTCTTCGGGATGGCGCACCGCGGCAGGCTCAACGTGCTGGCGAACATCCTGGGCAAAACGTACGAGCAGGTCTTCACCGAGTTCGAGGAGAACTGGGACGAGGATTTCGTCGATGGCGGCGGTGACGTAAAATACCACCTCGGTTACTCCGGTGATCGGAAGACGACCCGGGGCGAGGACATCCGGCTTGTTCTTTCGAGCAACCCGAGCCACCTCGAAGCCGCCAACGGCGTGGTGCTTGGCCGATGCCGAGCGAAGCAGAGGCTGCGCACGGACACCGAGCGCAGCAGCACAATCCCGATGCTCATCCACGGCGACGCCGCCTTCATCGGGCAGGGCGTGGTCGCGGAAACGTTCAACATGAGCCAGCTCAAGGGCTACACCTGCGGCGGGACCATCCACGCGGTTATCAACAACATGATCGGTTTTACGACCGGTTCCGAGGACAGCCGGTCTTCGCATTACTGCACGGACCTGGCCAAATCGATCAGCGCACCGGTCTTCCATGTAAATGGTGAGGACCCGGAAGCGGTCGTGCACATGGCGGAGATCGCGCTCGAGTACCGCCAGCGGTTCAAGAAGGACGCGGTCATTGATATGTGGTGCTACCGCAAGTGGGGCCACAACGAGGGCGATGACCCGTCGTACACACAGCCGGTGATGTCCGCAAGGATCAAGGCGAAGAAGAGCACGCTCGCGTGCTACGCGGAGTACCTGCTCGCGCAGGGCGTGATCACCGAGTCTGATATCGAGGCGATGCGGCAGCAGCTCAACAACCAGATGGAGCGGGCGCAGTCGACCGTGACCGAGATGGGGGTCGATCCGACGATCGATCCCGGCTCGTGGCGCTGGGACGGCTTCTCGCATCAGTTCTCGTTCGACCCGATCGAGACCGGTGTTTCCAAGGAAGCGCTGAACGAGATCGCGCAGGTCATGACCGCGACCCCCGAGGGGTTCAATCCGCACCCGCGTCTTGCGAAACAACTCGCCAAACGCACCGAGAATGTGCTCAGCGACGAGCCCCTCGACTGGGGCACCGTCGAGAGCCTCGCGTTCGGATCGCTGCTGATCGAAGGCGTCGCGGTGCGGCTCTCCGGTCAGGACAGCCGACGCGGCACATTCTCGCACCGTCACGCCGTCCTCCGGGATATCGAGACCGGCGATCCGCACACCCCCATGAACCACCTCCGCGAGGCCGGGCTCTTCGGCGTTGACGGCAAGGAACCAGGGACGATCGGCGACAACGGCAAGGCGAGGCAGGCACGGTTCTGCGTCTACGACTCGCCGCTCTCCGAGTACGGCGTTCTCGCGTTCGAGTACGGCTACTCGCTCGCGGACCCGCACATGCTCGTGATCTGGGAGGCGCAGTTCGGCGACTTCTGCAACACGGCGCAGGTCATCATCGATCAGTTCATCGCCGCCGCGGAACTCAAGTGGCAGCGCTGGTCAGGGCTGACCCTGCTGCTGCCCCACGGCTACGAGGGGCAGGGCCCTGAGCATTCATCCGCACGGATGGAGCGGTTCCTCCAGCTGTGCGCCGACGACAACATGCAGGTCGTCAACCCGACGACACCTGCGCAGATGTTCCACATGTTCCGCAGGCAGGCGCTCCAGAAGCACCGCAAGCCGTTGATCGTGATGAGCCCCAAGAGCCTGTTGCGTCACCCTGAGGCGACGAGCCGGGTCGGTGAACTGACGAAGGGCTCGTTCCAGGAGTTCATCGACGACCCGGTGTTCACCGGTGGCGAGCAGAACAGGGACAGCGTCAAGCGGATCGTTCTGTGCTGCGGCAAGGTCTACTACGACCTGCTGAACCGCCGCAAGGAGCGGGGGCTTGAAGGCGAGATCGCGATCGTGCGCGTCGAGCAGGTGTACCCGCTCAACGCGGCGAAACTCGAGGCGATTATCACGCAATACCCCGAAGGCGCCGTGAAGATCTGGTGCCAGGAAGAGTCCCGCAACGCCGGGGCGTACCAGCACTTCGATCTCGCCTGCCGGGAGGCGCTGGGATGGAAACCGATGCGGTACATCGGACGCACCGCGAGCGGGACCCCGGCGACGGGCTCGCGCAAGCAGCATCTCCGCGAGCAGGAGTTCTTCCTGAGCGAGGCGATCGACGAGGTCGGCAAGTAAGAAACCACGGATGGTGAACGAGCAGTCGTTCAAGCAATGCACACGAACAAAGCAGGGCAGCACCAATGACGACGACGAAGGATCAACCGATGACCACCGACATCCTCATCCCGACACTCGGCGAATCGATCTCCGAGGGCGTGGTCTCGGCGTGGCTCGTCGAGGACGGGCAGTTCGTCGAACGCGATGCGCCCCTGATGGAGCTCGAGACCGACAAGATCACGATGGAAGTCCCCGCGCCGGTCTCCGGTGTCGTCAAGCACGGCGCTGCGGTCGGTGACACGGTCGCGGTCGGCGCGTCGGTGGGCGCGATCGAAGAATCCGCCGGCGCGCCCGCGCCGCAGCCCGCCTCAACAGCTCCTGCTGCGCCGCAACCCGAAACGCAGCCCAACATCCCCGCTCCGACCGCAGGGGGCGACGTCCACGCGACACCACTCGCGAAGAAACTCGCGACCGACATGGGAGTGGATCTCCATGCCCTCAACGGCGCGGGGACCGGTCCTGGTGGTCGGATCCGCGAGCAGGACGTGCTTCAGCACAACCAGACCGGCGCTGCACCGGCTCCCGCGCCCACGCCGGCGTCTGCTCCGGTGAGCACCCCGGCGCCGGCAATCGGCGAGCGCGGCATCACCCGCGAGCGCATGTCGCCGCTTCGTCAGAAGATCGCCTCACGCCTCGTCGAGGCGCAGCACACCGCAGCGATGCTCACGACGTTCAACGAGTGCGACATGACCAACGTCATGGCGCTTCGTTCGCGAAACAAGGACTCATTCCTCGACAAGCACGGCGTCAAGCTTGGTTTCATGTCGTTCTTCATCAAGTCCGCCGTCAGGGCCCTGCAGGAATTCCCGCTCGTCAACGCGTTCATCGTTGACGGTGAGAATGGTCCAGAGGTCGAGAAGCACCACTATTGCGACGTTGCGGTCGCCGTTGGCACGGACAAGGGCCTCGTCGTCCCGGTCCTGCGCGATTGCGAGAACCGCTCGTTCGCGCAGGTCGAAGGGGGCATCCTTGAACTCGCCGCCAAGGCGCGCTCAGGCAAACTCGCACTCGAAGACATGCAGGGCGGGACGTTCACCATCAGCAACGGCGGTGTGTACGGGTCCATGCTCTCGACACCGATCCTCAACCCGCCGCAGTCTGGGATCCTGGGGATGCACAACATCATTCGCCGTCCGGTCGAAGATCCCGCGAAGCCGGGTTCCGGCGAGGTCGCGGTGCGTCCGATGATGTACCTGGCGCTGAGCTACGACCACCGCATCGTCGACGGCGCCGGCGCGGTCGGGTTCCTCAAGCACATCAAGGAGTGCATCGAGAACCCGGAGCGGTTGCTGCTTGAGATGTGACGATCAGGCGCCGGACGCCGCGATCGCCATCGATGCCTTCCGGAAATCGTTCATCACGATCAGCCCCAACGGGAGTGTCGCCAGGACCAGGATGATGTCCAGGATCGGGACGAACATAAAGATCAGGCTGATGGACATCATCACGCACAGCCCCAGCGCCAGACCCTCGTTTACAATCGGCGCTTCGATGTTGTTGCGCCTCGTGTAAGAGTTCAGGTTCTTCGACAACCCCCAGATCGCGATGTACGCCCAGTACAGGTTAAACAATGGCACGAACATCAGCCCGACCGCCAATCCCGGTGTTGCTCTCGCTTCCGAGTCCTGCACCTGATCCCATGCGCGGTACATGAAGATCGCCGCGCACACCGCCGCCGCGACCAAAGCCGGGAAACCGATGAGTATGCCGATGACAGTGATCGTCAGCAGCACCCCGCCGATGGCCAATCCGAAGTAGCACCAGTACAGCGTGTTGAACCCGTCCACGGAATACCGCCTTGGCGCACCGGCGTCAGCAGCGGGTTGCGGCACGGATTGCTCAGGCTGATCGGCGGGCTCAGCGGGTTCGGTCACGGCAGTGGGTGTCTCGCTCATTGACGGATCATCCCATCCACCAGCCAATCCAGCAACCCGACGCATCCCGGCTCGATCGCCGCCCACATCGCTTCAAACGCCGCTTCACCCTGACCGTAAGGGTCCGGCACGTTGCGGTTCTGGCCTGTCAACGCCGGATCGAACGAGCGGAGCAGCCGGATACGACCCTCGTCAGCGCCCGCGTCGAGCAGGTCCATCCGGTTTTCAGCGTCCATCGCGACGAGCAGATCAAAGCGTTCGAAGTCGGAATCCGGGTCGAGTTGCCGCGCGAGCGATGGGAGGCGAACGCCGTTCGCTTCGGCGATATCAATCGATCCTTGTTGCGGTCTCTTCCCGGTGTGCCAATGCCCGATCCCGCAGGAATCCACGTCGAAGCGCTCCGCGATACCCCGCTCACGCGCCAGGTGCAGGAGCAGCCCCTCCGCCACCGGTGATCGGCAGATGTTCCCGAGGCAGACAAAGAGGACGCTGTTGATTTCATTCGCAT
>JAJDDA010000078.1 GCA_029260535.1 Phycisphaerales bacterium | reverse complement strand
GGTGAACAACGACGGGGAGCCGGTGGACACGATCAGCGCGACGTTGCCGCAGACGCTTACCGACGGCGCCTTCTCGTCAAACAACCCGGCGTTCATCGGCCACCTGAGCCAGTCGTCGTTCCGAGGCGGCAACGGGCCGGTCGCGATCGGTTCGGACATGCTCGGAGGCATGCTGCTCGCGGGAACAGCGCGCGGCGATGATGAGCAGGAGTTCATCGCGGTCGCCAGGTTCGCCCCGCCAATCGGGGGCGCCGCGGCGCAGTGGTCGGTCGTGTCCCATGTCGGTAAGCCGGTCCTCGATGGAGCGAGCGGGCAGCAGATCGGATCCATTGTCAACGGGAGCTACTTGGGATCGCCGGTCTCGATGTCATCCCCGGCGATCGACCTGCTCGGGAATGTGTACTTCGTCGCGGCTTACAAGCCGACGCTCGGAGTTGCCCGGACCGTGGTCTTCAAGGGTGTGAACCTCGGCGCCAGCTACGAACTGGAGATCCTCCTCGAAACCGGCCAGATCATCGTCGGCGCCAACTCGACAAGGTCCTACGAGATCGATTCGATCGCGCTGGGTGATTCGGATTCGATCGCGTCCGGCTCGGTCTGGTCGGGGAGTGTGCTCCAGCAGCGGCGTCTCGGGGCAGGCGGCAACACGGCGCTCGCCGATTCGTTCGGCGGCCTCGTCGTCAGCGCGGTCATCACGTACGACAACCTCGCGCAGCTCGAAAAGTACGACGCGGTTCTGTTCATCGGTCCCAAGGGGCTCGAAGGACTGGTCGGCGATATCAACGGCGACGGCACGGTGGACACCGCCGACCTGGGACTGCTGATCGCTGCGTTCGGCGGCGCTGATACCCAAGCGGATCTCAACGGCGATGGTGTCGTCGATACCGCCGACCTTGGCCTGCTGATCGCGCACTTTGGCGAGAGCGGTTGATCAAATCGCGAGCCGAGCATCTTTTGCTTCAAACTAAAACGAATGAACGGTCTATCAAACTATGACGGCACACCGAATCGGCCCTTCGACAGCACGCCTCGAACACCGCGCACTCTCTGTGGACGACGCGGAAGCATTCTTTGCGCTCAACAGCCATCCTGACGTGATGCGGTTCACTGGTGAACCGCCGTTGCAATCCTTGAACGAGGCTACAGAGGCGCTCGCGGCGTATCCGGATTTCGAGACCGTCGGCTACGGCCGGTGGGGCTGTGTGTTGAAAGCGACCAACGAGATCATCGGGTTCTGCGGCTTGAAATACCTGGACGATCTCGATGCGGTCGATGTTGGGTTCAGGTTCCTGCCGGAGTGTTGGGGCAAGGGCTACGCGTCAGAGGCCGGCGCCGCGAGCATCGCGTTTGGTTTCGATGTTCTTCGCCTGAAGCGGATCATCGCGTTGGTGCTCCCGGAGAACGGGGCGTCGATAAGGGTGCTCGAGAAGATCGGGATGCACCGGCAAGGCGAATTCGAATACGATGGGCTCACCGCGTTGCGGTACGAGATCAACAGTTCGGATCGGTAGCTCGGAGTTCATGAGATGACAACAAGCATTCTTGCCAGGCAATTCGAGCACAACAACTGGGCGAATCTCGAGTTGATCGAGGCTTGTGGCGCGTTGACCGATGCGCATCTCGACGCGATCGATCCTGCCGCTTCGGATTGGAGTGTTCGCTTTGCGCTGACACATCTCGTCGAGTCGCAGCGAGCGTACCTGTCGCTGATGACGCTCCCACCCGACGCGAGGCCGCGCGACCCGATCCCGTTTCAGGAGCTGCGCGACTCGGTGAACGCGACCGGCGAGGCCCTGCTCGCACTGGCGCGTGACGAATCAAGCATCCAAGCCGGACCACTCCTCCGATCGACCAATGGCTATTCCATCGAACCCTGGGTGGTGATGGCGCAGGCGATCAACCACGCCTCGGATCACCGGAGGCAGGTGCGGCGGAGCATGCGGTTCCTCGGGGTGGCCCCACCGGATCTCGATTGCTGGGCCTTTGCGGACGCGGTCGGCGCGATGGTGCAGGCGCCGGTCTAGCCGCTGGTTCTTGCGCAGAGGAGATCCCGGGACAATGCACAATCGCCATCAACACCCTCTGGGTGTCTCCAGGCACGGCTCCTGGCCGCAATGATTCAGTCATGGATAATCGATCCGTTGCGTGAGGTGGCTAACATAGCCCCTGATCAACCGCATCGGCCCTGACACAAACTACCGCTCGATACGTGTGCTCATCCGCCGAGCCTTCCACCCAGCGCTGAGATCGCTCGCGGCTGTTCACCCTCTCTACCCCAAAGCACCGAATGTCAGAAATCACGATCCTGCTTCCCAAATTCCTCTCCGTCGGGCACAAAGTCTTTGACCTCCGCTCCGGTCGCTCCGCTCGCGGCGGTTCGCCTCGGGCCGACATCCTCTCGGGATTGACTGTTGCGCTTGCGCTGGTCCCCGAAGCCGTCGCGTTCTCGTTCCTCGCGGGTGTGCCCCCGCTCGTCGGGCTGTACGCGGCGTTCATTATCTGCTTGCTCACCTCAGTCCTCGGCGGGCGCCCTGGCATGATCTCCGGCGCCACCGGTGCGATGGGAGTTGTCATCGTCGCGCTCGTCGCAGACCACGGCATCGGCTATCTCTTCCCCGCGGTTGTGCTGTGCGGGATCATCCAGATGACCGCAGGATTCTGTCGCCTCGGCAAGTTCATCCGCATCGTGCCCCATCCCGTGATGCTCGGCTTCGTCAACGGGCTCGCGGTTGTCATCCTGATCGCACAGCTCGGGAGCTTCAAAACGCTCGACGCGAACGGTGCGATGGCTTTTCTTTCCGGCTCGCGGCTGTGGATGATGCTCGGGCTCGTCGCGCTGACCATGACGATTATCGCGTTCCTCCCCAAGTTCACAAAGACCGTCCCCTCTTCGCTCGCGGCGATTCTCCTGGTTTCCATCGCCGCGTTCGCGATCAACTCTTCGATGGGTGATGCAGGCGATTCGGGCGATGACCACCGTCCGCTGCTCACCGTTCGCGACATGCTCGTCGACAGCACCATCGCTGCCGCTGTTGTCGACGCGCAGCGTGCGAAGGATGCTGCGCTTCTTGTTGCAACCGCGAGCGCCCTGCCCGAGGGCGTTGTCGCAACGCCAGCCCACGCCGGCCCAATCGCTCCGCTCACCCCTGAAGAAACCGCCGCCGCGATCGCCTCCGTCGATGTCGCAGCCGTCGGCATCGCTGGCGGGTTGCCTCGCCCCGCGTGGTGGGACTTCACGCTCCCCGCAGCAACGCTCGAAACACTCTGGATCATCCTCCCCTTCTCGCTCATCCTCGCCGGCGTCGGGCTTATCGAATCCCTGATGACCCTGACCCTCATCGACGAGCTCACCGAAACCCGCGGTAACGGCAACCGCGAGTGCGTCGGGCAGGGGGTCGCCAATGTCTCCTGCGGCTTACTCGGTGGCATGGGTGGGTGCGCGATGATCGGGCAGTCGCTCATCAACGTGAAATCAGGCGGGCGCGGGCGCCTCTCCGGCATCACCGCAGCGGTGGCGCTGCTCTTGTTCATTCTATTCCTCGCGCCGTACATCGAAGCCGTTCCGATGGCCGCCCTCGTCGGCGTCATGTTCATGGTGGTGATCGGCACCTTCGAGTGGACGACCCTGCAGACCTGGCGCCGCATTCCCGTGCCGGAGATCCTCATCATGCTGATCGTCGCGGGCTACACCGTCCTGATGCACGACCTCGCCACCGCCGTCATCCTTGGGGTTGCGCTCTCCGCGCTTGTTTTCGCATGGAACAAGAGCAAGCACCTGGTCGCGGATGTCCAGGTGAACGACCAGGGCAGCAAGGTCTACCAGCTCCACGGCGTGCTCTTCTTCGGCTCGGTCACCCGCTTCCGCGACCTGTTCACACCGAAGGACGACCCGGACGATGTCGTCATCGATTTCTACTTCTCTCGCGTCTATGACCAGTCGGGACTCGAAGCGATCAATGCCCTCGCCGAACGCTACCTGAAGCATGGCAAGCGCGTCCATCTGCGCCACCTGAGCGAAGACTGCCGCAAGCTCCTCGATCGCGCAGGCGATCTGGTGGAAGTGAACATCTCCGAAGACCCGCACTATCACGTCGCGATCGACCACGCGAAATAGCGTTCCGGTTCAAGAACAACATCGCCACAAGGCATGCTTAACCGGTACGCGTTCACCAGTGTCGCTACTCAGCCTTTGCTCTGTCCCCGATATGCTGATGACCGGAGGCTCGGGCGATCTCCACTTGGCGGTGCCGTTCTTCGAGTCGGGTCATTCGTTCGGGGGACAACTCGGCATGACAACGCGGGCACGAGACCCCGACCTGATATCTCGGGTCGGAAAGCTGCGAAACATGCACAGGCAGGCGGCATCCATAGCACAGGACGAATGACCCGGGTTTCAAGTCATTCCCGACCGCAACGCGATCATCGAAGACAAAGCACTCGCCTTTCCAGCGGGACTCCGCTTCCGGAATCGTCTCGAGGTACTTGAGGATTCCCCCTCGCAGGTGATACACCTCATCGAAGCCGCGCTGTTTGAGGTAAGCGGTCGCTTTCTCGCAGCGGATTCCTCCGGTGCAGAACATGGCCACTTTCTTGTGCCGCGCCGGATCCAGCGCCGCGTCAACGTACTCTGGGAACTCCCGAAAACTGCTGGTCTGGGGGTCGATCGCCGCGCGACGATCTTTGGCGTGGAACGTGCCGACCTCGTATTCGTATCTGTTCCGCGTATCAAGAAGCAGCACGTCCTCGCGATCGATCAGTTCGTTCCAGTCTTCCGGTTCGACATAGGCGCCGACGACCTGATTCGGGTCGATGCCTTGCACCCCCATCGTCACGATCTCGCGTTTCTGTCGGACCTTGGTGCGGTTGAACGGCTGCTCTGCGACTCGGCTAAACGTCGGGTCCAGATCGGCCAGGAGACCATCGAAGATCGGATCGCACTTGAGAAACTCGATCAGGGCAGCAACACCGCCGGCAGGTCCGGCGACGGTGCCGTTGATTCCCTCTTGCGCGAGAAGCAGCGTCCCCTTGACCTTGTGCGCCCGCATGAATGCCAGGATCGGTTCCTGGAGTAGGCATTGCGCCGAGCGCCCGCGCCCCAGATCTGCGAATCGGTACAGCGCAGCCACAAGAAGATCCGACGGCGCGACGTGATCGTCGACGGCCTGATCGTCGGACTGGGTTGCGGCGTTGTCTTCGAAGGGCATAGCAGAGCAATCCTAGGTGCCGTTGTTGTGTAAGAGCGGGTGATTATCGAAAATCTCCGATGCGGAATCAAAGGAGATCAATCCGTCATTGCAAGCACGCAAAGCACCCCTTTGAGGAACTCTCTTCAATCGGGGTGACAGGACACCAGTTGAACTTTCCGTATCCCAGATCGGTATCTGGAGATTTGAAACCCGGAGACTCATCTCACGGTAAGCACTGCGGACAGAAACCAATGAACGCAGCCGGCGGGCCAGGAACGCATCACGTGGAGCAGGACACATATATGCGCATTTCACCAGCATTCTATTTGGCACTTCTGCTTGCGCTGCTCGCAATTCCCGCTTGCACTTCGATGCAGGAAACGACAGGTGAGCGAGAGCTGGGCGCCTCAGCGACGGCGCGAATCCCCGAAGCCGAGGCCGTTCTAGAAGGCCTCGAGCCAAGTGTGACTGTTGTCGGCGAGCCTGGCTGGAGCCTTGAGGAGAGGATGGCGCACTACAACGTGAGGGCGGTGAGCATCGCGGTAATCGAGGACTATGAGATCGTATGGGCCGAAGCCTTCGGTCTGGCCAATGCCGAGGAGAATATCCCGGCGACTACCGAGACCCTTTTCCAGGCAGGATCGATCAGCAAGCCCGTGGCGGCCGCCGCCGTGTTGGCCGCGGCACAGGAAGGCAAGCTCGACCTCGACGCGCCAATCAATTCGATTCTGACGAGTTGGACGCTCCCCGAGAACGAGTTCACCGCCGAGTCCGATGTCACACCCCGTCACCTGTTGAGTCACACCGCGGGCGCCACCGTGCACGGCTTCGCGGGCTATGCGATCGATGCCGACGTCCCGACAACCGTTCAGGTTCTCCAGGGCAGGCCCCCGGCCAACTCACCACCCGTCTTGGTCGATTTCGTTCCGGGTTCGAGGCATCGCTACTCGGGTGGCGGCTCGACCGTCATGCAACTGGCGATGTCGGATCTGGTCGGGCTCCCCTACCCCGAGCTGATGGTGAAGCAGGTCCTCGGACCGATCGGTATGACGAACAGTACCTACGAGCAGCCCCTTCCCCAAGGCAAGCTGTTGCAGGCCGCCGTGGGCTACAAGACAAACGGCAGCCCGGTGTGGGGCAAACGGCATACGTATCCGGAGATGGCCGCGGCCGGACTCTGGACCACGGCAACCGACCTGGCCCGGTTCCTCATTGATATGCAGCGGGCGCTGCGCGGTGACGAGGGAACGCTGCTCCGCCAGGAGACGGTCGAAGAGATGATCACGCCGGTGCTGGGCAGTTCGGGTCTCGGTTTCTTCCAGGTCGATTGGGGCGGCGGACCCTATTTCAGTCACGGCGGCGCTGACGAGGGATTCCAGGCGTTTTTTGTCGCCAGCCCCGAAGGAGGCCGTGGCCTCGTCATGATGGCCAACTCCGACAACTTCAATGGATTGGCACTCGAAATCCGTCATGCGGTCACGCGCGCCTTCGATTGGCCAGGCGTCCCGACGGAACCGATTTTGGCGTCAGAGGTCACGGCCGAGGAACTCGACGCTTTGGCCGGTCGCTACCTGGTCTGGGAGGACCGCCTGATCGAAATGACTCGGCAGGGCGATCGCCTGATGTCACGAGGACTCCTCAGTGATGACTACACGTGGTGGATACCGACCGCGGAAGGAACGTTCATCACGCAGAACAATGGCGCCGAGTTTCAGTTCGAGCGCGACGAAGCCGGTGCGGTCACCGGCTACTTTCGTGTCGATGAGCAGGAGCGGAGGGTAAGGCCGCGTCTGCCAGGTGACTTCGAATCTTACGTGTCGCTCCTCGATGCGGAGCGCACCGACGATGCCATCGCCCGGCTGCGAGCCGATGGCATAGATGAAGTGGCTCTCAACCAACTCGGCTACATGCTTCTCGACGACAGGCCCGAACAAGCGATTGCCATCTTTCAGCTCGTCGTCGAGCTGCACCCCGGATCGGCGAACGCGTCCGACAGCCTGGGCGAAGCCTACCTCTCCATCGGGGACACGGTGGCAGCCGTGGAGTCATTCCGACTCGTGGCGGAGAAGTTAAAGGCCGACAGCAGCATCCCGGAGGAACAGAAGCCATCCTACGAGACCCGCGCAAGGACCATGCTCGGGCGCCACGGACGTGGCTGAGATCGTAAGCACAATCGAAACGATCATTACTGATGCAGCACAGTAGAACGATGAAGGCATCGTGATTGACAGTTCAATCTCCTCACCCCGAGTGAGCCCATGCTGGCGACAGATTGCCCCACGATGCGTCGGTCGCGTTCCAGATGCTCGCACGATCTATCGAGTTCCGTTTTCGGGAAGACACGCAGGCTTGTTCCCACCGGGAGCGATATCGTGTCAACCGATCCGGCTCATCTCATTCAGGACAAACTCCTTGACCGCCCCCTCGGTGGCCTTCGCGTAGGCGTCCAAGTGCGGGCTGCGCATGTGCGTCTGCCAGAGATCCCTGCTCTCCCAGAGCTCGAAGAACTTGAACACGCAGGGATTTTCGTTGTCCTGGTGCAGGTCGTACTGGATGCAGCCCTCCTCCGCTCGCGTCGGCGCAATGAGCCGGAGGAGTTCGTTCCTGACAAGATCGAGATTGTCCGGATGCGCTTCGATGTGCGCCACGATGGTCAGTGTGTTTCCCATGGGTGATTCATCTCCTGGTTGGTTGACTGCCATTGAGATAGCACCGCGGTCCGAAGTGTTGGCAGCGAATCCCAAGAGTAAGCAATTCGAGATCGGTTGCTCTTCGCCAAGAACAACAATCCCGCAATAAATGCTCTTGCGGGGCCATGTATCACAATCGAAATGAGCCGGCGCGAGCGCGAATTCGAGACCCTTCTTGTCATGCGATCAACGCCCTTCGGATGCGTGAGCAACGATCTCGACGGCCCGCGTGTCAAGCGCTGCGTAATCCGCTCACTCCTTCAGCGATTCCAACAAGACCGCCTGAGACTCGATGCTCTCGACAGCCGCCTCCAGTGACCGCCAGATCTCGTGCTCTTTCGGTTGCCGGCTGATCTGAAGGTGTACGGACGAGTTCTCATCGGTATCGGGAACGGTCTCGATCACTACGCGGATGTCGATCGGCTCGAACGTGGCGAAGGCGTCGATGACGTGCATCTGCGCCTCGAAGCGGTTCGCCGTGGTTCGCACCACCGTTACTTGCGCAGGCTTGATGCTGATCTCCCCGTACTTGTTTGACGCGAACACCGACAGCAACCCGTTGTAGTACTCCTCCAGCAACACCTGGACCCGTTCCGCGTCCGGGGCGGCCTCGTCGATCCACATCACAAACGCGTAGGACCAGAAATTCTCTGAACTCGGATCTCGCCACCCCGGCGCGAATCGCAACGATTCAGAGCCTGTCGGCAGGTCCGGCGCGAAATCCGGCGGCAACTCGAACGTCTCGGTTGCCCAGCTTTCAATCGAAACAGGCTCGGGTTCCTGCGCGAGAGCGAGGGAGCACGGCGCAGCGATAATAGAAGCGGAGATGATTGTATTGATGAGTCGCACGGTTGGATCCAGTTGTAGGATTGGAAGTAAGGGTCACAAGCGAGCGATTGATCGGCGGCCGAATGCGGGACACGAATCACCCGTCATCGATTGTCTACACGCCAACAGCAGGCGAGTTTCATCCCGATGCCAAACCGCGTTGAGCTCTCGGCAACCCGGCTCCAGCGGGATTGGTTGCCGAAGCCGGTGCTCGAGCGGTGATTGAACTAGAATGGCTGTGCTCATCGGCATCGAAGTCTTCACACGATCACGATCCTCGCCGTTGAATGGGATTCCTTGGACCGCGTACAATTTGGTAAACGGCAACGCTTCTACGGCTTGATCCCTCGCCAGGGGGTTCTATGAACATGGATAACTTCACACTCAGCGCTATCGGATGGAACTCGTATTTCGAGGATCAGCTCGCGAAGATTGACACGCCGTCCGTCATCGTGGCCCGCGTGTCGGCGCATCACGGAAGCCAGGTTGCGGTGTATGGAGAAGCCGGCGAATTCCGTGTTCCTGTGCAGTCCGCCGAGGCCGCCGGCAGAGTGACAGTCGGCGATTGGCTGGTGCTGAACGGCGCAGACCACCGCGCAATTCAACTCCTCGAGCGCCAGACGCTGCTGTCCCGGAAAGCCGCCGGTGAAGAGGCGAAACCCCAGATCCTCGTGGCCAACGTCAACGCCGTCTTTATCGTGAGTTCCTGCAATGAAGATTTTAACCTATCCCGCATCGAGCGATACCTCGCGATGACTCTGCAGGCCGGAGCCACCCCGGTTGTCGTGCTGACCAAGGCCGACCTGTGCGAGAACCCCACCGCTCTGGTGCAACAGGTCGAGCAACTCCACCCCGGGCTGTCCGTCGAGGTCATGGACGCACGAAACGCTGAGCAGGTCGCCGCTCTGCGATCGTGGTGCGGGCCAGGCCAATCGGTGGCGCTGCTGGGCTCTTCGGGAGTCGGCAAGTCAACCCTGGCCAGCGCTCTGGGCGCGGGCGAACTGGCGACCGGTGGGATCCGCGAGCAGGACGGCAAAGGGCGGCACACCACAACCTCGCGTTCGCTGCACCTGCTGCCGACCGGCGGGGTCCTCGTGGACAACCCCGGGGTGAGAGAGTTTCAGCTGCCTGACTGCGACGAAGGGGTTGCGGATCTCTTCGAGGATGTCGTCGATCTGATCGCATCGTGTCGATTCAATGATTGTGGCCATGACGGCGTGCCCGGATGCGCCGTGCAAGCCGCGATCCAGTCGGGCGAACTCGACGAGCGGCGATTCTCCAGCTTCCAGAAGCTCAACGAAGAACAATCGCGCAACGCAAAAATACTGGCGAAGCGCCGCGTACGGGACGCGACCCGGAGCTACAAAGTAGCAATCGCCAAAAAGCGACGCCGACGCGATGAGCATTGACGGCCGTCTCTTTGAATACACCGAGCATAAACACGGTGAAATTTTCAATCAGCGATTGTTTCTGCGCCTGATCGGTCCGCCGTTCCGATGGCGTCATGCGTGTTCTGGTAAAGAGAAAGCCCTTCGACGCACTCGTCGAAGGGCTTGTTCTCTTGAAGTCGGGGTGACAGGACACCAGTTGAACTTTTTGCGACTCAGATCGGCCTTTGGAGCCTAGAAACGCGAGTTCTGCTTTCGCCGTGAAACAACTAGTTATCGATATGCGTCAACGAGCTCAGCGAATGATTCGACCGCCAAGATTCGGCACCATATGCCCACTCGGATATGGCCCGATCGAGACGTTCACCGTACACATCACGGCATATGTCAGCCCAGTCGCTGAGTGTCGCCCCGCTATCGTGAGATCGCCGATGATGCAGTGCGGTTACCTCATTGAATTCTTCAGCTCCGCAAATCCATCACCGCCTTGGGTTAAGATTTCATGCCGCTTGATGTCAACGGTGCGGACGAGATTGTTGGGTTCATGTCTGGGAATTTGCCGAGCAGAACGGTCGCCGTCCGGTGGCACAACGGCAAGCCGCTGCCACGGGGGTCTATCGATCATGCAGAATCTTCGCGCTTGGATTTGGGCCGAGCAGGCTCGGTGCGGGGGTGTGTGACCCGACCGTCCAACACCATGCGAAGATGCTCTGCAAGATCCGCACACCCGCCAGGGTGCTGGTCGAGAAAGAACCAAGGCTCGATCATCTCGAGCTCCATGACATGAGGCCGCCCGTCATACTCGATCACATCCACGCGGGCGTACGACGCGCCTGGAACAGCCCGCCAGCAGGCCTCGGCGACCTCGCGCCAGCTGTCCCGCACAAGAACAGGCACGGCTTTGCCTCCAAATCGCGTCTGGACC
>JAJDDA010000077.1 GCA_029260535.1 Phycisphaerales bacterium | reverse complement strand
GGGCGATCGGCGGAGATCCGAACGGGCAATCTCGCGCTGGCGCCAGCTATGTCATATTCGGGTCATGCGCTATCCCGGCAGATCTTAATAGTGACGGCATTGTTGACACCGCCGATCTCGGCACGCTCATCGCTCAATTCGGCACACCCGGTCCCGATGCCGATATCAATGGCGACGGCTCAGTCGACACCGCCGATCTCGGAATCCTCATCAGCGCTTTCGGAATACCCTGCCCCTGATCTCCGGGTTCTTCTGTTCGCCAAGACTCCCAAAAACAAACCAACCCGACCAAAGGCCGGGCTGCGTGTGTCTGTGATCCGCGTGAACCGCGGATCAGGCTGAAGTGGAGCGGAAGAGGATCGAACTCTCAACCTCCTCGATGCGACCGAGGCGCTCTCCCAATTGAGCTACCGCCCCTACAGTGATCCGGAATCTTCCCCCGATTCCTCGGTGACCGATCCCGGTTCGCTAGCATCATACGCAGTGCGCCGCTGTCTTTCACCCCCCGACTCCGCAGAATCGATGCCTACCACCAACGGACAACCCGCACCCGTCATCGAGGTCGTCGAAGCCGGCTTCACCTACCGGGGACGCTCCGCGCCAACCCTCGAACGCATCTCCTGCACCATCAACCCGGGGGATCGCGTCGGGCTGCTCGGCCCTAACGGCAGTGGCAAATCCACGCTCATCAGCCTCATGCTCGGGGCCCAATCACCCAGTGCTGGCACGATCCGGATCGCCGGGATGGCGCCGCGAGCCGCCGCGAAGAAGGGCCGGATCGCCTCGGTCACGCAAAAATGCCTCGCGGAGCTGAACTTCCCGATCTCCGTCCGGCAGGTCGTCTCGATGCCGCAGAACAACCGCCTCCCGCTGTGGAAGCGGCCCTCGGCTGAATCCCAGGCCCGCATCGACCACGCGCTCGCTCTCACTGGCGCGGACCAATTCGCGGACGATCCCATCGGCGCCCTGAGCGGTGGGCAGCTCCAGCGCGCCCTGATCGCCCGCGCCCTCGCGACGGATCCCGCCGTGCTCATCCTCGATGAACCCCTTGTGGGCGTCGACCCGATCGGGCAGGAGCACTTCGCGAAGATGATCGACCACATCCACGCCGCCGAGTCCGCCGAGCGCGACCCGGCCAGCGCGCTGGCGATCGTCATCGTCAGCCACGACCTGCGCGCCATCGCCGCGACATGCGACCGGGTGCTGTGCCTCTCGCGGACTATCCACGAGCACGCCTCTGCCGAGGGCTTGACTCCTGAGGTCCTCGCGGAGATCTTCCACCACGACGTCGCGGGCATCGCGCCGCACCACCCCGACTGCGGCTGTCATCACTAGCGCAGTTCTTGACTAAGCGCGCCACGAACCATCACCCAATGCACGGCTCCCCCGCAACACCACTCGAAAACGCCGACCTGACGATGGCGATCCTCACCGGCGTCTTCATCGCGACGCAGTGCGCCCTGCTGAGCGTGCTCGTCGTGCTCAAGCGGATGGCCTTCATCGGGCAGGGGATCAGCCACGCGGCGCTCGGCGGCGTCGGCATCGCCGCGGTGCTCGGGATTATGGATGGCCCCTGGTATTTCCTCATTGTCGGCGCGGTGTGCGTGCTCGCGGCGCTGCTCGTCGGCTGGATGCAGGACCGCAAGGCCATCGCGTCGGACACCGC
This sequence comes from Phycisphaerales bacterium, assembly GCA_029260535.1. Lineage (GTDB taxonomy): Bacteria > Planctomycetota > Phycisphaerae > Phycisphaerales > UBA1924 > JACKHE01. The sequence goes on along the minus strand of JAJDDA010000077.1, from coordinate 17,353 downwards.
GATCGGGATCGTCCTGGTCGCGTCGATGGCGCTCGGTGTCACGCTGCTCTCGATCGCTGAGGGTGCGGCAGAAGCGGCGCACGACCATGCGCATGCGCATGAATCCGCTTCCGGTCACGAATGGGAAGAACTCCTCTTCGGTTCGCTCACCGATGTCGGCATGTTCGACGCGATCGTCGCCGGGGTGTTGCTGCTGATCACGCTCGCGCTCGCGCTGCGGTTCGGCAGGGCGATTCTCTTCTGGGCCTTCGACGAGCGATCGGCCTGCGCGTTCGGGGCCCCGACAGGCGCCGTGCAGGTCGGCCTGATGATCGCGCTCGCCGCGACGATCCTCGCCTCGATGAAACTCGTCGGCGTTATCCTGGCGACGGCGCTGCTCGTGCTCCCCGGCGCCTGCGCGCTGCGGCTCGCAAACCAACTCCCGGCGGTGCTGACAATCTCCATCGGCACATCCCTGCTCGCTCTCGCGGTTGGGCTCGCGAGCGCCGCGGCGTTTACGATCCCGGTCGGCGGCGCTGTCGTTCTGGCGCTCGTCGTGTGTTACACGCTGACGTGGCCGCTCTCTCGAATCAAAGCATCCGGAGCCGGCGACCCGCCGAATCCTCCGCAAAGGACATCAACATGAAGGCCGAGCGACTCCTCGCCGAACTCAACCGACTCCGCAGCGACATCGATAAGGATCCGAGCGATCTGGAGTGGCTGACGCTGCACCACGTCTTCTGCTTTGTCTCGTACAAGATCGGTGAATTTCAGGCCTACGTCGCGGAAGCGGATGAAAAGGGCGATTTCGACGAGTTCGACGGTTGAACGCGATACCGAGGGAACTTTTTTGCTTGTGCCGCGTATTGATTTACCGATAATGCAAGTATTCGCGGATCGCCGCGATGGACCGCACGCCGCAAAAGAACGGCGCCCCGGCATCGATGTCCCGCGACGACCGCCCCTTAGGTTGGACGCGATCCATCCGAAGGGCGGGCGATGAGCCCCGGGTGACGGCCCGGGGAACAAGAACCCGGCGGCGCCGGCGGACACCGGTGTGGCGGCTGGGAAAACCCTTTCGGCCAGGAGGTGATCTTGTGAATGACTTTGAATGTCCCAGAGGGCTGCGCCTGATCTAGGCAGCTCGACGGCGCTGCCGTTACGCAGCCCTTGACAACAATGACGAATCAACGTCGCACCCGGCGGACCACAAGGTCCGTCGGGTGTTTTCGTGCGCCGGTGTTGCGTTCTTCGTTCCGCGAATCAGCGAGCGTCCGAGAATTGGCAGCCGCGCGATTCGGCAGGACCGGTGCAATCCGTGCGATCGAAAAAATCTGCACAAACCGAACAATCCGTTTGACTGACAAAGATGAAAGTGCATGTTCCACAAAGACTTAGAGAACCTTTGCGTCCGCTGGCCCGTCGTGGGGCGGTCCGGGCAGGGGGCATTTTATATCAGAGCCGGGATTCAAGCCCGGCTCTTGGTGGGAGGAACCGCTGTGAAGAAGACAACGATGATGATCGGCGCCGCGGCGCTGGCCTTCGCAGGAGCCGCCCAGGCGGGCATGCTCCTCGAAGAGATGCACATGAACCAGATCGATCTGAACAACACCGACTGGATGGAGACCGTCAACGTCACCCAGTTCGATGACCAGGGCGGCAACCGGATCCTCACCCAGGTGATGATCACCCTCGACGGCCATGTGGAGGGCCAGGCTGACGCTGAGAGCATGGACGCCGCCCCCGCGACGGTCACCGTGAACCTCGGCGCCACGATCACGCTCAGCCTGATGGGTGACGACCTCGCCGTGGCCCTTCCTATCGCGATGGACTCGTTCGAAGCCGACATCTTTGACGGCAACCTCGACTTCGATGGTCCCAGCGGCATGTCGTTCCCCGGTCTCATGAGCGATGACAGCGACATGGCCACGCTGACGTCCGGTATGGACGACCTCATGCCGTGGATCGGCGGCGGCACGGTCGCTCTCGACGCCACCGCGATGGGCGCCTCGAGTGGCACCGGTTCCGGTAATCTCTTCCTGATGTTCGAGACCCTCGCCAGCGCGAAGATCACGGTCATCTATAAGTACACCGAGATCCCCACACCCGGCGCCTTCGCGTTGCTGGGCATGGCCGGCGCCTGCGCGACACGCCGTCGTCGCTGATCAAAGCCTGTTCATTCTGCACTGCTCCAACGCAGCGAACCCCTTCGAGACCCTCGGCCTCTCCCGGCCAAGGGTTTTTTCATGCGCCGAAGTCCGAGAACGATCCATCCGAGCGCGGTTGTGACGGCTGCGCCGGTTGCGCCCGCGCAGCGGTGTCTTTCATCGACGACCACGAGCACAACCGCTGGCAAATCTGCCCTGCTGGGGCATTGTTGCATCGATGGCTCAACGCTGAGCCCGTGACGCCCCGCCATGCACAGGGAGGGGCGCCCACAGCAGACAGGCACTGGGGTGTGCAGCACTGTCCGTTACGGACGCTTTGGAGGATTCGGATATGAAGAAGACAATGCTTATCGTTGGCCTGACAGCCGCTATCGCTGGCGGCGCCCAGGGCGCCATGATCACGCACTCGGGTTCGAAGGCCATCACCTCGACCTCGTGGACCGAAAACTTCAGCATCCCCCAATTCGATGAGCAGGGCGGCAACCGCCTTCTCGAATCGGTCAAGTTGACGCTCAACGGCGCCGTCGAAGGCGACGCCAACGTCGAGAGCCTCAACCAGGGCCCCAGCACGATCCAGATCAACCTCCAAGCTACCATCACGATGACCCTCATGGGTGACAACCTCGGCGTCGTGATCCCGGTCGCCAACGAAACATTCGAAGCCGGCACCTTTGACGGCGTCATCGACTTCGAGGGCGGCTCGGGCGAGATGTTCCCCGATCTTGCAGGGACCGACTCGGCAATGTCAACGCTGGTCGGCGGTGTCGATGACCTGACACCGTTCATCGGCATGGGCACGGTCCCGCTCGTCGCCAACGCGGTCGGCACCTCCAACGGTTCCGGCGCCGGCAACCTCATCCTCCAGTTCATGACCGACGCCGGTCTCGACTTCGAGGTGGAGTACACCTACCGCCTCGTTCCGACCCCCGGCGCCGCTGGCGTGCTCGCGATGGCAGGTTGCGCCGGCGCCCTCCGCAGGCGTCGCAACAAGTAAGAATGACGCGAGCGCACCCCGCTCTGTCCGAATAACACGAATTCTCAAAAACCCTGTGAAAGCAGGGTTTTTTGTTGTTTGCCGTGCGCTGCTTTGGGACAATAAACGTTGTATTGCTTCGCACAGCACTTTGGAGAAAGAAATAATGATTCGTAAAATCGCAATGGCCGGCGTTCTCGCCGGGGGGTTATCCTGCGCGTCTATTGCTTCGGCGGGTGTCATACTCGAAGAAGCGCACGCCGGGCTCGTGGACATGCAATCAACCGACTGGACCGAGTCGTTATCGGTCCCGCAGTTTGATGAGATGAACGGCGCACGCCAGCTCGTCTCGATCTGCATCCATCTCGAGGGCGGCGTCTCGGGGTCTGCAAGCCTCGAGAGCCTGGACAACGGCCCGGCAACGGTCACCGTTGAGCTCTCCGCAGAGATCAGCCTCAGCCTGGGCGGCGCCCTGCTGGGCGTGGTGCTGCCGATCGCCGACGATTCGTTCGAGGCTTCGGTGTTCGACGGCAACATCGACTTCGGCGGGACGTCCGGTATGACCTTCGAGAAGCTTGCCGCTTCCGATAGCACCGATGTCAAGCTCACCAACGCCGACGATTCGTTCGCCTCGTTCCTCGGTGACGGCAACGTCAAGCTCGATGGCGACGCCCACGGGACCTCGTTCGGCTCCGGCGCCGGCAACTTGGTGCTCCAGTTCAACACCGACGCCGAGATGTCGTACCGGATTGTTTACAAGTACACCGAAATCCCGGCCCCGGGCACGCTCGCGATCTTCGCTGGCGCCGGCCTGGCCGCGACACGCCGCAGGCGTTAATCGTCGATTTCAGCCAATGAGCCCCGATCCGGGGCCTCAGGACATCTCAAACCCAAGAAACCCCGATTATTCGGGGTTTTTTGCTTGCCAAATCTGGATTATTCTCGGACACTCTCGCTGTCGGCCTGCACAGCCGGCAAAACGTTTGGGACCGCACAAGCCCAGCGTGACACGGAGGAGTCCAATGGTTAGCAAAACGCTTTTGCGTGCGTGCGCCTGTGGCGTATCGCTGTCAATTGGCGGGTTCGGCGCTCATGCCGGTCTTGTCGAAATCCACACCAGCGAGTCATTCGGTCAGGTGACCGACTGGACGCACACCTATCAGTTGCCGCAGTTCGACGATCAGGGCGGGACAAGAACCCTGCTCTCCGTCTCGGTGACGCTCGACGCCACCATCGATGCGATGGGCAGCGCCGAGAACCTCGAGGCCTGGGATACCCAGATCTCGCTGTCGCTCGACGCCTCGGTCTCATTGACATTCCTCGATGAATCGCTGGTAGCGCCGACCGGGGTCCACAAGGAGGAGATGTTCTTCGCCTCACCATTTGATGGCGACATCGACTTCGAGGGCCCCTCCGGGGACTCATTCGATCTCAGCGGCGCCGCGGAGGCCTCGACCGATCGCGGCGGCGGGGATGACCTCACCCCATGGATCGGTGGCGGGCTCGTGGACATCGTCGGGACCGGGGTCAGCGTCTCGTCAGCGACAGGACCGGGCAATGTTGTCTTCGACTTCAGGACCGAGGCGTTCGGGCAGGTCACCATCCGATACGAGTATGTCCCGACCCCGGGGAGTTGGGCGATCATGATCGCCGCGATGCCGATGATCATGGCCCGGAGAAGGCGGCGCAGGGAGTAACAACCCCGGCGGCGCCGTCAATCTAATCGGGCTACGATGGCTCTCCCCAAAGCCGGTGATTCGCCGATGGTGGCGACCCGCGGAGGGACCAAGGAGCACTCATGCATCGCGCGAAGATCAGCGTCATCGGCGCCGGAAATGTCGGCGCCACCTGCGCCCACTGGGCCGCCGCCAAGGAACTCGGCGACGTCGTTTTGTTGGATATCCCCGACAAGGCGGCTTACGCAAAGGGCAAGGCCCTCGACCTCCTCTGCTGCGGACCCATTGAGCGGTTCGATTCCAGCGTCATCGGCACCAGCGACTACAAAGACATCGCCGGCTCCGACGTCGTGATCGTCACCGCAGGCATCCCGCGCAAGCCGGGGATGAGCCGCGATGACCTGATCCAGACCAACGTCCGCATCGTGAAGAGCGTCTCGGAGCAGATCCGCGAGTTCGCGCCGGACAGCGTTGTCATCCTCGTCTCGAACCCGCTCGACGCGATGGTCTACACCGCGTGGAAAGCCACCGGCTTCCCCTCGAGCCGCATCGTCGGTCAGGCCGGCTGTCTCGACGTCGCCAGGTTCCGCACGTTCCTCGCGATGGAGATCGGTTGTTCCGTCGAGGACATCACCGCGCTGCTGCTCGGCGGGCACGGCGACGACATGGTCCCGCTGCCGCGCTACACCAGCGTCCACGGCGTCCCGGTCAGCCAGCTCCTCGATGCGAAGACCATCGAGGCGTGCGTCAAGCGCGCCAAGGGCGGCGGCGGCGAGATCGTCAAGCTCATGGGCACCAGCGCGTTCTACGCCCCAGCGAGCGCCTCGGTGCAGATGGCGGAGGCCGTCATCAAGGACAAAAAACGCATCCTCCCCTGCGCCGCGTACTGCGAGAGCGAGTTCGGCGTGGGCGGCTACTTCGTGGGTGTCCCCTGCGTCCTTGGAGCCGGTGGGGTCGAAAAAATCGTCGAGGTGGAACTCGTCGGCGACGAGCAGAAGCTGATGGACGAGTCGATCTCGCACGTCAAGGACCTCGTCAAGGTCGTGACGGAGATGTTCCCCGAGCTGTCTTAAAACGGTCGTCTCAATCCGCTTTCAAGCGACCCAAAACTTGACGCACCCGCTGCCTTGAAGCCCCGGCGTGCGTACACTACCGAGCAAGAGAGAGGCGTTGCGCACGGTCGTTCGCGGCTGGCGCAACGCTTTTTTAGTGCGCTCATCTTTGCTGAACAACGGTTTGGTATTGCTCGACTGGGCGAATCAGATTCAAGGGCAGTTTGTTGTGCCGAAGGCGGCGATGAGGATGCCGAGGTCTGCGGTATCGACTGTGCCGTCGTAGTTGATGTCGGCGCCGGGGCCTGGGGTTCCGAACTGCGCGATGAGAGCGCCGAGGTCGGCGGTGTCCACGGCGCCGTCCGTGTTGAGATCGGCTTGGCAGATGGTGCGACCAAAAATGATATAGGTTTCGCCGGCTTTGAATTGCCAATTTGGGTCTGCGCCGGCGGCCCCGATAATGAGGTCGTCGATCCCGTCGCCGTTGACATCACCTGCCCCCGAGACGGAGCTGCCGCTGAGGTCATCCAGATCGATCCCGTTGCAGACAAAGCCGTTCGCCCCGTTCAATGACGAAAGCTCGAACGAAGCCCCGAAGGGGCCGGCGGCGAGGGAGTTTGAGGCGCCGGCGATCAGGAGTATCGCTGCGGGGGTCCAGCGGGGTATGCGTTTGTTCATCTTGGGTGCTCAACTCGCAATGCGGTCAACAAGATCGCCGCTCCGTTGCGCCGATCCGGACCACTCAAGCATAATCCGAGCCGAGCGTAGAACGGCAAGAAAAACACCCTTTTTCAAGCATTCCTCGCCGATCGCGGTCATCCCACGCGGTTACGGCGTGTTGTCCTTGATCGAGATGCACTCGATCTCGAACAGCAGCGGGACCTTCGCGCGCAACGGCTTGAGTTTCCCGTTGACCAACCCCATGTTGGCCGCGGGTGTGTACACCCGGCGCAGCCCGCCATTGCGCATACCGACAACGCCGGTGTTCATCGCCTCGGGGTACTTCTTAATCTCCGGGATCGTGAAGAACGCCGCGGCGCGCCCCTGGATGTCCGAGGTGTCGAGCAGGAACCCGTCGAGCGACCACTCCGAATAGTGCAGCGCGATCGAGTCTTTCTTCGCGGCGACAGGGCCCTCGAATCCACGGCGCAGATCAATCACGATCACGCCGTCCTCGCGCCGGTCCGCCGCCGGGAGCGCCGGCTTCCGGTTCATCTTCGCATCAACCGCGAAGATCTCGTCGCCGTTGAGCGCAGCGCCGGAATCAATCCAGTGCAATCCATCCGGGGTCCGCTCGAAGCGCAGCATGTAGTCGATGGCGCCCTCGTGCGCGATCGGCATCGGGACCGGCGCCGAGGCGGTGTAGTTTTCGCCGTTAACCTCGACGTGCAGATCCCCCAGCGGCGAGTACTGGTTCAGCCCCGCTCTCGGGAAGAGCTCTGGCGCTGCCCACATCCCGACCGCCATGTCGCGCATCCCGAGCGGGAGCTCGCACACGCGGATCTGGAGTTGCTCACCGCGGCGGTGGGGGACCCAGAGCTGCTGCCGGAGCGGGTGGCTCTCCTCGCCGCTCGTGACCATCTCGACGTACAGCGCGGGGGTCGCATCGGGGATTTCGATGGTGTTGATGTACAGCGTGTAGTCGTTGCCGCGGTGCATCCCGGTGAGCGCCTCGGTCAGCGCCTGGACCCCGGCGTCCTGCTGCTCGGGGAAATTATCGCGTGATTTGGCGACATCCTCAGGGACCACCGGCCCCACGCCTTGTGCCAGGGAGTCGGTCGGGACAGCGAAAAACAGTGCTGAGGAGGCCGCGATCGCGGAAAACAACGTTGTGGTGTGCTTGTGCATGGAGCAGTGTAGGGGGCATTGGGGTGAAAATAATGATCTGGTGATCGGGGCACGGTTCGGGACATCAAGGTCTGCAACGCCTCAGAGCGGTACAATGGTTCCGTCGGCTCGGTTGCGGCCCAGCTTCAATCCGAGCGACGGGGTGGTTGGGAGAAGGATAGGGTGGGCCTTCGTGGGTCCGAGAGCAGTTGACCAGACGCGTCAGGAGACCTGTTCCTGCGTCGCATGTTCGGGGATTGGTGTGAACGACAAGACGCTCGAGACATTTCAATGCTACGTCTGTAACCGCGTGTTCCGGTGGAATCCGGAGATCTCGGGGAAGACCATCGAATGCAAGTGCGGGGCGAAGGTCCGCTGCCCTGAACTCCACGACAATACGATGACCGCCGGTGAGTCGCTCGACGACACCGTTGCCGATGTGGTTCTCGACGAGGTCCTCGATGATTTCCAGCCGGGACAGGCCGAGCACATCGACGAGGGCGAGGCGATCCACCTCCGCAACGTCGCTCGGCGCCGAGGTGTCTTCGGGCTCTCGCTCGGTGGCGAGGTCGTCTTCTTCTCGATCACCTCCCTGATCGGGCTCGCCTTCACGTTCCTGTGCCTGGCGACGCTCATCTGGAAGACCGAGAACATGAAGAACTTCTGGCCCTACCTGGTCGTCGCGGTCATCGTTGGCCCGATCAGCTGGAAGATCCTCGCCAACCGCTGGCGGATCTACAGCCAGGGCCGATCGGTGCCGCACGTGATCGCCGATCTCTTCGGCGATGAAGCGCCGGACAACTAATACATACGCTCACCGGTCGGCGCAGAAAAAAGCGACGCCACTTGGCGCCGCTTCTTTGAATTCATGTTGTGATCGCTTGGATCAGCCGGCTTCCGCTGCCCTGGGGTGCGCCTGGTCGTAGCTCTCGCGCATCCGCTCGCTGGTCAGGTGCGTGTACACCTGCGTCGTGCTCGCCGACTGGTGACCGAGCAGTTCCTGCACGCTGCGCAGATCCGCGCCGTTGTCGAGCAGGTGGGTCGCGAAGCTGTGCCGCAGGGTGTGTGGGCTGATCGTGGGATCGAGCCCGACCTGGCGCAGGTACTTGTCGAGCTTCCGGCGGACGCTCCTGCTGGAGATCCTGCCGCCGTGCTTGTTGACGAACAGCGCGTGGATGGTCTTCTCGGCGTTCCACGATTCCGCATAGCGAGGGTCCTTGCGGACGAGCGTGCGGTAGTGCGCAAGAGCGTGCAACGCGTGCGAACCGAGCGGCACGATGCGTTCCTTCTTGCCCTTGCCGCGGACGCGGAGCGCCTCGCCGGTGTCGTCGATGTCGGCGCAGTTGAGGTCAACCAATTCCGACACGCGGATACCGGTCGAGTAGAGCGTCTCGAGCATGGCGCGGTCGCGCGAGCCGAGCACGTCGTGATCGGTCGGCGCCGAGAGCAGGCGTTCGACCTGGTCGAGCGAGATCGCCTTGGGCAGCCGCTTGGACTGGCGCGGCGTGCGGATGAGCGTCATCGGGTTGCTGTCGGTGAGGCCTCGGCGCTCGCCCCACTTGAAGAACGAGCGGAGCGTCGCGATCTTCCTCGCCATGGTGGCGGAGGAGTAGTTCTGATCGGCGAGGTGGGCCAGGAACGAGCGGATCAGCTCGACGTCCGCGCCGCAGATGGTCTTCGTGAGCGAAGTGGGCATCGACGCGGCGCTGGCGCCGGGCTGCTGCGACATCGCGTCACGTTTCTCGAACGAAGCCTGCTCAGTATCCATGTCGATGGTTGTGCTTGCTTCTTCGCACAGGAATTCGACAAACTGGCGGAGGTCGGCGCCGTAGCACTTGGCCGTGTAGGGGCTGAAGTGCCGCTCATCCGTGAGGTACGACTGGAATGCTTTAACGATGGGCAGGATCTTGGACATGGCTGCGTTACGCTCCGCGTCCGCTGGTGCGGATGTCTTGAACAATGTGAACTGATCGTTGCGCAGGCTTCCATGCCTGCGCATTGGTTGTAGAGCAGGCGTGCGGGACGCCGTGGCTTGCGTGCCTGCTCCGATATGTTGGTCGGCTGATTCGAGGCCTGAAAACAGTCCGCCCTATTGATCTGAGCGCCTTTTTTTCTCGGCCCATCCGGTATCCGGACTTGAACGCTCTGGAGGGCGACACGCGACAACCCAGCAGCAGGCGGCGCGACGGTTCCCCGGTGCGCTCTGCGGTGCGTGGTGTTGTGTTGGTGGTGATCTGCAAAGCCCGGCGTTCCTTATCGCCGCCGGGCTAAGTGAGCCGGCGGAACTACTCTTCCTGCACCGCGGCTCGCTGGGCGCCCGTGAGGCGTTGTTGCTCCTGGTAGAGCAGCCTCGCGGTCGCGTCGTAGCACGCGTACGTTGTAAACAGCCTCATGCTCGCCAGGTATTGCTCCCAACCCATCGCGGTGACCGAATCGGATCGGCCCTGTGCGTAGTGATGGACCGACTGTTGCACGTCGTGGTTGGCGCCGTCGTAGTGCATCGCGACGACCGACAAGGGCCCCGAGAGGGCGCCGCCGCCGATCGACAGCCCGAAATCGGTCCCCGCCGCCTGGAGCGCGACAGGATCGACCGTTTGGTTCGGATCCGAGTCCCCGACAATCGGCGACCCGTTCGGCGCCAGCAGCGCCAGCGCCAAGCCGAATTGAACCGGCTCGTAAGGGTCGTACGCCGTGATGGTCCCGGCCACGATCGCGTCAACGCCCAGTTCCTTCGCGAGCTTCGTCGCGTCGGCCTGGGATTCGATCGTGGTGAGCCCGATCGTGCGCATCACCGCCATCGTCCGGTTCAGCGAGAGCACCTGGATGCCCCGCACCTGCTGGAGCTGGGCGACCAGCGCGTCGCTGACCCGCATCGGATCAACCGTGCTGGTCCCCGATTCGTTCCGCATCGGCGCGACCGCCCAGACGGTGACCGTCCGGTCGGCGTTGTAAGGCGACTCGAGCGTCGCCGGTGTGACAAAGCCCGGCTTGCGGTTGAACTCGCACGCGCTTTGCGCGCTGCAAACAACAACCGCCGCAAAGGCGATCATCAAAGTAACGACGCCGGATCGGCGCTGACCGGTCAGAGCCCGGTGTTGCATGAGGTGTTCACTTGTCATGGCGTCCTGCCTGCTGCGCGTCGCTCCACGACGCCGTGTATTGAGCCGTCAACGCCTGTGCATCCGTGCGCGCCGGCGGCTGTGCGTCCCATCCATGGGCCGCGTACAAATCTGGTTTCCGAAGCGTCGCCGGCTTCTTTCGTCGTCGGCGGCGCGGTTGCTGCTAAGTCGCAGTGGGAATTCGGTATCAGTCGTTCTGTGTCGGAACGTTGGCAAAGTCGGTCTTCGATGGGGCGGGGTCACCAGCGGCAACGATCGCGTGGGTTGGATCGATTGACCACAGGTTGTCCTTCCCCGAACGGTCAGAGACGAAGTAGATCGCGTTGTCCTGGCCCCAGGTCGGCATGAGATTCACAAACAGACCGTTGGTCAGGTTCGCACGGGCGCCCCCGTCGATATCAATGATCCAGATATCGGCATTTTCCGGACGTTCGCCGTACTTGTGCTCCGGGTTCGGGATCGTCGCGAACGCCAGGCGCCGGCCATCGGGTGACCAGGCGGGGTTGACGATCGCCGCAACAGGGCTCGCCGCGATCTCGGTCAGGTTGAGGCCCTCGCCGTTGACGAAGTCCATCGACCAGATCGAAAAGAAGTGCCCGCCACGCTCACGCGAGCGCTGGAAGGCGATCTTGTTGCCGGTGGGAGCCCATTCCGGGAAGAGACCGTATCCCAGGAACTTACGAACCGCGGGGTTGTTGGCTTCGGTGACCCAGACCTCCCAGCGGCCGCTGGTCGCGCCGAGCCGGCAAAAGGCAAGGTGCACACCGTCAGGTGACCATGTCGGGTGCAATTCGTGGGTGGATTCGCCGGTGATCTGCACCGCTTGCCCGCCCTCGGCGCTCATGATGTACACGTCCCATGAGCCGTCGCGATCGGACGTGAACGCGATCCGCGTGCCGTCGGGGCTGTAGCAGGGCATCACGTCGTTGGCCGGGTCGGTCGTCAGTTGGGTGACGGTCCGCCCGGTGGTGGATTTGATGTAGATATCAGCGGTCCTGCGGTGCTGCGTGCTCGCGAAGACGATCTGCGAGCCGTCCTTGGAGATGTTCGGATCGAAGTCGGCGCCCTCAGGGGCGAACGAGATCTGTGTGATGTTCTCCGAACCATCGAACGGCGCGCCCGAGGGCGTGCCGGGCAAACCGGGGTGCGCGACGCCGCCGTACAGGCTGAGCGTGGGGCTGGTTTCCGTCTGCGGGTCCTGACGATTGCCGAGGCGCCCTTCATTCGACCACGTCCCGGAGCCAGCGACGCTGGAGCGGAAGGGATCAACAAAGGATTCCTGCGGCTCGATCGCGTGGGTCAGTTTCAGGTCCGTGTTGCCGCCGTTCAATCGGGTGATCGGGGCGGTTGGCTGGATCGGTTTCGCGTTGAAATCAGCATGGTTGCTGGAATTGTCCGCGGTCGAGCCGCTGAACGAGCAACCGGTGACAGCCAGCAGCGCCAAAGCGCCGAGGGCCGGGAAGAGCACGCGAGAACGGGTGATAGGCATGAGCGTCATTTCTGGGATACTCCCTTGTGAGCGGCCAACGCAAAGCGAGGCGACAACGATTGATCCGCCCAGGGCTCCGGCGCTCTGGGCGGTCGTCGGCTCGCGCTCCGCGCGTGGCTCCGACCGGATACGAGACTTTTAGGTCGAAGGGGGTAATTCCCGTCGAACCCGTCCCTGACGCTCCGCGTCGGGGGCTTTATCGGACGCCAACCCTTGCTCGCTTGAAGCCGAGAGGGCGCCGCACCAATGCTGATCGGACCGGCCAAGTGCCCAGATAAGCGCAAACCCGAAAACTCACCCGCGCAGGATGTCTCGATCCATTCCTGAGTCCCATTGGGTTTAGGCTTTGGATGACGGCCTGAAGTGTGCTCGCGGATTGAATTGTCATGTAACCACCTTGATGCAAATGGTTTACAAGCTCGATATCGTGTTATTGCGCTACGCCGCTCACTCTTGTGGTGCGAGGGGCACAAAAAAAAGACAAGGGATTCTTGATTGCGGTTGGCCATGGCGATATATTTGTAATGCAAACTATTTGGCAACGTACACAAGAGGTCGCCACGATGATCACAACAGCGCAATCGAAGCCGGAGTCCAGGCTGTTTCAAGGCTATTGGCAGGATGGGTCGCTCGACCTCGCGGCGGGGTTGGCGCTCGTCACGATGGGAATCTTCTGGCTGACCGGGCCGACGGTGGCCCAGCCGTTCGCTCCGCTCATCGCGTTTGTGCTGTACCCAACCTTGAGGCGGTTCGTGACCGAGCCCAGGCTCGGGCATGTTCGATTCAACGCCCAGCGGCGCGCCAAACTCAGGTTGGGTCACTGGGTGATGTTGGCGCTGGGGGTTGTCGCGCTGAGTCTCGGGATTGGGCTCTACTTCATGCGTGGAGGTGGGCTGGCTGAATCTTCGCTCGCATCAACACTCGTCCCCGGGTTGCCCGCCGCGCTCGTCGGGATCATGTCGATCGGCGGCGCGATCATGCTCGGGCTCGGGCGGTTCCTGGGATACGCTGCGGTGCTGATCACTGCCGGGGCCGTGGTTGTTGTTGCTGATGCGCACCCCGGCTGGGCGCTGCTTGCCGGGGGCGTCGCGACGACCCTGTGGGGGGTCGTGCTGATGTTCCGGTTCGTGCGCGAGTACCCAATCGCGATGAAGGAGATGGAGTAACCCGATGCGCGCTTTTCCGATAAATGCAAAGGCGGTGGCGTCGCTCGACAAGGCGCTCCACGAGCCCGCACGCCTCAGCGTGGTCGCCTGCCTGTCGTGCGTTGAGGACGCCGACTTTGTCTTCCTGCAATCCCAGACCGGCATGACCGGCGGGAATCTCTCGTCGCATGTCAAGAAACTGGTCCAGGCGGATTACGTCTCGATGCGTAAAGAATTCCAGGGATCCAAACCCCGTACCTCATTCTCGCTCACCGACGCGGGGCGTGAGGCATTCACCAAGTATCTGGAGTCCATGCGCGACCTCTTGGCCGTGCTCGATAACCAGGAAATGAATTGATCTGCTCCGCACCGAAGGAGGTTCGTGATGAACAATTTCAATCTCGTTCTCGGCGCTTCGATCGCCTTCACACTGACCATCGGGCACTCCATCCAGGCGTGCGACACCTGGGTCGCGCTGCCCGATGTGACCGCCAGCGGCGTGACAATCCTGGCGAAGAACAGCGACCGCCCTACGTTCGATTGCCAGCCATTGTTGATGCACCCGAGACAGCAATGGGAGAAGGGCGCAACGATCAACACCGGTCGTGTGACGATCCCGCAGGTTGATGAAACGTACGCGACGATCGGGTCGAGCCCCTACTGGTGCTGGGGGTACGAAGAGGGGATGAACGAGCACGGCGTCGCGATCGGCAACGAGGGGATTGCGACCAAGGCGCTCGCGCAGGATCTCGAGGCGCTCGCCAATGGTGAGGGCCCCGATCTCGGGCTCACCGGCATGGACCTCCTGAGGCTTGGGCTCGAACGCGGCCAGACCGCACGCGGGGCGCTCGATGTCATCACGGCGCTGCTCGAAGAGCACGGGCAGTTCGGGTCGGGGTTGCCAGCGATGGAAGCCGCCGACGGCGCGTACCACAACTCGTACATCATCGCCGATCCCAATGAAGCGTGGGTGCTCGAAACCGCGGGCCGGCGCTGGGTCGCCAAACGCCTACGCGATGGCTCGACCTCGATCTCGAACACACCAAGCATCGGCGCCCAGTGGGATCTTGCGTCATCGGATCTGGTATCGCACGCGCAGAGCATGGGATGGTGGCCAAAGCGCACAGTCGACAAGTTCGACTTTACACTCGCGTATGGCGACACCGGGCCAAGAGCGATTCAGCAACGCGCCATGTCGCTCCCCCGAGCGGTCTGCTCGAGCGGACTTCTGCAAGACCGAGCCGGCGCCATCGATCCACGGTGGATGATGCGCATCGCTCGAGACGAGAGTTCGTCGCCGCCGATCAACCTGGACAGGACCGCGAGTTCCTGTGTCGCGGTGCTCCCCAAATCCGATGATGATCTGCCCGTTTTCTGGTGGGCCCCGTCGGTGCCAGGTGATAGTTGCTACGTCCCGTTCTTTGTCCACGGCGGCGAACTTCCCGAGATCGTGTCCGCCGCCGGGACACAAGGCCGAGCCGTCCGTCCGCCGATCGGTGTAGCGCCGGACTCGTTTGCGGACGAATCGTACTGGTGGATCTTCCGCGACCTGCACGATCTGGCATCGGGCGGCGCGGTCAACCGCACCCCCGAAGTGCGTGCAACATTCGATGCGCTCGAACGCGAGTTTGAGCAGGGGCTGCCCGTGATCATCGAAAAAGCCGTGGCCTTGCGAAATTCTGGGCGTTTCAACGAGGCCTCGCAAACGCTGGACGCCTACACCGAGGCATGCCTTGAGCGCACCATTGCTAAGGCGTACGAGCTGCGCAGCACGATGACCGAAGAGAATGAGGGCGCCGTGCCTTCGCAGTTCGCGCCGTACCTCGGTGTTTACAACACGACGCACAAGCGCGAATCGCACACGGTCAAGATGCAAGGGGGTCGGCTCGCGATCGATACCTCAAACCAGCGAGTGTTCGAGCTGCTCGACCCTGACGAATCGGGCAGGCGGCAGTTCGCGATCACCGATCAGGTCTCGGTTTCGTTCATGCACGACGAGGCGGGCGATGTGATCGGCATGGTCTATCACCAGGGCGGGATGAACCTGGAGTGCTGGCGTGACGGCTACGAGTTCCCCGCCGAAGTGACCGCGCAGGGCGTGCAGGCGTTGCTCGGGGACTATCGGTTTGCTCAGGCGAATCTCGATGCGAAAGTATTTGTCGACAGGGGGAGACTCGCAGTAGACGTGCCGGGGCAGATGATCTTCGTGCTGCGCCAAGGTGAGGCCGAGAGCGAATGGGTTTCCCGCGCAACCGATCAGATCCGCATGACATTCCAGATGGACGCGGAGGGCGTCGTATCAACCATGACAATCATGCAGGCCGCGCAACCGGTGGTATTTGAGAGATTGGCAGGAGACAACTAGTGCCGTTGATGCGTCTGGTACACAGAATCCAGGAAGAGCAGCAGACAAGAATCGAGTGCGTGTGATGAAACACAAAAAGACCTGGCAGGACTACCTCTTCAACCTGGTTGTAGCCTGCGGCATTCTCTATTACGTCTTAAGGCTGAGCGAACCCGGGAGGACCGCGATCGACTGGGCGGTCATCGCTTTGGTTGCGGGTGCGATCCTCTGGAACGTTGTCCAGGCCGGGAGGCATCTCTTCCTGATCAAGCCGAGCGAGGGGTAACACCGCTCGCGGCACGAGCCGTCGATGTGTGAAAGAAATCTTCTGTCGGCGCCAATGGACTCTCCACCAGGTAGCCGCCAAGATGTACCTGCATGACAACGACTCGACCCAACCAGCCCGCGTGCGAAACCGACCAACCACGGGCCATCGTCCTCGTCTCGGGTGGACTCGATTCCGCCACGACCCTCGCGATCGCTCGCGATGAAGGGTTCGCCTGCCGGGCGCTCGTCTTCGATTACGGCCAGCGCCACCGCGTCGAACTCGAAGCCGCGAGCAAGGTCGCGCAGGCCCTCGGCGCCGAGGCGATCACGATGGTCCGCCTCGACCCCGACGCGTTTCAGGGTTCGGCGCTGACGACCGCGATCGCCGTCCCCAAGGACCGCGACACGGGTTCGATGTCGAGCCACCAAGCGGGGGAGATCCCGGTGACGTACGTCCCGGCGCGCAACTTGGTCTTCCTCAGTTACGCGACGGCGCTCGCCGAGTCGGTCGGCGCGAGTGATATCTACATCGGCGTCAACGCGGTGGACTATTCCGGCTACCCCGACTGCCGACCCGAGTTCATCGAGGCCTTCGGGAGAGCGGCACAACTCGCGACCAAAGCGGGTGACGAGGGCGGCGCCCTGCGCGTTCACGCGCCGCTGATGGAATGGACCAAGGCGCAGATTATTCAGCGAGGCAACGAATTGGGCGTCGATTACGCGATCACGCACTCGTGCTACGACCCCGACGCCCAGGGCCGAGCGTGCGGGCATTGCGACAGCTGCCTGTTGCGCAGCGCCGGTTTCGAGCAAGCCGGCATCGCCGACCCGACGACGTACATCCGCGTCTGACCGTTCACAGCGTCCGCAGCAACGCCCGAACCGGGGATGCGTCAAACCCCTCCAGTTTGAGCGGTAGCGCGATCAGCTCGTACCTGCCGGCGGGGACATCCGTGAGCTGCAAGCCTTCAAGGATCGTGATATCGCACCGTGCGCACGCGCGGTGCGCGATGAGTTCCTCGGCGCTTAGCAGGTCGACGCTCGGCGTATCGATCCCGATCGTGCGAACACCCTGCGCGCCGAGCGACTCGATCAGCCCCGGCTCGATCCCGGCGAAGTCGTCGTTCCATCGTTCAGGATCCGGGAACGTGCCGGTGCGGAACAGCACGCGCGGCTCGGTGATCGGTTCGCGCAGGTGCTCCATCCCGAACCGTTCGCCGTTGCCGATCTCCGCATCGACAACCTGGCAGGGCCCCAGGAAGAATTCGAGCGACCGCGCCGCCATGCACTCGCCTTGCTCGTCGTAGTGGCACG
>JAJDDA010000076.1 GCA_029260535.1 Phycisphaerales bacterium | reverse complement strand
GAAGCCGTCATCAGCGCCCGCAACGCCGCCGCCGGCGCCCTGCCCGCAGCAGCCGGCGACCCGTCCAACGCCGGAGCGATGCAGAGCCTCGCGGGAGCCGAGACCGCGCTGACCGGCGCGATGGGCAGACTGTTCGCTGTGATGGAGGCGTACCCCGATCTGAAAACCAGCAACCAGATGTCGAGCATCATGGAAGAGCTGACCTCGACTGAGAACAAGGTCGCTTTCTCGCGTCAGGCCTTCAACGATTCGGTGACCGCGTACAACACCTACCGCCAGACCTTCCCGCCGGTCTTCTTCGCCAACTTCCTCGGCCACTCGACCGACGCGAGCCTCCTCGAATTCGCCGACTCCGAACAGATCCAGGCGGCTCCCAAGGTGTCGTTCTAAGCCGCTGATTCACACGCAATGAACTTCTTCGAGCACCAGGACCTCGCCAGGAAGCGCACGCGCAAGCTTGTTGTGTTTTCGGTGTTGGGCATGATTGCAGCCGCCGCCGTGATGCACACGGTCGTCGCCACGTTCCTCGCGTTCCGAAACATCAAGTCCGAAACGCCAGATGTTGATTTCTCAACGCTTGCCAATCCGATCATCGCCGCGGCCAGCACCGCGCTGGCGCTATCCATCATCGCCATCGGATCGTTTATCAAAATCGCCGAACTCCGAGGCGGCGGCCGGGTTATCGCTGAGCGCCTCGGGGGGAAACTGATCCTCCCCGCATCAGCCGACGCCAACGAGCGGATGGTCCTGAATGTTGTCGAAGAGATGTCCATCGCCTCAGGCGTCCCGACGCCCCCGGTCTATCTGCTCGCAGATGAAGGGAACATCAACGCATTCGCAGCCGGCTTTGCGCCAGAATCTGCGGTCGTTGCGGTGAGCAGGGGGTGTGTCGATTACCTCAGCCGCGACGAGCTCCAGGGGGTCGTCGCGCACGAGTTCAGCCACATTCTCAACGGCGATATGCGCCTGAACATCAGGCTGATCGGAATGGTCCACGGTTTCGTTGCCCTGGGTCTGACCGGCTGGATGTTGATGCGGATCGTCGCGTACATGGGCATGAGCAGGCGATCCTCCAGGAACGACAAGGGGGATCCAAGGATCTTCCTCATGATTCTCGCAGCGACGCTGATCGTGCTCGGTTTCTTCGGTTCGATCATCGGCGAGATCATCAAGGCCGCCGTCAGCAGGCAGCGCGAGTTCCTCGCCGACGCCTCCGCCGTCCAGTTCACACGCAATCCTGACGGGATAGGCGGGGCACTGAAGAAAATCGGCGGCAGCGTCGGGGCCGGCCGTCTCAAAAGCCCCGCAACCGCCGAGATGCGCCACATGTTCTTTACCTCAGCGATCAGCTCGGGGCTCGCGGGGTTGCTCGCGTCGCACCCGCCACTACCCAAGCGGATACGAGCGATCGAGCCCAATTGGGACGGGCAGTTCGTTCAATCCGAACTCTCCCGAAAAGAGAATCGCAAGAAGATTGAACAACCATCCATGCAGGACCGCATGGACAAATTCGGCCGCATCTTCACCGCCGCCGGCGCTGCAGCGATGATGACCGACTCCACAGATGCCGATGTCAGCGCCGCTCACACGCTCATCAAAGAGATCCCCAAGGAGATGCTCGACGCCGCGAGGAACCCGTCGAGCGCCCGCGCCGTCATCTTCGCGGTCCTCCTCCACGCCGAAGCCGGCCCGGCTCGTGATCTCCAGATCAAATCCCTCCGCGCCACGATGCAGCCTGACGTGCTGCTGACGCTCAGCAAACTCGTGCCGCTCGCGCAGCAACTCCACCGCCGATTGCTCCTTCCGATCATCGACCTCGCGCTCGCGGTGCTCGCCGAGCTCTCCCCCGAGCAGTACACCGCCTTCCGTGCGCAGGTCACTCAGCTCGTGCGCGCCGACGATCAGGTCGATCTCCTCGAATGGGTCCTCCAACGCGTGCTGCTCCATTCGCTCGACCTCCGGTTCGGCCTCGAAAAACCCCAACCCGTTGGCCGGCTCCGCATCCGCCTGCTCAACAAGCAAGCCAGTCTCGCCCTCTCCATGCTCGCCCACGCCGGCCGCGACGACATCGCTGGCGCTCGGCATGCCTTCAAGCAGGCCGCCGGCAAACTCCCCAACACCGAGCTGGAATTCGTTTCCCCAGCCGAGTGCGGCCTCGACCGCCTCGACCGTGCGTTATCCAAGCTCGCCAACCTGGTCCCGCGCGACAAACAGGCCTTCATCGAGGCCTGCGCCGTGTGCATCCACGCCGATCGCACGGTCACCGAGCACGAGGCCGAGCTGTTCCGGGCGCTCGCCGTGTCGCTTGGGGTCCCCGTCCCGCCGATCACCCCGGGCTAAGCCAGCCGAAGCCCAACCGCCCCGGGCGGAATACGATCAGCCGTGAACACCGAGATCCAACTGATCGAGTACGACCAGATCGCCACCGAGGCTTGGCGCCGATTCCAGCACGCCGCCGACGATCGCGCCGATCCCTTCCGCCTCGTCACGTTCGTCTCAGTCGATGATCTGGGCCGTCCGGAGCCGCTGACGCTCGTCCTGAGGGGCGCCGGCGACATGCATTCCCCGTCCCTCTGGTTCCACGTCGATCGGCGATCGTCCAAGGTCTCGAACGTCCGACGCAGACCGAGCGTGGGGCTGCTGCTCTACGACCCGAGCGAGCACATCCAGATCCGCGTCAGGGGCTCGGCGCACGTTCACACCGACGATGCCGAAGCCGACGACCATTGGGCGCAGATCGAGATCACCGCCGACTACATCGCCTCGATCAAACGCACTGGGGATGAAGGCTCCCCACGCGATCAGCCCGACCCCAGGATGGCCTCGATCTCAACAGAGACCGACCCCGAGCATCTCAAGGCGTGGAGAGCAAACTTCGCGGTGATCGAGGTCCTCGTCGAAGAACTCGACTGGCTCCAGACGATCGACACCCACCAGCGCCGCGCCCAACTGCGAGCAGCGGGGGGCTGGAAGGCCGAGCCGCTCGATCCGTAAGCGTTCGTCGCTCAGCACTCCCGCGCGTACACGCGCCAATCAAACGCCTCGATCAGCGCATTGATCATCAGGTGCGTAGGGGTTTCCACACCCGACCTCGAGCCGTGATGGATGATCTGCCGGTTCAGTTGCCCGATCTCGCTCTCGCGCCCCTGCCGGATGTCCTCGACCATCGACGGCAAATGATCCCCGGCCATCGTCAGAAACCCGATCGTCTTCTCGATGAACCCATCGCCCAGCGCATGCCCCTCCGCTCGCGCCACGTCCAGCCCTTCTTGCAGCAGCTTGCGAACAACCAGCCGCGACGGTGAGTTCATCATGTCGCCCACCGTCGAGTCGATGATCGCGGCCACCGGGTTCGCCGCGGCGTTGATGATCCCCTTCGCCCACACCCTCGTCTCGATGTCGTCCACAAAGATCGTCTCGAACCCGCATTCCGTCAGCAGCACCGCCAGCGCCCGCGCCACCGGCTCGTTCGCCGCATCAAGCACACCAATCGCGTGCGGCGGCGCGTGCAGCGACATCTCCACCGCGTCCTCATCAGGCCGGAGCACCGCGCCCGCCGCGAGCACCATCCGAAGCACACGCCGGTGATCGAGCAGCGCCCGCAATTGCTGCCCAGGCTCGATCCCGTTCTGAAAACTCACCACCGCGGCGCCTTCCCTGGTGCTGTTGATCAGAGGCAGCACCGGCTTGAGCTCCGCCGCCACCTTCGCGATCGACGTCGTCTTGGTCGCGATCACCACCGCGTCGATCTGCCCGCAGCCGGCCAGCGCCGAGATCGAATCGACAACCTCGACCGGCGCTCGCGCATTGAGTTTCCCCTTGACTTGCGCCCCCGATTTCCTGAGCCGCTCGGCTCGCTCGGGGATGATGCACACGACCACCGTCTCTGCTCGCTCGCCGATCAGCGCAGCAAGCATCAACCCCATCGCGCCGGCGCCGATGATCGCGACCCGTTCGATTTTTACATTGCTGGATTCATCCATTGCAGACTCGATTGTCCTGATCCACACGCTCCAACGCAACCGCACCCGATTTCGGCGATACTCCCCAGCAGTGGGGCCAGTGAACCATCAACGACACGGAGATTCCAGATGCGCCGATTGATCCCCCTTGCAGCCCTGCTCCTCCTCTCTGCGTTCCTCGCGCCGCCCGCCATCGCCGCGGAGGACGAGAACACCTACCCCATCGCTGTCCGATGGTGGGGGCAGTCGATGATCTCGATCGAGAACTGGTGGGGAACAACAGTGGTCATCGACCCGTATTCGCTCGAGATCGGTTACG
Source organism: Phycisphaerales bacterium (assembly GCA_029260535.1). GTDB lineage: Bacteria > Planctomycetota > Phycisphaerae > Phycisphaerales > UBA1924 > JACKHE01. The sequence goes on along the minus strand of JAJDDA010000076.1, from coordinate 20,774 downwards.
ACGATCCGAAGATCGATGCCGACTTTGTACTCATCACGCATGGTCACTTTGATCACATCAACTCCGAAATGATCGGCGGCGATCCGGAAGTGGTTCAAGGGCTCGAGGACGGCGCCGTTCGTAACTTCGGCATGGCGATCGATGGCAAACCAGACATCGTTCGTGTTCGCACGATCCCTTCCTTCCACGACAACAAGCAAGGCGTCGACCTCGGCAAGAACGCCATGTTCCTCGTCGAAACCGACGGCGTTCGCATCCTCCATTGCGGTGATCTCGGTCAGCACCAACTCACCGCAACGCAACTCGAACAGATCGGCGAAATCGATGTCCTGTGCGTCCCGGTAGGGGGTGTGTACACGATCGACGGCGCGCAAGCCGTCAAAATCGTCGAGCAGATCAATCCCAGAATCGTCGTCCCGATCCACTACAAGACCAAACCGCTGATCATCGCCCTCGACACGATCGAGCCCTTCCTCGAAGCCCTCCCCGACAAGTACACCCGCGTCCACCCCGCCGGCAACACCCTCGCCGTCTCGACCGCAGGAGGCGCCACGCGCGAGAATCCGCAGGTTGTTCTGCTCAACTACAAACCCTGGAATATGCCCGAAGAGATCGCCACGCTCCTCGATGCCAAAGAAGCCGCGTCCAGGCTGAGCCAGGGGACCTTCCACGCTCTCCGCACCGATCAGCTCAACCACAAACCATCCAACGGCACGCACACGCCCCGCTGGAACGCCGAGCACATGCTCAGCGCCGAACTGTTCTTCTTCTCCAGCGTCTACGCGCAGGCCGACCCGGCGATCGCCCCGATCAAGCTCTTCCCGAACCAGATGCCCCCCGACTACGTCGCCGCCCACCCCGAATGGAACGGCATCGACGAGGCGATGCAGATGCAGCGCGTCCAGGACTTCACCCGACGCTTCGCCTACCTCCTCGACGGGATGCCCCTCGACAAGCTCCCGCCCGGCGCCCCCGGGTTCGCCGGTGATCTCCGAGGCCTCTTCGGCCTGATGGAGAACCATTACGGCGAGCACACCGCGCACGTCCACGAGAAGATCGAACAGGAAGACTGGCCGAAGTAACCCCGGGCTACGTCATCGCGGTTTTATTCAGTGCGGCGAAGGATTGTGCAGCAGCAGGTGCGCCCCGACCCCCGCGGCGTACCCCAACGCGATCACCGGCGTCCACTTCAGGTGCGACAGGAACGTGTACTTGCCGTGCGCGACACCCATCAGCCCGACACCCGCCGCGGACCCGATCGAGAGCATGCTCCCCCCGACACCGATGGTCAGCGTGATCAGCAGCCACTGATCCCGGCTCATCTCCGGGTCCATGCGCAGGATCGAGAACATCACCGGGATGTTGTCGATGATTGCACTGAGCGCACCGAGGATGATGTTCGAGTTCGTCGCGCCGAGGTTCCCGTACAGCGCATCGTTGGCCGCGTGCAGGTACCCGAGCACACCAAGCCCGCCGATCGAGAAGATCACGCCGAAGAAAAACAGCAGCGTGTCCCACTCCGAATCGCCGACCTTCTTGTAGATGTCGAGCTGCTCGTCGTCGTCATCGAGCTGCGCCAGCCCCGAGAACACGGTGAAGAACATCAGCAGCGACATCCCGGTCATCATCCCAAGGAAGGGGGGCAATCCGAAGAAGTGCTCGAACGACACCGCGAGCAGGATCGTCAGCACGAACAGCAGGCAGATCCGCCTCGCGCCGGCCTTGAGGTCCGTCTGACGCCTCGGCGCCGGCGGCATCCCCCTGGGCGCAAAGAAACTCATGATGATCGCCGGCACGATGTACGTCACGACCGAGGGGAGAAAGATCGGGAAGAACTCGAAGAACGAGAGCTTGCCCGACTGCCAGATCATCAGCGTGGTGATGTCACCGAAGGGGCTGAAGGCGCCCCCCGCGTTGGCCGCAACGACAACGTTTGTGCACGCCAGCGCGATGAACTTCTTGTTGTCGCCACCGATCGCCATGATCACCGCGCCCATCAGCAGCGACGAGATCAGGTTGTCGACGACCGCCGAGAGAAAGAACGCGAGCACGCCCGTCGCCCAGAACAGCCCCCGGTAGCTCAGCCCCCGCCGAACCAGCCAGGAGCGCAACGCCGCGAAGACGTTCCGGTCGTTCATCGCGTTGATGTACGTCATCGAGACGAGCAGGAACAGGAACATCGCGCTGAACCCGGTCAGCTCGTGCATCACCGCATCGTGCAGCTGGTCCTTGGTCATCCCCAAACCGTCGAGCCCCGTCGCGATGATCAGCCAGATCGCGCCGGCAGCAAGGATCGTGGGTTTGGACTTGCGGACGTTGTGGAATTCCTCCGTGACCACCACCACGTACGCCAATACAAAGATCGCAATGCACAAAGGACCCCGCCAGCCGGAAGCCGAAAGAGACACCGCCCCGATCTCGCCGGCCTCAGCCGCCGCCGCCGCCGCCGAGGGCCACAACAACCACAGCCCCGCGATCACCAGCAGCGCGACGCCCGTGATGCTGTGCTTGATATGCCCGGTCCGGATCACCGCAAAGAGTCTCCTGATCACCCCCAAACAGCCTCATCGGTGTTTTCGGTGTGCGAGAGCGTTCACAGTAGCCATTTGGATGGGGCATGAAACAGTTCGTCAATCGGGAAGGTTAGTTTGGATTTTGTTTGGTATTTGTTCTACCATCCAATCACCATGCAACCCGCCGCGCCCCTCGCCATCCTCTTCGTCGATCTCAACGCCTATTTCGCGTCCGTCGAGCAGCAGGTCCGCCCCGAGCTCCGGGGTCGGCCCATCGTCGTCGCGCCGGTCAACGTAGACACAACCTGCTGCATCGCATCGAGTTACGAAGCCCGCCCCTTCGGCATCAAGACCGGCACCCCCGTCGGCGAGGCGAAAAAACTCTGCCCCGAGGTCATCGTCGTCCACGCGCGGCCCAAGCTCTACGTCGAGCACCACCACATGATCCTTGAGGCCGCCGACACCGTGCTGCCCGTCGAGGAGGTCGAGTCCGTCGACGAGTTCCGCTGCCGGCTCATGGGAGCCGAGCGGAACCGCCCCGAAGCTGTCCGCCTCGCGCTCGCGATGAAGAAAGCCATCCGTCACCGCGTGGGCAACTTCCTCCGTTGCTCCATCGGGATCGCGCCCAACCGCCTGCTCGCCAAGGTCGGGACCAACCTCCAGAAACCCGACGGCCTCGTCGTCATCGAAGCAGGCGAACTCCCCCAGCGCCTCCACCAGATGAAGCTCACCGACTTCCCGGGGATCGCCAAGGGCGTCGAGCGCCGTCTCAACGCGCACGGCATCACCACCACCGAGCAGCTCTGCGCGCTGTCCGCGAGAGAAATGGAAAACGCCTGGGGCAGCGTCGTCGGGCGCCACTGGTGGCACATGCTCCGCGGCGACGACATCCCCGCAGCGCCAACGGCGCGCCGGACCATCGGCCACCAGCACATCCTCCCGCCTTCGCACCGCACCCGCGAGCGCGCCTACACCGTCGCGGTGCGCCTCCTCGCCAAGGCCGCCACCCGCCTGCGCCGCTTGGAGCACTGGACCGAGCGTCTGACCGTCCGCGTGACGTACTTCGATGCGCCCAGGTGGAAGACAACCGTGACGCTCCCGCTCACACAGGACACGCTCGTCATGCTCGCGGCGCTCCGCAAGATGTGGGCCGTGAGCCCGACGCGGGCGCGTCCCCTGCAGGTCGCCGTCCGCCTCCACCGCCTGACGCACGCGAGGCACGTCGAGGACCCGCTCTTCCCCGCCGACCGCAAACGCCAATTGCTCCTGGGCGCGATGGACACCATCAACGAACGCTTCGGCTTCGATGCGGTCTACCCGGGGTCCATGCACAACGCCAAGGACACCGCTCCCATGCGCATCGCCTTCGGCAAACCCCCCGACCTCACCCTCCCCGACCTGTGCGAGGACGACCAGCGCAAGGCCCTGTAACAAGCACGCACGAAGCGGATTCTCAGGTCGCCTGTCAGGTGTATGGGACATTCGAATAAAATACCACCCGACTGATCCGTCTGTACCCCCTGCGCCATCCGAAAACACCAATCCGCCCGACCCCGCGCAACCCCCGCTTGGATCTGCCCCGGTGAATCAGAGCGTTCATGTGGCACAACAAAGTGCGCCGGGTTTCTCTCTCTCAACAACAACCGGCGCGTAAACACGAAAGGGGTGTTTCACATGTTCAAGGCTTACACAACAGGGATCGTCTGCGCCGCAGGGATGACGCTGATCGCAGGATCGGCCAGCGCCGCAACCACCGCAACATTTACCGCGGACAACCACTACGCGCTCTACGGTCAGTACGACGGATCGGTGAGTTTCATCGGCGCCAACGAGGCCGGCAGCTCCGGCTCATCTGGTGCGTACAACTGGTCACAGCCCGAGACGTTCAACTTCATCACGCCCGATACGATCTACATCGCCGCATGGAGCGATGACCGCGTCGCGCAGGGGCTGGTCGGTCAGCTGAACATCGACGGCGTCGATGTCTTCACCGGAGACGCAGGCTGGGAGGTCTTCGCGACCGGGATCGATCTCGACACCAACGCGCCGGCGCCCGACGCGGCAACGATCGCCGCGCAGGTCATGTTCGCCGATATCAACGACGCCTGGGAGCTGCCCTACGTCGGAGAGAGCAACACCGGAGCGACAAGGCCCTGGGGCAAGATCAGCGGCGTCTCCGAAGAAGCCAACTGGGTCTGGCGAGGCTCGGGCCGAGGCGGCCCCGATCCGCTCAAGGGCGATGTGAACCACGACGAGTTCCTGATCTTCCGCACGCAGGTCCCGACCCCTGGCGCGGTCAGCGTCATCATCCTCGGCGGCATCGCCTCGTTCCGCAGGCGCCGAGTGAGCTGACGACGAAGATCCCACGCCTTGGATGAGGCTTTGCGAATCCCAGGCTAAAAACCTGACGAAACCATCAGGCGACCCATCAACCCACCGATCGCTCCACCGACTATGCTTGCCACACGCAAGCACACGGAGGAGCGTTCATGGGCTGGTGGGTCGCCGATCTTTATCATTCCAATCCCGCGATGCTCATCTCCTGGGTCATCTGGGTCATCGGCTCGATCACCCTCCATGAACTCGCCCACGGCATCGCCGCGATCAGGTGCGGCGACCGCACCCCGATCGAAACCGGGCACATGACCTGGAACCCGCTCGTCCACATGGGGCAGACGAGCCTGATCATCTTCGCCGTCGTCGGGATCGCCTGGGGAATGATGCCGGTCAACCCGAGCCGCTTCCGAGGCAAGTACGACGACGCGATCGTTTCACTCGCCGGCCCGGCGATGAACATCGCCCTCGCGATCATCGCCATCGTCGCCGGCGCCCTCTGGATCCGATTCGCCGGGGGCGTCAGCCAGCCGATGCACGGCAACCTGATCGAGTTCTTCTACGTCGGCGCCGGCCTGAACATCGTCCTCGCCGCCTTCAACCTGCTCCCCATCCCGCCGCTCGACGGCTCGCACATCCTCGCTAACTTTTCGTGGCGGTACCGCGAATTCCTCCTGAAGCCGGAGAGCCAGGTCATCGCCCTCGTTGCGATCGTGTTCATCTTCATCGGTGGCGGCGGCGACCTCATCTTCGGATTCGGTTTCAGCACCGCAGATCAGGCGATCGCGGCGTTGGTCGGCGTCCTCGGAGGCTGAGCACGAGGGCTGAATCAGCCCTCAGATCGCCGGGTCTGAGCAGAGTGCGGAGTGCGGGCGCCCTCAGGGCCGCAGCCCCTTGCATCCTCACCCCCAAGGGCTACTATTCGCCGTTCACCCGCCGGGCCGCCCCAGTGGCGGCGGTGTCCGTGCAGGGTCTTCCAGTCTGAGTTTCACACCAATGCCGGGAACCAACCCCCGGCGCCTTTGAGTTGGAGTCGTCGTATGGTCAGGATTCGTCTCAAGAGAATGGGCCGCCGCAACCGTCCGTTCTATCGCATCAACGCGATGGACAAGAGGGCGCCGCGTGATGGTCGGATCCTCGAGAACCTGGGCTGGTACGACCCCATCGCGAAGGATGTCGATAAGCAGGTCTTCGTCAAGAACGATCGCATCGAGCACTGGCTGAGCGTCGGCGCCCAGCCTTCCGACACCGTCAAGGACATCCTCGTCAAGGTCGGCCTCTACGACGCCGACAAGCGCAAGGCCGAGTACCAGGTCCGCTTCGGTAAGAAGATGGAGCGCGAGGCCGCCGAGCGCGTCGTTGCCGAAGCCGCCGCGAAGGCAGAAGCCGAAGCCAAGGCCAAGGAAGAAGCGGAAGCCGCCGCCAAGGCCGCTGCTGAGGCGAAGGAAAAGGCAGCCGCTGAAGCCGCCGCCGCTGCCGAAGCCCCCGCTGAAGCCGAAGGCGAAGGCGACGCATAAATGTCCGAGGTGGTCGCATCGGATAGCGCCGGTTCAACCGGGTCGCTGCGCATCGATGTGCTGACCATCTTCCCTGAAATATTTGAACCGGTCCTCGGTTCAAGCATCGTCGGTAGGGCCCGCAATGCGGGCCTTGTCGATTGGTCGATCACCGACATCAGGAAGTACGCCGACAACAAGCATCAGAAGGTCGACGACCGCCCCTTCGGCGGAGGCCCCGGGATGGTCATGATGTGCCAGCCGATCTGGGATGCCGTGCGGGATGTTGAATCCCGCGATGACCGCCCCGTGACCCGGATCCACCTGACGCCGCAGGGCGAGCCGTGCACGCAGCAGATCATCGAGGAACTCGCGACAAAGCCAAGGCTCCTCCTGCTCGCAGGTCACTACGAGGGCATCGACCAGCGCGTCATCGACCGGCTCGAGCCTCGCGAGATCAGCATCGGAGATTTCGTCCTCAGCGGCGGCGAACTCCCCGCGATGTGCCTCATCGACGCCGTCGTCAGGCTCCTCCCCGGCGCCCTGGGCCACCAGGATTCCGCCAGCGAGGACAGTTTCTCAAGCATTCCTGATCAGGATGGAGGCGCCGAGGAGCAACGCCTGCTCGACTGCCCGCACTACACCAGACCCCGCGTCTGGGAAGGGCAGGAGGTCCCCGAGGTCCTCACCAGCGGCGACCACGCGAAGGTCGACGCCTGGCGCCACGAGCAGAAACGGACCCGAACCGCTACCCTCCGGCCCGATCTGCTGAATCGCGACCCCTAAAAAACGATTCGCCGCAGACCTGACTATTGGCCCCGGCAGGCTAACAATGCCTGACCAACAATCCGCACCTCAGAATCCCTCGCCGCGATGGCGACCGCAGACCACAGCAAAGGCAACAGACCGATGGGCAACCAACAGATCCTCGAGAGCGTCGTTCAGGACCAGATCAAGACCGACATGCCGCGTATCGATGTCGGTGACACGATCAACGTCCACTACCGCATCATCGAGGGCGAGAAGGAACGCATCCAGGTCTTCCAGGGCGTCCTCATCGCACGCAAGGGCTCCGGCGTCAACGAGTCCATCACTGTGCGTCGCATTGTTGACGGCTCCGGTGTTGAGCGTGTCTTCCCGGTCAACACGCCGCGCATCTCGAAAATCGAGATCGTCCGCAAGGCCGACGCCCGCCGCGCCAAGCTCTACTTCCTCCGCGACCGCGTCGGCAAGCGCCGCCGCCTCCGCGACCGCCGTCGCGGCTGGAAGAACATCGCCGACAACGAGCGCGGCCAGAAGTGATCAAGCCGGCCTTCGCATTCGCGCTGGGTCTGCTCGCATCAATATCCATATCCATCGCTGACGACGAACAACCGCAAGGCCTCGTCGAGTTGTCCCCGCACGTCCGCATCGACCGCGCCGCAGGTATTGTCGAGTTCGATGCGTACGTCCCGATGGTGATCGACGACCCGGAGCAGGCCGTCTTCCTCGAAACAATCGTCTGCACGCGCAACAGCAAAGAGCACGAGACGCTCCTCGCCACCGACGCGCGCCCCTCGAACATCCACGCTGCGCTGCTCCTGTTAGGCGCCGAACCCGGCGCCCCCGGCTCGTGGAAACTCGGTGACGACAACGAGATCATCCACATCGCGCCGACCGGCCCCGAAATCCGCATCGAGTTCGTCTGGACCGACGATGCCGGCGAGCAGCACGCCGACCATCCCGCATCGTGGGTCATCAGCGACGAAGACGGCAAACCACTCCCGCAGCACAACTGGCTCTTCGCCGGCTCGCGCATCGTCGAATGGACACCGCCCGGCAAGCAAGAACCCGCCGAGGCCTACGACGCCGACTATTCAGGGACGCTCGTAGGCATTTCGACGTTTGGCACCGAAACCCTCGCGTGGCCTGACGTCCTCAGCCACGATTCCACCGTCGAAGAGCCGGTGTGGATCGTCGATGCATCGAAAGCACCGTTGGTCGATACGCCGGTCGTTGTCAGGCTGCGAATCGCCGACTGATCAAGGCGTCTCAAACACAACCGAAGCCCCGGCATCGATCCGGTCAGGCAGCGCCAATTCCCCGAACTCCTCCGCGGTCATCGCGGCGATCGGGCTGATCTCCAGCGTGCAGTCGGCGTCGCCGGATTCGGTGCGAGGCACAACAACCCCCGCCGCCTCCAGCCACCGCGCCGCTCGCTCCGTCTGGATCCGAGCACAAGACTCCAACGAATCCGACCCGCTCGCGTTCTTGATCGGCGCAAACTCGTCGATCCGATCCGTCTCCAGGATCAGCGACCGCTCGCACAGCGCCAGTGCATCAAAGACGAACGTCTCGAGCTTCACCGAGTTCGTCTCGCTCGGCTCTATCAGCTCGCCGCTCTCAAGATCGATGTAAGGCGTCTTCTTCTCCGCCCTGTGGTAAGGCAGCGCAAACCCCTCGTCCGATTGGTTCAACTTCGCGATGAAATCGACACCGATCATGTGCAGCGCCGGGTTGCCCGCGTTGAACAGCAACCGATCGCCCTCACGCTGCGCCTGCAATTCTTCCGGCAGATCCGAGTACTCCACCATCGAGACGCGCCCGCCGATCTCGCAGAACAGCCCGACCTTTTCGGATGGCTCGGTTTTTTCGAGCATCTTCGACGACATCTCGCCGGACGAATCGGGGTGCGCCGCGTGTAGACCGATGAAGACCGGGTCGATCATGCGTGCGAGCGGATTGTCCACCTGCACAAAGCTGATGTGCTCGACGCCGCGACGTTGCAGGTTCTCGATCGCCCCGCTCGTCCACAGCGCTCGCAGCGAGCCGCCGTGCCCGTCAGGGTTGACCGCCGGCGCCTCCTTGCTCGCCAGCAGCACAGCGCCGGTGTCCTTGTCCATCGTCGGCATCACACCCTGCGGAAAGAGCAGCACGTCATCCGGGTCCAGCCCGAAGTACCGCTGCTCCTCGAAAAACGCGACCGTCTGATCGTGGTTGATAGGGCTCGTCATCACGCACCACGGGATCACGCCATCGAAGCGGTCCTGTGCCGCGATGATCCAATCCGCAAGGCACGCAAACAACGGCTTGCCCGTCACCGCCCCGGCCCGGTGCATCCCCTTGGGACCGTCGAACCCAAGCCGAGTGCCCTGCCCGCCAGCCACAGTAAACGCCGCGACCTTGCCGGCGCTGAGCAGCGCCTCGCCCGCCGACCGCGCCGCATCCAGATCCCACGAATGCCCGGGCGTCGCAGGATCAAGCGCCAAATAAGGCGCCGGCGCCAAATCAGTGGGGGGCGCAAACGAGGGCTTGTTCCGCACATACGCTTCGATCAACCGGGGCAGCCGCTCGATGTCGAGAGCGCCAACACGCTCAACGAGCGCCGCGCGAGAATCACCGGACAACTCCGCTGCGAACCGGAGCAGGTGACCCTGCCCGACCGCATCGAGCCGCTCCCGGATCTCGGCCTCATTCACAACAGCGGATTGTTGATTCACGATTCGGGCATCTCCGGAGCAGTCCAGTGCCCCTCCTGGTGACGGACGATCGCGCCGGTCGCGACATAAATAACCTGCTCGGCGATGTTCGTGCAGTGGTCGCCCATCCGCTCGAGATCCGTCGCGACGCGCATCAGACCGAACGCGACATCCACCGGGGTTTCGCCGCGGGCAACCTCTTCCTGCGCCTCGCGCAGGATCTTCAATTCAAACTCATCAACAAGATCATCGCTCGCGAGCACCGACCGCGCCGTCGTGATATCCATCCGCTCGAAAGCGGTGTTCGCGTCGCGAACGATCCCGATGATGCTATTCGCCATCACACGGAACGTGGTGGGGGGCTTGGGCAATTCCAGCAGCGTCGGGACCAGCTCGGCGATGTTCACCGAGATATCCGCGATCCGCTCCAGCTCGTTGTTGACCTTCACGATCGTCAGCAGCATCCGGATCTTGGACTCTTCCAGTTCCACGCTCTCGCTTGCGATATCACCAAGAAGCCGGACCGCACGCCTCTCCAGTTCGACATCCGCCAGGTCGATCGCCGCGTCCTCGGCGATCACCCACGCCGCCTTGTCGGGCGCCCGCTCAAAGAGCGAGTCGATCGCCGACTCCACCATGCGCTCCACCTGGCGCCCCTGGTTCATCAGCTCGGCCTTCAGCCGTTCGATCCGTTGTTCAAACTCGATTCTCGGCATTGCTGAAACGCTCCATCATTTCATCGCAGCCCCGACGCGCCAGCGCCGGGATAGCAGCAACACAATAGCCGTTGCGCATGCCATGCGATCGGCTCAATCCGTCAGCCCCGGCCACACATCACCGCCCAATCCGGAGGTATGATGACCATGTACCAACCAGCCGCTCCAATTCAACGATACCACTCCACGGAGATCAGCCGATGCCCTTCCAGATCGAGTTCATCCACGGCCGCCAGATCCTCGACTCACGAGGCAACCCCACCGTCGAGGTCGAGGTCGGCCTCTCGGGAGGCGCCGTCGGCACCGCCGGTGTCCCCAGCGGCGCCAGCACCGGCGAAAACGAAGCCGTCGAGCTCCGCGATGGCGGCGAAAACTGGATGGGCAAAGGCGTCACCAAGGCCGTCGACCACGTCAATCTCGACATCGCCCCCGAACTCTTCGGGATGGATGCCCGCGATCAGGAAGAGATCGATCACACCATGATCGACCTCGACGGAACCCCCAACAAGGGCAGGCTCGGCGCCAACGCGATCCTCGGCGTCTCCATGGCGACCGCCAAAGCCGCCGCGGAAACGCTGGGACTGCCCCTCTACCGCTACCTCGGGGGCACCGGCGCCCGGACCATGCCCGCCCCGATGCTCAACATCCTCAACGGCGGCAAGCACGCCGACAACACCGTCGATTTCCAGGAGTTCATGATCCAGCCCTGGGGCTTCGACGACTACGGCGAGGCCCTCCGCGCAGGAGTCGAGATCTACCACACGCTCAGAGGCGTCCTGAGCGACAAGGGCCTCTCCACCGCCGTTGGTGACGAAGGCGGCTTCGCGCCCAACCTCAAGTCCAACGAGGAAGCCCTCCAGTTCATCGAGCAGGCCGTGGACAAAGCGGGCTACTCCTGGGGTGAGCAGATCTTCGTCGCCCTCGACCCCGCCACCAGCGAGCTCTGGAACGAAGCGCAGAAGCAGGGCAAGGACGGCTACTGCTTCTTCAGCTCGACCAAAGAAATCATCTCTTCCGATGACATGGTCAACCTCTGGGCCGAATGGTGCAAGAAGTACCCCATCCGCTCCCTCGAAGACGGCCTCGCCGAGAACGATTGGGAAGGCTGGGCAACCCTCACCAAACGCCTCGGCGACACCGTCCAGCTCGTCGGTGACGACCTGCTCGTCACCAACCCGAAGTTTGTTCGCCGAGGCATCGCCGAGAAATCCGCCAACGCCGTCCTCGTCAAGGTCAACCAGATCGGCACGCTCAGCGAAACGTTCGACGCGGTGAACCTCGCGATCAGCAACGGGTGGAACGCCGTCCTCAGCCACCGCTCCGGTGAAACCGAAGACGCCACCATCGCCGACATCGCCGTCGCCACCAACTGCGGCCAGATCAAAACCGGCGCCCCGTGCAGGTCCGACCGCAACGCGAAATACAACCAGCTCATCCGCATCGCCGAACAACTCGGCGACCGCGCCATCTACGGGGGCCAGCGCTGATATGGCAGGCAACTCGTACACCCACCACCAGCAGGGCATCATCAAGCGCCACTACGAGACCGCGGACGCCAAAGCGATCCAGCGCCTCCAGGAGCTCGTCACCGACATCTACCTCTGCGAGAACGACAAGAAAGCGGACAAGCTCTGGGAAAGCGTGACCAGGTTCATGGGACAGATCAAAGCGAAACCGGAAGTGCTCGCGAAGATCATCCCGGAGCGCGACGTCGCCGCCCTCGCAGATTTCATCGGTAAGCAAGCCGGAAACAAGTAGCCCGAGCGATGCGCGCCCACCTCGTCCAACTCGACATCGCCTGGGAAGACCGCGACGCCAACATCGCCGCCGTCAACGAGCTGCTCGATAGCGCACCCATCAACCCCGGCGACCTCGTCGTGCTGCCGGAACTCTTCGATTCCGGCTTCTCCCTCAACATCGAAACCACCAACGATGCGAACAACGCAACCGCCGACGGGATCGCCGCGATGGCGACAAGGCTCGGCGTCACCGTCCACGGCTCGCGCACCATCCTCGGCCCTGACGGCAAGGGGCGGAATCAGGCCTACATCACAGGACCAACCGGGAGCACGCTCGCCCAATACGAAAAGATCCACCCCTTCTCGTTTGGACGCGAGCCGGAACAGTTCACCAGCGGCGAGCGCGTCCTGACATACCAATGGGAATCGCAGGACGATTCGCTCCGCGTGTGCCCCGCCGTCTGCTACGACCTCCGATTCCCCGAGCTCTTCCGCGCAGGGCTCGCCCAGGGCGCCGAGTGCTTCGTGCTTGGCGCCAACTGGCCGAAGGAACGCGCCGCACACTGGAAAGCGCTGCTCATCGCGCGAGCCATCGAGAATCAGGCCTTCGTTATCGGCGTCAACCGAGCCGGCGCCGATCCCCACCTCCAATACGCCGGAGGCTCGATCGCGATCGACCCCAGCGGCGAGATCCTCATCGAGATGGACGACACCCAGGCCGTAGGCAGCGTGACCATCGATCCCGCCTCCGTACGGGCCTGGAGAGAGCGATTCCCGGCCTGGAAAGACGGCAAGGGCTGGCTCGCCGGCAGGGGATGATCCGGAAATCCTGGTGTCATCGCGATGGATGAGAGCGGATATCGGACAAATCGTGCTTGGGTGACCGCTCAGAAACGGCTCTCAGGGCCGAAAATCGCCCCATGGCGGTATTTTTCGACGAAGTTTTGGAAGGAAGGGGTTGACTGTAGGGGCTGAGAGGGTATGTTGGTTTCGTTGAGAAGCACGGGATAGGTGATTGAGTCCGCCTGTTCCAAAGTTGAGTTGAAGAGAGAAGCCCAGTAAGCGAGGGAAGCAACCCGCTTACATATTGAGGCAGGCGATCCGTATTTCTGGTCGCTATTAATTTGCTGACTCCTCCGTGGTGGCACTGCTGTCATGACGCAATGTCATGTAACGCAGTGTGGCAATGCCACGGATTCCCTGTGCCCGCTCCGCCGGTGTTAATTCATCGGCGAAGCGGTTCGAGGCCCGCTCGGGATTCGTTTACGAGTCTTGTTCGGGGCTCAACAAGCGTTGCATTGCGAGGGGCGTTGGGGGAACGCCCCTCGCAGGGCAACATTCGGGTGTTTTCTTTCCCTAATGAGTAAGGGGGAAGCACCCAGACATCCTGGTTTCCTTGCCCTCAGCGAGGATTTTGCCTGTCTGGACGGAGAAATCGAAAGATTTCCGTCTAATTTTCATGCGCAAGTATTGCATGATGGCCCCTGTTTCGGTATTCTGTCGCATGAGTCAGCGATGGCAGCACAGGGCCACCGCGAAACGACTTTTTGCCGTTCCGCTCCGCAACAAGCGGAACGCACCAGCAGGCCCGCCTCGGAAGAGGCGCCCCTGCTTTCGGGCTCCAAACGCCCAACAGACTGCCACACCTTTATCGGAGGAGTCACGCCTGCGCCTGGGAAACCGGACGTAGGCGTTTTTTTATTGCCATCCCTGAACGCCGAGTCTGAGCGCAGCGAAGGCTCGGATACCGAACGGTCAAAGGCGTGCCGTAGCTGGGTGCTGAGGTAGTGATCGCGAAGCGATTTCTGCCACGAAGAGACTAAGGGCAACTCAGATCCTTGCCCGTTGCTCTGTTTATAGACGTACGTCATAAACTCTAGCGGAATGAATAGTTGGAATAGCACGAAATCGCATATTTCCAGCCCTTGGACAACTCCGGATCTGCCACTGGATCTGGCTCAAGCTCACGTAGCAGTTTGTCTAGGTTGATGCGGTACTTTGAATTGGAAAAGGAGGCGTAGGCCCCAATCTCGTAGTAGAGACTACTGAGTTGGTCTCTGCTGGATCTGCTAGCGGGATAATATTCGGTGAGTTCGTAGCCTGGCCAACCAGATTTTAGTTTGCTGGCAATATCGCGTAGCAAAGAGATGTGGATTTCTGCTTCCTCGCTCGACTTGCTGTTGAGACAGTTTTTAATCAGTTTTATATATGTTCGGCGAATGTCGGATTCTTTGTGGATGGAGTTGATGTAGTGGGCATCAATTTGCCGGTCGCATTGAGAAATCGCTAGAGATACAGAAACTAGCGAAATAAGGGTTGCGACAAGGAATGCAAGTTGACGGCGCGGAGACTTCATTTAGTTATCTCCAGGCTACGGTCAGGATGCCCAGTGTCCAAAACAAAGTCGTGTCATGTGCTATGGCACGATGTGATTAACTAACAATTGAATCCGCTCAACTCCCCATCACACGATCAACCTCTTCCATCGACGTCACACCCTCGCACGCAAACCGGAATCCCGATTGCGACAGCGTGGTGAACAAGCCCTGATCGATGATGCCGCGCATCCCCGCGATCGTCGGGCTGTTGAGCACAACATCGCGCAGTTCATCGGTGAACGACAGCATCTCGAACGCCGCCTGCCGGCCCCAGAACCCGGTGTTCAGGCACTGCTTGCACCCCACCGGTGTGTAGACCTTGCTTACACCCTGCGCGTACCGGCCCATCCGGTTCGCCTGCCCCGGCTTCATGTTCGTCGATTGCTTGCAGTCAGGACAGAGCACCCGCAGCAGCCGCTGCGCGAGCACCAGATCCAGCGAATTAGCGACGAGGTAAGGCTCGACGCCGAGGTCGAGCAGGCGGAAGACCGCGCCGATCGTGTCCTTCGCATGAACCGTCGAGAAGACCAGGTGACCGGTCATCGCGGCTCGCATCCCGGTCCGCGCCGTCTCATCATCGCGGATTTCGCCGACGAGGATCACGTCAGGATCCTGCCGCAGCACCGAGCGGAGCAGCTCGCCGAACGAGTGCCCCCGCGCTTCGTCCGCCGGGATCTGCGTGACGCCCTCGAGGTAATACTCGACCGGGTCCTCGATCGTGATCACGTTGCGATGCTCGCGATCGATCGACCGCATCGCGTTGTAAAGCGTCGTTGTTTTGCCGGAACCGGTCGGCCCGCACACGAGGATCATCCCCTGCGTCTGCTCGCACACCGACGATAACTTCTCGAGCATGTACGGCGCCAGCTGCATGTCGCGCAGCGTGTGCGGCGCGTTCATCTCGTCGAGCACGCGGATCACCAATTTCTGACCGTGCACCGAGGGCGTGAAACTCGACCGGTAGTCGATCCGCCGCTCCTGGACTCGAGTAGAAAAGTGCCCGTCCTGGACCGCGTCCCGTGCCGCAGTCTTCATCAGGCACCCCGCGCGAACGATCCCGAGCAGCAGCACGCCAACCTCGTTCGGGATGTCCGAAAGCCGGACCATCTGCCCATCAACACGGATGCGGATGCCGAACGATTCGCCCTTGGGCTCGATGTGCACGTCCGTCGCACGCGATTTCGTCGCGGCAAGCAGCACCAGCCGGACCGCAACGGAACCCGCGCTGTTGCCGGCGAGCGCCTCGGTCGGTTCACCCCGCGCGTTGATCATCGTGATCGGGATGTCCGCGCTGGAAGTCGGGGGCAGCACCTCAACGATCTCGCGCAGCACATCCGCCCACTTGGGCAGCGTCGCGCCGGTCAGCTTCGGCGCCTGCGCCCTTTGCTGTTTCGGCTGCTTCTGCCGACCCAATTTCTTCGCAGGCGCTTCGGGTGATTCCGAAGGCTGCGCCACCTCGCCGTTGTCATCGTCCGCACGGAGCTGAATCCCGCGGGGCTTGAACGCCTCACCCTGGATTGTCTCCTCGGCCGCCGGCATCTTCGAAGTCGTCTGGGGCTTGCTCATCCCCGCCTTCATGACCTTGACCATGAACCGCTTCGCGCCGATGTGGATCACATCGTTGACCTGCAGTTCCGCCGCCTTGATCTTTTCGTTGTTGACCTTGGTCCCGTTGCGCGAGCCCAGGTCCCGAACCCGGTACGCGCTCTCCGCGCCCTCGACCGGCTCAACAACGCAATGGAACCGGCTGGCGAGATCATCAACGACGACCACATCGTTGTCAGGGTGCCGCCCCATCGTGAGCGGGCGGTCGTACAGCCGGACCATATCGCCGGTGTTGTCCTGATTTACAAGCGTGACAATTGCCATCCGTCGTGCATTCCTTGGGCAGGCGCCGGGTGATCGAACAAGATTCCAGCCGCGAGCAAAGCCCCGACACCCGATCGACATCCGAGCGATCCGCGAGGAACCAACCCCGAAATCAGCCCCAGAGCCCACCAAAGCCCAGGATCTGCCGACCAGAAAAAGCGGGTGACCGGAATCGAACCGGCGACATTCAGCTTGGGAAGCTGACGTTCTACCGCTGAACTACACCCGCAGCGGTGGAAGCCGCCCTGATGCTGGATCGGCTCCAGCGGACGGCTTCGCAGGGACATCGTACCCGGCGTTTCTTCCCGTGGCGAGAACCAATCCGGTTCAGGGATTCGAACGAGGGAAGGGCGGAACCGGTATCTTCGATCAGGGAAAACGCGGGGTCGCGGCGTCCATGTCGGGCCCTGTCGATCGTATACTCACTGATCTCTGATAGGCTGAGCAGCAACCCGGAACGATGGAATCAATGCGAGCGACGATGTTCGCCATCGAATCGACCCACATTCACTGCAACAAGGAGCGACGTATGCGGATCATTTTCACGATCGTAATAGCGATTCTTATCCTCTCGGCTCCAGGCATCGCCGTGGCCGGGGAGCATGTCGACATGCACAACTTCATCCGAGCTGAAAGCGATATGCAGATGAAAGGGTATGCGGCGAAGGCCGGGGGAGTTGGCAGGATGCTGCACATGCGCAAACCCTACTCCGTCGAGAATCAGACGACGATCCGCGGCAACCGAGACACGCTCTATTCGATGGGTGTCTTTGATCTGAACGATCCGGTAACGATCGTCAAGCCGGACTCCCCCGATCGGTTCCAGTCGATGCTGGTGATCGATCAGGACCATTTCAACCCGGTGCTCAAGCACGGCGGTGGCGAGGTCACGCTCACGCGCGAGGAAGTCGGCACGAGATACATCCTGGTGCTCTTCCGCACCTTTGTCGATCCGAACAACCCCGATGATGTCAAGGCAGCGCACGCGCTGCAGGACGCGATCAAGGTCAAGCAGCGGTCCAAGGGATCTCTGGTGCTCCCCGATTGGGACAAGGAATCCCTAGTCAGTGTGCGGCAGCAACTCAACACGCTCGCTTCCGAGATGAAGTCCTTCCCCAACGCGTTCGGACAGCGAGGTCTGGTTGATGGTGTGAATCACTACATGGCCTCCGCGTTCGGCTGGGGTGGTAACCCCGAGCGAGGCGCGGTCTACTTCAACGTGACACCATCGCAGAATGACGGGAAGACCTCGTACACGCTCACGATGCCGGACGGTGTTCCCGTGAATGCGTTCTGGTCGGTCACGGTCTACAACAAGAATGGTTTCTTCGAGAAAAATGACCTCGATGCGTACTCGTTCAACAGCATCACCGCAGACAAAAACGACGACGGGAGCGTGACTATCCATTTCGGTGGCGACGAGGGGCAGCCCAATTACCTCCCGATCACCGATGGCTGGAACTACATCGTTCGCTGCTACCTCCCAGGCTGGGAAATCCTGGAGGGCGATTGGAAACCCCCGGCGGCTGAGGCGACGTACTGAATAATGGCGCACGAAGCCGGCAGCGGAGGCCGACCGGCTGTGGTTTAGACGAGCGTCAACAGGCGATTCCTGGAATGGCGTCGCGCTCTCGTGCTCACGTTGGCTTGGAAACACCGCACGCCGCGTTGAATCGTGCCGCCTTCTCCGGCTCGCCCTCGATATCGATGTGCGTGATGCTCCCGATCAGCCCATCGTCATCGAGTTCGATCAACTGCTGGCAACGAAAGTCGAGGTGATGCTCGCCGAGGGACATCCGGTCCCGGAACGTGATCAACGCCGAGCCGTCAGGTTTCAATTCCACTTTGCTCTCGTATTGCAACCCCTCGAACGTCTCGCGCACCCACTCGTCGATCGTTCGGTAAGACCCAACGATCGCATCAACACCGGTCATCTGACCACCCCGGAAGTGGTACACGCAGCCCGCGCTGATCAGCGCTGAAACAGCATCCCAATCCCCGCTATCCAGCGCTTCGCAGAACCGGCTTGCAACTGCTTCGATGGACTCTGACATGTCAGGATGCTATCCGGCTTTGCAGAGCAACAAAGCCCCATCCACTCCTCGCATGGGCAACCATGCAACAAGACCCCCAGTCATCGGCATCACAGGAGGCGTCGGCTCCGGCAAATCCACCGTCGCGGCCATCCTCGCATCGCTCGGCTGCCTCGTTCTCGACGCCGACGAGCAAGCGAAAGCCATCCTCGACACCCCCGAGATCCAAACGGAGATCGCGCAGTGGTGGGGGGATGTCGTCTATGCCGAAGACGGCTCCATCGACCGCGCCGTCGTCGCCTCCATCGTCTTCCAGGACAAAGAACAACTCCGCCGCCTCGAATCCCTGCTCCACCACCGCGTCATCCAGCAGCAGAAAGACGCCATCGCCAGCGCCGACCCCGCAGTCACCCCGGCGGTCGTCCTCGATGTCCCGCTGCTCTTCGAAGCCGGGATGGACGCCGAGTGCGACGCGATCATCTTCGTCGACACCCCGGAACAAGACCGCCTCGCCCGCGTCGAACAAACAAGGGGCTGGGACGCCGAAGAACTCAACCGCCGGCAGGCCAGCCAGTGGCCCCTGGAGAAGAAAAAAGCCAAGTCCGGCTTTCAGGTGATGAACGACGGCGATGAAGCCGATCTCAGGAAACAGGTGCAGGAGGTCTTCGAGCAGATCCGCTCGGCCCCATGACCTCTTGAATGCCACGACCATGCATCGATCCACAGCCAGGACGTACCCGGATCGAGCCATTTGACGCTCTATTTGCGACCGGCGATCGGGCGACCTACAGTGATCCACACATTGATCATCCGCACCGGCGCCGGCTTCACCGCCACGCCTTCCGGATGAATCAACACTTTTCGAGCGGGACGACCCGCCCGAGACCTCTGATCCAAACCGATGTCCATTGTCCGCCACCGGATTGGCGGGCGCCATCGGCTTGAACCCCACTGCCTCGGCATCATCCAAACGCCGCAGGCACGAATCGCAGCAAACAGGTTCAACGATTCTGACCAGACCCGGTGCACACGCAGCGTCCGATCCACGCTGATCGAATCCGCACACACCGTTCCCACTGATACAACGCAGTTCTTTTAGTCTCACCAAGGCCGACACCATCGGCCCATCCAAGAGAAGCAGCCGCACATGGCGAAGACAACAAGCGCAGTCGAAGACAAGCCCAAAGCCTCGAAGGCCACCCGCAAGCGCGCCACCAGCGCCAAATCCGAGCCGAAGCCGGCCGCCGAGAAGCCCAAACCCAAGCCCGCCCCCGCGGAGCAGCCTTCCCAGAGCAGCTCCTCGCAGGGCAACGCAGGCGCCGAAGGCTCAGGGCAAAGATCCTCGCGACAGAATCGCCAGGGCGGTCAAGGCGGTCAAGGTGGCCAGGGCCGCCAATCCAACAACAACTACGGACGCAATGACCAGCAAGGTCAGCAAGGCCAGCAGGGGGGCAAGCGCCGCAAGAAGAAGCGCAAGAAGGGGCCCGGCGGCGGCCAGTCCAAATCCACGGCCAACTTCTTCGCGAGCAGCATCCCGGCGCACCTCCTCCCCAGAGACGAGGACATCCAGCGCGACGCCGAGGAACTCGCCAAGGCCTTCACCGACGCCAAATACAAGGCCGCGGAGAAAAAAGCGCTCCACATGGACGCTCTCCAGACCATGAAACTCGACGAGCTCCACAAGCTCGCAGAGAAAGAGGGCATCGAGGACTGCCA
This sequence comes from Phycisphaerales bacterium, assembly GCA_029260535.1. GTDB lineage: Bacteria > Planctomycetota > Phycisphaerae > Phycisphaerales > UBA1924 > JACKHE01. The sequence continues at coordinate 522 of JAJDDA010000076.1, read as the reverse complement.
CCAGATCCCACGCCCCGAACTGATCTACAAAATGCTCAGCGGCCGCGGCGAAGCCGGCGGGCTCATCTTCGGTGAAGGCACCCTCGTCGTCGCTAACGAGGGCTACGGCTTCCTCCGCAGCCCCCAGGACAGCTACCTCGCCGGACCCGACGACATCTACGTCTCCCCGTCGCAGATCCGCCAGGGCGCCCTCCGCACAGGCATGGTCCTCCGGGGCCCCATCCGCGCGCCCAAGGAGCAGGAGAAGTTCTTCGCGATCCTCCGCGTCGACGCCGTCAACAACGGCGACCCGCAGCGCGCCCACAAAATGAACGCCTTCGAGGACCTCACCCCGCTCCATCCCGATGAGCGTTACGTCCTCGAGACCGAGCCGGGAATCGTCGAGACCCGCATCATCGATCTCGTCTCGCCCATCGGCAAAGGCCAGCGCGGCCTCATCGTCGCGCCGCCACGCACCGGCAAAACCGTCCTGCTCCAGAAAATGACCCGCGCGATCTCGGAGAACAACCCCGAGGTCAAGGT
>JAJDDA010000075.1 GCA_029260535.1 Phycisphaerales bacterium | reverse complement strand
CTGGCTGATCAACGGATTGAAATGGGACGACATCGTCGAGTTCCCGGTGCTGGGCACGACCGAGATCTGGCGTTTCATCAACCGTTCTGCGATCGCGCACCCGATGCACATGCACCTGGTGCAGTTCCAGGTCATCGATTTCCAGAACTTTACGGTCGTCGATGACGAGATCGTTCCGGTTGGCAACCCGAAGATCCCGCCGGCGAATCAGGCCGGTTGGAAGGACACGGTCGTCGTGCGTCCCAACCAGATGGTGCGCGTGATTGCGCGGTTTGAGGATTTCACGGGGCGCTTCCCGTACCACTGCCACATCCTCGAGCATGAGGACCACGAGATGATGCGGCAGTTCATGGTGGTCGCGCCGTGTATCGAAGATCTTAACGATGACAGTGTCGTCGACACCGCAGACCTTGGCATTCTGATTGCGCAGTTCGGAACTGCGGGGCCTGCTGCGGATCTCAACGATGACGGCGTCGTCGACACGGCGGATCTCGGCATCCTGATCGCGGCGTTCGGGCAGCCTTGCCCGTGACCGATTTGATTGTGCGTGCGATGGTGAGCCGATAACTGACCGAATTCACTTATTTCATTGGTGATCGGGCAGCGATCAGATAGTATTTGCTATGTCAGGGATCGGTGTGCCTGTGCTTGAGAAGACCGGCGACGTGATCGTCACGAAGAGGGAGAGAGCAATGATTCGGAAGAGTTTGCTGGGGTTGGCGTGCACGCTTGCCGTTACATCATCGTCGCTCGCGGACACGGTCACGATCGGTGCGGCAAAGGACAACACGCTGTACGAGCATTTTCAGGGCTTATTCAGCAATGGCGTTGGACGGTATTGCTTCGCCGGGATCAACGGTGGCGGGGAAATCCGCAGGGCTGTTCTCCAATTCGATGTCGCCGCGGCGGTTCCTTCTGGCGCGACGATCGATAGTGTCACGCTGACGCTCAACATGTCCCGGACGAACTCGGGGGATCAGGCGCAGGATCTGCACCGGTTGCTCGCGGATTGGGGCGAGGCGGGGTCAATCGCTTCGGGGCAGGAAGGCGGCGGGGGCGCCGCGCTGAATGGTGATGCGACCTGGATTCACGGATTCTTCAGCACGACGCCTTGGGCAACCGAGGGCGGCGATTTCGACCCCACGGTCTCTGCTACGCAGGTCGTCGGCGGGGTTGGTTTTTATTCGTGGAGCGGCGCCCAACTCGCGGCGGATGTGCAGAGCATGCTCGATGACGGCGCCAACAACTATGGCTGGATCGTGATCGGTGTCGAGTCCGGGGGCGATACCGCCAAGCGGTACGACACCAGGGACAACCTGACGCCTGGCAACAGGCCGGCGCTCGAGATCACCTACTCGTTGCCCTGCGTCGGTGATCTCAACGGCGACATGGCGGTTGATACGGCTGATCTGGGGACGCTGATCGCGCAGTTCGGGACCGCAGGCCCCGGCGCTGATCTGAACGGTGACATGATCGTGGACACCGCTGATCTGGGCATCCTGATCGCGGCGTTCGGTCAGCCCTGCCCTTGATGCCGATGGATACACCCGCTTCTGGTGCGCAATGGGAATCGGTTTGGGGGCATTGGCTGGCGGTTGTTGAAATTTTATTTCACAAGCCAGGCAAAATCCGCTAGGCTGGATTAATGCAGATTCGCTGGTCTTGAATCTGAAGCACTTTATCCTGGGGATTGCTCCTTGGGGGGGCTGACTGATGCATCGTATTTCTTCGACGCTTGTTGCCATCTCGATCATGTTCGGAACCGGTGGGGCGATTCTTGCCGACACGGTGACGATCAGGGCGAGCAAGGACACTACGCTCTACGAGAGCGATACCGGAGATATCAGCAACGGTGTCGGCGACCACATGTTCGTCGGTAAGAGCGAGTTCAAGCTCAATCGTCGCAGCGTGATCTACTTCGACATCGCGGACTCGATCCCTGCAGGTGCCTCCATCAATAGCGCGACGCTCACGCTGCGGATGTCTGACACGGATTCAGGGCCGCAGCCGCAATCGGTCCACCGGCTGCTTACGAATTGGAGTGAAGGCGAGTCGCACGCGGCGCGCGATGAGAGCGCCGGCGCGTTGGCGGCCCCGACCGATGCGACCTGGGTTTATTCGGTGTTCAGCAATAAGTTGTGGGACAACGAGGGTGGTGACTTCGTTGAAACAGAATCCGCCGCGCAGTCCATCGACGGCGTGGGTTTTTATTCGTGGTTCGGTGTGACGCTGACATCTGATGTGCAGGTGATGCTTGACGATCCGAGCGAAAACTTTGGGTGGATCCTGATCGGTGAGGAACGTGGTCCTGACATGGTGAAGCGATTCGACACCAAGGACAATTCGGTGGCGCACAACCGGCCAGCGCTCATTGTGGATTTCACGCCGGAGTGTGTCGGTGATATCAACGGCGATTCGGTGATTGACACGGCCGATCTGGGCATCCTGATCGCGAAGTTCGGGACGACCGGGACCTCGCCCGACGTGAACAACGATGGGACGGTCGATACCGCTGATCTGGGGATCATGATCAGCGTGTTCGGGACGAGCTGTCCTTGATACTCTAATGGCGCTATGCGCGATTCATCACAACTCGGCCTTCACGAATCAATTGCCCTGCTTGCGCTGCGCGATGAGACCGGTAAGGCGATTGGTGGGTGGTGGAAGCAGGCTCTCGGTGGCGCTGTTCTCGCTGAATTGCTGTTCGCGGGCAAGGTCGGGGTCGAGAGCGGGAAGAAATCGTTCGTCAATGTGATCGATGCGACGCCGACCGGCGATGCGGCGCTGGATTCGTGCATGAAGAAGGTCGCCAGCTCCAAGCGCCGCGCGCAGGCGCCGAGTTGGATCAGCCGATTCGCGAACCATCGTGATCTGAAGCACCTCATCGCGCGAGCGTTGTGCTCGAAGGGTGTGCTGATGGAGGACGAGACGAGGGTGCTGATCTTTTTCAAGCAGAAGGTGTACCCCGAGATCAACCCAAAGCCTGAACGGGACCTGATCCGCCGGATCAACGAGGTCGCGCTCGATGCTTCAATCTCACCGGACTCGACGACCCGGGCGCTCATCGCAATCGCGCACGCCGGGGAGTTGCTCAAACCGATGATGGACAAGCAGGACTGGAAATCGGTGAAAGAGCGGCTCGATGCGATGATGGAGTCCGATCCGATCGGTTACCTGACGCACAAGGCGGTCGAGGCGGCGCAGGCAGCGGCGATTGCTGCGGCGACATCCGGTGGTGTAGTGGCTTCGACGGGTTGATTGTCCGCGCTACGCGCTCGCGGCCTCTGCTTGCGCCTTGCGCCGGCGCCGAAGTTCTGCATCGATGAAGGGCTGGACTTCGCCGTCGAGGACGGTTTGGGGGTTGCCGATCTCGTGGTTGGTCCGGTGGTCTTTGACGCGGTTGTCGTAGATCACGTACGAGCGGATCTGGGTGCCCCAGCCCCGATCGACTGCGCCTCCGGTGACATCGGAGATTTCCTTCGCGCGTTTCTCTTCCTCGATCAGTTCGAGCTTGGCGCCGAGCAGCATCATCGCCTGCTTGCGGTTCTGGAGCTGTTCGCGGTGCGTGCTGGAGACCACCATGATGCCGGTCGGCTTGTGCACGAGCCGGATCGCGGAGGCGACTTTGTTGACGTTCTGCCCGCCGGGCCCGCTCGAGCGCGCGAAGGTCGTGATCTCGAGATCGTTGTCGTCGATCTCCAGCGCGACCTCGTCGAACTCCGGGGTGACATCGACGGTGGAGAAGCTGGTCTGGCGTTTGCCCTGGGAATTGAAGGGGCTGACGCGCGCCAAGCGGTGGGCGCCGCGCTCGCAGTTGAGGTAACCGAAGGCGAAGGGCCCCTTGACGTGGAGGGTGACGGTGGAGATGCCGGCCTCGGTGCCGTGCTGCATCGCGACCTCTTCGACCTTCCACTCGGGGTGGTGCTGCTCGAAGAAGCGGAGGTACATGCGGAAGAGCATCTCGCACCAGTCGTCGGCTTCGGTGCCTCCATCGCCGGATGAGATGGTGAAGAAGCAGTCGCGGTGGTCGTGCTTGCCGGAGAGCAGAGACTGGAGCTCGAGCTTGTCGATGGTGGGCGCGAGGACGAAGAGTGCCTCGTCGGCCTCGGTGATGAGGTCGTTGTCGCCCTCTTCCTTGCCCATCTCGTAGGCGATCTTGGCGTCCTCGAGTGCGCTGAGGGCCTTCTCCGCAGGCTCGATCTGGGCCTTGATGGTTTTGAGTTCAGCGACCGTCTTCTGTGCTGATTCCTGGTTGTCCCAGAAACTCGCTGACTCCATCTCCTCCATCAGCTTCTTCTGGCGTTCTTTTTTGATTGGGTAGTTAAAGAGAGTCGCGGACGTTGATAATCCGCGCCTCTAAGTCGTCAATAACGGGTTTGTGCGTTTCGAAATGCATAGCGGGGGAGTATAGGGGTTCGGTGAGTCGAGCGTGGTGAGCGAGCGGGGGGCCTCAGGACAAGGCGGAAGCGCCGGCTGTCGCGACCGCGTGGTCGTCTTCGACGGAGGAACCCGAGACGCCGATCGCGCCGACGATCTGGCCGTCGACCTTGAGCGGGAGCCCCCCCGGGAAGGTGATCAACCCGCCGTTGGAGTGCTCGATGTTGAAGAGGGGACCGCCGGGCTGCGAGAGCCCGCCGATATCGCCGGTGGGCATGTCGAAGTACCGCGCGGTGCGGGCCTTTTTCATCGCGATGTCGATGGAGCCGATCCAGGCGCCGTCCATCCGCACGAACGCCTTGAGGTTGGCGCCTGCGTCGACAACGGCGATGTCCATGTTCGTGCCGAGTTCGACGGCTTTGGCTTGGGCGGCTTCGACGATGGCATGAGCCTGCGCGAGTGAGAGGTCGGCGGTGGCGAGTGCTGGCATTGGTATCAACCTTTGGGGGATCTTTAAGGCGGGGATGAATCGAAACGGTGATTGCGGGGCGTGAGTATAGAGAGGTTGGGTAGCCGGAGGGGGGCAAACCGGGGTTTTTGCTGGGGGTGTTTTTGGGTTCGGCGCGAAATCGGTGGGTGGGTGTCGTTGTATGGGTGTGCGGGCGATGGATGCCCGGCGGTTTCTCTCAACGAATCAGGAGTCCCCCGATGCGCCGGATTACTTTGATGCTTGTGCTGATTGCGATGTCCTTCCCGGCAGCGATGGCGCCACGCGCGATGGCGCAGAACTTTGACGATGGCAGCAGGCCGGACACGCCGAAATATTCGATCTATTTTCCGGGTGGGACCCTGGAAGAGTATTGCCAGGTGATCCGTGAAGTTGCTGGCGCCAACATCGTGACAGATCAGCACGCGAGTTCGATCAATATGCCCAAGGTGGCGATCGGAGATTGCACGGTGACAACATTGCTGAACATCGCCGATCGACAGCAGAAGGCGATCCGTGTTTCGAGATTAGAGTCTGATAAAGTTTATCTTTATCCTTCATCTGAAAAAGCGCGAGGTGGACGCAGCGCTCGAGTTGATGTGAATGCCGAGCCGATCTGGATTTATCTAGTCACGGTCGATATGAATGGCCCAGTGTTTGTTGGAACGAATCCAGACTCATCGAATAGTTCAAAGAGAGGGTTTAATCTGGAATTCAAGGGCGGGTCGGCAATCGAATACGTCAACGCGATCCGTGAGGCGTACCCGAAGGCGAACATTCTTGCGATGCCGGGGCTTGAGGAGTTCCCTGTGCCCGCAGCGAACCTCCAAGATGTGACTGTGAGCGCGGCGCTGCAGGCAATCAACAATCAACGATCAGAAATCAACGGCGTCCCGGCGGAGGTTCGGCTTGAGCGTGTCGACATGCCAGGCAGCGATGAGTGGGTGTTTACGCTGAGCCTGAAACGGCACGAATTTGATGCGGAGTCGGCGGTCTGGAGTGTTGGTGAGCACTTCGAGCTCGGTGTCGGCGAAGCCGATCTGCTCTCGGCGGTCAACGCGGTATTGGCGATGAACGATCAGAAGGCAACGGTGCGGTTTCACCCTGAAACCAGGCTGATCATGGTCCGGGGCAGACATCAAACCCTTGAGATGGTTGAAGAGACGCTGGATCAGGTGCTGGAGAGTGCCTGGAGCGCGAGAAAGCAGTACGAATCCGAGATTCGCCCGGAAGTGGTCGAAGAGTTGCGAGCCAGGATTGCCGAGCTCGAGCATCAACTGAGCAAACGTGACAACGACTAAACTCCATGCGTGGCCATGACCAATATGCCAACTCTCGACGCGAGTCGGATCACACGCGCGATCGCCGCCGGGGACACCGGGGCGTTCGCGGTGTTGTACGAGCACCGGTTCGATCGGCTGTACTCGATCGTGCGGCGTTCGACCGGGTTGTGCGAGGCGGACTGCCTGGACATCGTGCAGGATTCATTCATGAAGATCGCCCGGTCGATCAAGCCGATCGATTCCGAGGCGGCGCTCGATGCATGGCTGGCGAAGGTGGTCCGGTCGTGCACTTGGGATCATCTCAAGCGCGAGCGGCGGTTGCTTGCAAGGCAGGGCGCAGCGGCTCGTGCGTCGGCGTCGGCGGATCCGCTGGCCGAGATCGACGGGCGCCTGACGGCGTTGCGCGCGGAGATGTCGAATCTCGATCAGGTGACGCGGGAGTTGATCGAGTTGCGTTACCGCGCGGGGATGACGCTCGCGGCGATCGGCAAACTCGCGGGGCTCAAGCCGGGCGCCGTCGATGGGCGGATCCGCAGAGGGGAATCGGCGCTGCGTGCTTCATTGAAGGAGGGCGCCGATGAATCGTGAGCACGAACAAGACCGGCTCTCTCCTGAGGGTGAATTCCGGCGTGAGGCGATCCTGCGTGATCTGACGGCGCAATTGCCGACGATTGTTGCCAGGCGTCGTCGGCGCAAGCGTGTTGTGGCGGGGAGCTGCGCGGTGGCGCTGCTGCTGGTTGTCGGCGCGGTTGTTGTGCAGATGGTGAACCTGCCCGCGTCAGTCCCGGCGCCCGTGATCGTTGAGACGCCGGCAGAGCCTGCCGAAACATTGATTGATTTCGCGATCGTGCGCACGAGCGAGTCGATCGATCCGTCGATCTATGTGCGGGTCGATAACGACGCGATCAATGCGATGGTGATTTCTGATGATGAGTTGCTGCGGGAACTCGCCCAGATGGGGCGCCCGGCGGGTTTGATCCGGATGAACGGCGAGGTGCGGCTGACTCGGAACGTTGTCGATGAACCGGCGCCGACCGAGCCCGGGTCGTTCTGAATCGGTCAGTTCAAGCCTTCAAGGAACGCCGCGAGCCGGTCCATGCCCTGCTCGATCTGTTCGCTTGAGCAGGCGAAACTGAACCTGGCGCAGTTGGGGCCTGACCCGAGGAAGTCTTCGCCCGGGACGCACGCGACGAGTTTCTCGTTGAGCAATGCTTTGGCGAACGACTGCGCTGAATCAATCAGGGCGCCGCTTGCGGTGGTCTTGCCGAAGTGCGCTGAGATGTCGGGGAAGACATAGAACGCGCCGGTGGGTTTGGGGCAAACGATGCCGGGCATCGCGGAGATTCGTTCGTGGATGAGTTCGGCGCGCTGCGCGAATTGCTGGCGCATCCGCTCGACGTCCTCGGCGCACTCGGTCAGCGCGGTGCGGATCGCGGGGTAGATGAACGTGGGGATGCACGTTGTGAGTTGGCCCTGGAGCTTGGTGATCGCCTTGGCGATACGGAGGCCGAACTCGCCGGAGCCTGCGCAGTAGCCGACGCGCCAGCCGGTCATTGCGTACGCCTTGGAGAGGCCGTTGACGGTGATGGTGCGGTGCGCGACCTCGGGGAACGATCCGATCGAGCGGTGCTCGATGCCGCCGTAGATGATTTTTTCGTAGATCTCGTCGGTGATGATGACCAGCTCGGGGCACGTCGTCGCGGCAGCCTCAGCGACGACCTGCGCGAGGGCGGCGAGTTCGTCGGGGGAGTACATGGTGCCGCAGGGGTTGGACGGGCTGTTGAGGCAGAGGATCCGCGAGCGGGGGGTGATCGCGCCGGCGAGCTGGCCCGGGGTGATCTTGAAATCGTTGGCCGCGGTCGCGGGGACCTCGATGATGGTCCCGCCGGCGAGTGTCGCCTGGGGCTTGTAGCTGACCCATGCTGGGGTGGGGAGGATGACCTCCTGCGGCTGCTTGCCAGCGCTGGGCGGGTCGAGGAGGGCCTGGAAGAGCAGGTAGAGGGAGTTCTTCCCTCCCGTGGAGATCACGACGTGGTCAGCGGTGACATCCGGGATCCGGTTCTCGGTTGCGAGTTTCTCAGCGATGATGCGGCGGGTCTCAGGGTCGCCGGGTGCCGGGGCGTATTTGGTCTGGCCGGCCTTGAGAGCGGCGATGGCGGCTTGCTTGATAGGCTCCGGGGTGTCGAAATCCGGCTCACCGGCGGCGAATGAGAGGACATCCTTGCCCTCGGCCTTGAGCTGTTTGGCGAGGGCGGTGACCGCGAGGGTGCTCGAAGGGCGGAGGGCATCGACCCGGTCGCTGAGGCTGATCTCGATGGTTCCGGTCATAGATTGCACAGTACCGTCTCCTCAAGGCGGACGCCGCCTGTGGACATGTTCGGCGATCGCCGATCCCCGCTTGATGATTCAGGGGGTCGGCCCTACGCTTTCGGGTTCCTGAGGAGGGTCCAGAGTGGGCCTTCCGGGGGGTCGGTGCGGACCGATGAGCCCCATCAATCGATTTTTCAACCAGAATCCGGACAGATCAAGCATGCCATTGGCTCTCGAAGAAAAACAGCAGGTCATCAGCGAGTTCAAGACCAACGACAAGGACACGGGTTCACCCGAGGTTCAGGTCGCCATGCTGACGGCGCGCATCAAGCAGGTTGCCGGGCACCTTGAGAGCAACAAGCACGACCACCACAGCAGGCGCGGCTTGCTGGCGATGGTCTCGCGTCGCAACCGTCTCCTCCGCTACCTGCAGCGACGAGACCGCGAGAGCTACCTGAAACTCATCAAGAGTCTTGGTCTGCGCAAGTAACTTATTCGAACGTTCAAGCCCCGCACTCGTGCGGGGTTTTTTACATCCCGCCGGCAGCTGCAACACCGAGTGGCAGTGGATCCAGCGCAGTCGATTCAGACTGTGTTCGATCTTCTGCCTCTGACGTGCAGCATGCGGTCGGCGACAAACAGGACGGCGCCGCGAGATGTTGGCGGCGTCATCCGCAAGCAGAAGGCAAACCATGTCCAAAGCGAATTTCGTAAAGGTTGAGCGTGAGATCGCCGGCCGCACCATGACCATGGAGACCGGCCGCGTCGCCAAGCTCGCTACGAGCTGCGTGATCGCGCACTACGGCGGTTCGTGCGTGATGGCGACCGTTGTCCGCGCCGACCCCCGCCCGGGGCTCGACTTTTTCCCGATGCAGGTGGACTACCGCGAGCGCACCAGCGCCGCGGGCAAGTTCCCGGGCGGTTTCCGCAAGCGCGAGGGACCCCCGAACGAGAAAGAAATCCTGACCATGCGGATGATCGATCGCCCGATCCGCCCGCTCTTCCCCGATGGCTTCATCGATGAGATCCAGATCCAGTGCTGGGTCATGAGCCACGACACCGAGAACGACACCGATGTCCTCGCCGGTTGCGCCGCCTCGGCGGCGCTGGCGCTCTCCGACGCCCCGTTCGATGGCCCCATCGCCACCGTCCGCGTCGGCCGCATCATCACCGATGAGGGTTCGCAGTTCGTCATCAACCCCACCGTCAGCCAGATGGATTACTCCGATCTGGACATGATCCTCTCGGGTCATTGCGACGGCGTGAACATGATCGAGGTCGGCGCCGCGGAGATGCCCGAAGAGGAAATGCTCGGCGCGATCGAGGCCGGCGTTGACGGCATCAAGGATATCCTTGGCCTGATCGACGAGCTCGTCAGCAAGGCCGGCGTTGAGAACCGCATCGGCGACAACCTGAACCTCCCCGACGCGGACATCATCGAGCACGTCAAGAAGGTCGCCGAGAAGGACATGACCAAAGCCCGCCAGATCCCGGGCAAGGATGATCGCGACGCCGCGGTCAAGGAACTCCGCAACAAGGTGCTCGACGAGCATTACCCGGAGAACGAGGACGGGACGTACGGGCAGTACAATCTCTCCGCCAAGCGCCGCTCGATGGCCAAGGAAGCGTTCCGGAGCCTCGAGAAGAAGGTCACCCGCAGCCTCATCGTCGAGAAGGCGCTCCGCGCCGACGGCAGGGCCTACGACGAGATCCGTCAGATCGAGGGCGAGGTCGATGTCTTCGACCAGACGCACGGCTCGGCGCTCTTCCAGCGCGGCGAGACACAATCGCTCGTCACCTGCACGCTCGGCACCGGCAAGGACGAGCAGATCGTCGATGGCCTGACCCCCGAGTACGCCAAGAAGTTCATGCTCCACTACAACTTCCCGCCGTTCTGCGTCGGCGAGGCTCGTCGGATCATGGGCCCCGGCCGTCGCGAGATCGGTCACGGCGCCCTGGCGGAACGCTCGCTCATGGGCGTGCTCCCCAGCCCTGATGATTTCCCCTACACCATCCGCCTCGTCTCGGACATCACCGAGTCGAACGGCTCGTCGTCGATGGCTTCGGTCTGCGGCGGCTGCCTGGCGCTGATGGACGCCGGTGTCCCGATCTCGAACACCTGTGCCGGCATCTCCGTCGGTCGCTTCTCGAACGACAAGGGCAAGGAAGTCTTTGTCACCGACATCATCGGTGAGGAGGACTTCTTCGGCGACATGGACTTCAAGGTCTCCGGCACTGTCGAGGGCATCACCGGTGTGCAGGTCGATCTCAAGGCTCGTGGCCTGAACCACGAGCAACTCGTCACAATTTTCGAGCAGGCCCGCGTCGCTCGCTTGAACATCATCAAAACGATGGAGTCGATCATCGCTGAGCCGCGTGCGGACCTCAGCCCCAACGCGCCCATGCTCATTACGATCCAGGTCGCGCCGGACAAGATCGGCAAGATCATCGGCCCTTCGGGCAAGACGATCCGCGGTCTGCAGGAGAAGTACGGCGTCAAGATCGACATCGAGGACGACGGCACGGTCTTCGTTGCCGCCAAGGACCTCGATTCCATCGAGGGCGCGCGGTCCGAGATCGAGGCGATGGGCGCCGAGATCAAGGTCGGCACCGTGTACACGGGCAAGGTTGTTTCGGTCAAGGACTTCGGCGCCTTCGTCGAGCTGGCCCCCGGGACGGACGGCATGTGCCACATCTCCGAACTCGATGACGGCTACGTCAGCTCGGTCACGGATATCGTGAATGTCGGCGACACGATCAAGGTCAAGGTCATCAAGGTCGATGACCAGGGCCGGATCAAGCTCAGCAGAAAGGCCCTGCTCACGGAGGAATCCGCCGAGCCCGCCTCGACTGAGGGCTGATTCGACAAGGATTGAAAAATCGAGAACCCCTGCCGGGCGATGGACTTCCATCGCCCGGTTTTTTTGTGTCCCCAAGTCGTTGTTGACCTTGCCGCCAAGGTCCGGTAACTTCAGCGAATGCCACGGATTGAGTGTGGCTTCGTGAAAACGAACGTTGTCGGGGGGCTGAGGCACACCATGAGCGAAGCGACAGGCGACCAACTGGTTGACACCGAGGGCGTGGTGAAATGGTTCGATCCCAAAAAGGGGTTCGGATTCATTGTGGGGCCTGAGGGGCAGGATATCTTCGCTCATTATTCCAAGATCGAGGGTGACGGCTTCCGCGTCCTTCGCGATGGCGCCGCGGTCATCTACTCCGCGACCAAGGGCGACAAGGGCTGGAACGCCACCAAGATCGTCCGCAAGGACGATGTCGAGGTCACGGTCCGCAAACGCCCTGGGTATTCCCGCTCGCCGCGACGCTGATCCCTATCGCACAGCGCTGCTCGGACGCATATCGTGATGCCGCGTGCGCGAGTTTTATTTCGTCATTCTGGGGATGGTCATCGGGCTTGCCGTCATGGCGCCTGTGCTGCTGCTGGTGCGCCGACGCGCTGCGAGGCGGGCGAGGGCCTCGATCCGCAAGGCGCTGACGGATCAGCGGCTGAGCGAGATCGGCTCGCTGAGCCAGGGCCTGGCGCACGAGATCA
>JAJDDA010000074.1 GCA_029260535.1 Phycisphaerales bacterium | reverse complement strand
CGATCGTGGCGGTGTAGCGGAGGGTGTCGCCTGGGGCGGCGTCTTCGGTGAGGTTGACCTTGCTCACTTTGGCGAGGACGACCTTCTCTTTGAAAGCGCCGGCGTGGCCTACGAGGATCCCTGCGCTCTGCGCCATGCCCTCGATGATGAAGCAGGCGGGCATGGTTGGGGCAGCGGCGAGGCCCTGGGCGGGCTCGGCGGTGAAGTGGTCGTGGAGGTGTTCTTCGGCGAGGCTGATGTGCTTGATCGCGACAAGCCGCTGGCGCGGCTCTAATTCGATGATCCGGTCGATCCACATCCAGCGCATCGTCGGACTCCGTGATTCTGGTGGTTAGGCGCTCGCGATGGCGGCGCGCTTGCGCTCGACGAAGTTCACGATGGTTTCGACGGTGAAGACGTCGGCGACCTTGGAGATCTCCGGGTCCTTTTCGAACTCGGCGAAATCGACGTGGGGGAGTTTGTCCTTCAGGGCGGCGATGCCGTCAGGGGTGACCATGCCGTCAACGACGAAGTCGGGGTTCTGCCCGACATTTTCAGGGAAGAGTTCGCCCTGTTCGATTTTGAAATCGAAGGCCTGCTCGATTTTGAAGGCGATGTCGAGGAAATCGATGGACTCGGCCTCGAGGTCGCCGACGAGGGTGGCGCCCATGGTGACTTCGTCGTCATCGACGCCGAGCGCGTCGACCAGAGCTTCCTGGATCTTGCCGAAAATTTCGTCGCGTGTCATCGGTCCTGGTTCCGTCTTCTGGGTTCGTGGTTGTGAGCAGGCTAGGGCTTGCAAACATAGCCCGGGTCTGAGGCAAGAATAGGCTGAAAACAACGGTCAAGCGAGCGGGTCAGGCGATCGCCGGTGTCCTGATCAGCAGGGGGCGGAGGGTGAAACGGCCGCTGACGGCGGTCGGGGCGGTGGTGAGATCATCGCATTGGGGTCCGACGACGAGTCCTTGCCCCTTGAAACCGTAGACACCGTCGTTTTCTTCCTTTGCGAGCGTGACTTCGATGCGGAGGGTGTCTCCCGGTCGCACGAATCCGCCGTACTTTAGTGCCTTGACGGCCCCCAGCACATGACGTGAGCATGAGGGATCGCGGGAAATCAGCAGCCTCCGGGCGGCCTGCACGAGCGATTCGATCATCAGCACCCCCGGGAGGACGGGGAAGGATGGGAAGTGGTCCTGGAGGTATTCCTCGGCCATCGTCACCTGCTTGATGGTGACGATGCGGGATTCATCCAGTTCCAGCACGGAATCGACGAGGTCGAAATGCATGAGGAGAGCATATCCGCTCTGACGCGCTGGGAACCACTCCGGCGGGTTCGTTCGTACAGTGACGCTGATGGAGAGCCCACCAGAGGACATTCAGGATCAGCAGGGTGCGGTGATCGTCGTCGGCGATCGCTACTGCAAGGGCTGTTTGTATTGCCTCGGTGATCTTGGTGATCCGGGGGCGCCGACGGTTTGTCCGGAGTGCGGCCGGGCGATCGACAAGGCGGATCCCAAGGCGACGCTGCCGGGTCCCAAGCGGAGGCGGCCTTTCCTGCTGCGGTGGCCTGTGCTGTCGTTGATCGCGGTGATGGGGGTTGTCCTGCTCGCCCGGGGTGGGCTGTTGCCAATGCCGGAGTCTGGCGGTGGTGGGACGCTGTGGGAGTGGCGGCATCATCGGTACGGGTACGGCGAGGGGCTGTGGTGGTGGGTGGGGGACGCGTACGGGACCCGCACCGAGCACCGGAACGGGTTGGAGATCGTGCTGACGCTTCAGAATGGCATCGCCAGCCGGATCGTGGCGACGGCGACGGATGACGGGCATCCGGTGTTTGAGGTCGAGCGGCATGGTGATCCGCCGGTGTGGTCGCTCCGGGTGGACGATCACGCGCTCGCGTGGCCTCACAACGGAAATCCTGAGTTGATCCGGGCGATCAATCACACGCGGGAGTTTCGGTTTGGTGTGACGATCTATCCGCCGGCTGATACGCAAAGGCTGACGCCGGCTGGGCCGATTGTTGCGAGCGGGACGGAGGCGGACATTCTCTGGGCGTACTACAAGGCGTACGGGTTGCAGGTGGATCTTCCGGAGCGGGTGCCGCACGCCAGCGATGGGTGGCACCCGATGCTGGGGCCTGATGCGGCGGTCGAGTATCCCCGGAAGCAGGGTGCGAACGGGGTATTCCGGTTCCGGTCGTATTACCGCGGGCGATGACCCACGGCTCCGGCTCCGCTGGCTATCCTGCGTGCATGAGCGGAACCGATCAAAAACCGGGAACAGGCGGCGGGCTTTCCTACGCGCAGGCCGGTGTTTCGATCGAGGCGGGTGACCGCTTTGTCGAAAAGATTCAGTCGTCACTCCGGCGGACGCACGGGCCTCGGGTGATCCACAGCGCGAGCGGGTTTGCGGGGTTGTTTCGTCTGGACTTCAACGAGAAATTGTTCAAGCGGAACTACCGCGAGCCGGTGCTGGTTTCCTGCGCCGATGGTGTTGGAACGAAAATCAAGCTGGCGACCGCGCTCAACAAGTACGACACGATCGGGATCGATCTTGTCGCGATGAACATCAACGATCTGGTGGTTGCGGGCGCGGAGCCTCTGTTCTTTCTCGATTACATCGCGACGGGGGAATTGGACCCGGCGAAACTCGCGGACATCGTCAAGGGGATCGCTGACGGGTGTGTCGAGTCGGGCGCGGCGCTGCTCGGGGGCGAGACGGCGGAGATGCCGGGGGTGTACGGGCCGGGGGATATAGATCTGGCGGGGTTCGCTGTCGGTGTGGTTGAGTTGGCGCGTGCGACGGACCCGGAGCGGGTGGAGCCCGGGGATGTGGTTCTGGGGTTGGGATCGTCGGGGGTGCACAGCAACGGGTATTCGCTGGTCAACAAGATTGTTGAGTCGGCGTCGCTCGATCTGGGAATGAAATATGAGGAACTCGGCGGCGAGCGGACGCTTGGCGCGATCCTGCTTGAGCCGACGCGGTTGTACGCGGACGCGATCGTTCGTGTGCAGCGCGGTTACAAGGTAAAGAAGGTCATCACGGGGATGGCGCACATTACCGGTGGCGGGCTCGCGGGGAACCTGTCGAGGGCGCTGCATAGCGGTGTCGATGCGGTGCTTGATGCTGGGTCGTGGCCGGTTCCTCCGGTATTCCCGTTCTTGCAGGGGCATGGGGGTGTGAGCGACGAGGAGATGGCGCGCGTCTTTAACATGGGGATCGGGTACTGCTGCATCGTGCGCCCGACGTTCGCCCCGAGTGTGGCGAAGAAGCTCGACAAACTCGGGCATACGGTCACGAGGCTCGGCGAGATCGAGTCCGGTGATGGCAAGGTCCGGCTTCGCGGGTGAATCACATTGAATTGTTGTGTGTCGCGTTTATTGACCGGCGTCGGCTTCGGTGTTCGCGTCGGTGAAGCCTTCGTTGATCCGTTTGAGGCGTGCGACGCGGTGGTGCAGGAGCGTTGCGAGGTTCTGGACCACCGGATCATCGCTCTGCATTGCGAGTGTGAATTGCTCGTCCTCGGGGTCCTGGATCCGGCGCAGCCTCATGATGGTGACGTAGCGATCGGTGTCGTCTGCTGCGGCGTCGTCGACGAGTTGCGCCGGCGGGATTGATTGCGCCGGGGGCATCATGATGAGGGTGAAGGCGCGCTCGATGGGGGACATGGAGACGAAGCGTTCCGCGATGACCTCGCAGACGTCGTTCTTGACCTCTTCGGCATCACCCGCGTTGGACCCGATGGTGAGCAGGAGCAGTGACCTCGCCTGCATGAGTGTGAGCAGCAGGGGTTCGCCGGGTTCGGCGAGTTCGATCATCAGCGCGACGTCTTCGGCGTTGTCACCGAGGCTTTCGAGCCTGGAGCGGGAGGCGAGATCGGTCTGGTGATCGAGGCTTGAGCTGCCGAGGGTGTATTGGCCTTGTTCGTCAATATCGAAGCCGAGGATTGTTCTCCAACGGAGCGTGACGGGGACTTCGCAGTCGATGTCGAGCAGGCCTCCGGTTTGACCGATGTCGGCCCAGACCTCGACGGTCATGGCTTCTTTGGGTTTGAGCCTTAGCCTGCGATCGAGGGAGACCACCTCGGGTTCGGCGGAGCCTGCGACTCGCATGCCGGTGACGACGAGCCTCGGGATGAGCAGCGCGCTGGTGCGGACAGCGGCGCGTTCGCCGACGGCGACCGGGATCGTGCTGACGTTGCGGACGCTGAGCCGAACAAGGATCCGGCCCAGGCGGTCGATGCTTGGTGAGACGATCTCGGAGTTGAAGACGAGGTAGGAACCGGGGCCCTCGATCATGTTGTCGAGTGTGTCCGGGAGGGATTCGGCGAGGGCTTCGAGTTCCTGCGAGACCGGTGTGGTCGTCAGGCTTTGTCCGAGGAGAATCTCGAGTCGGCGTCTAGCCCAGACCCCCATGAGTGTGCCGGGTTCCTGGAGGGCGACCTGGGCGTAGGCCTTGATGGCGCCGCGGCGGTCGTCGATCTGTTCCGAGGCGACGCCGAGCCCCAGCATGGCGAAGGGCTCTTCGTCTGCGGTCGGAGCGAGGAGGCGTTCGGCTTTTTCGAATTCGCCGTTGTGCGCTGCGATCCAGCCTCTGAAACGCTCGATCGCTTCGGGCTTGAGGGCTCGGATGCTCTGCATCTTGACGAGCTGGTCGATGGTTGCGTCTGCTTTTTCGATCTGCACACCCGACCAGAGCCTGAGGTAGAGCGATTCGATCATCAGGTCGATCACGTTGCGGTTGACGAATTCCTCGTCCGGGGGGTCTTCGTCGCTGAGGGATTCCCTCATATCGAGGATGATCTCGCGGATGCTGGTTTCGATTTTCAGCATCGCGGACTCGGCGAGTTCGTCCATGCCTTCTGCGGAGGCGATGGTGAGCCGGACGCGCTCGGAGACCGGGTTTGGCTTGTAGACCTCGATTAATGCAGGGTCGTCTCCGGCCTCTTCGGCGGCGAGCCTTTGCTGATCGATGATGTAGCGGCGGAGGATCTCGAGTTCATCGAGGCCTTCGAGGACCTTGGGGCCTCCGGTGTGGAGCCATTCGAGGGCGTATTTGGAGAGCAGGGTGCCCTCGTCTGTTCGGTACCCTTCCTGCTGCCAGAGGGTCATCGCGTGGGTGAGGAAGCGTTCGCCGGCGTGGGTGGCGCCGTGATCGAGGAATTCGCGCGCGAGGTTCAGGTGTGCGGAGGGATCGAGAGGGTCGGCGAGCAGGACGTTGGCGAGGATCTCGACTCGGCCTCGCGG
This sequence comes from Phycisphaerales bacterium, assembly GCA_029260535.1. Lineage (GTDB taxonomy): Bacteria > Planctomycetota > Phycisphaerae > Phycisphaerales > UBA1924 > JACKHE01. The sequence goes on along the minus strand of JAJDDA010000074.1, from coordinate 23,119 downwards.
GTCGGTCATCCCGGCGAGGAAGTAGTCGGCGGCTCTCGCGGCGGCCTGCTTGTTGGTGGAATCGAGTTGCGTCGCGAGCGTGAGCCAGCGGACGAAGTTCTCGGTGCTGCCTTGTTCCTGCGCGAGGATCGCGGCGTCGAAGGCGAGCCTGCTCCTGACGGAGTCGTCGAGGGAATCGCCGGCGGGTCCGAGGAGGCGCGCGAATGCGGCGAGGCGTTCATCGGCGTTCTGGATGGACGTGATGCGCGCCGAGATGACGGCGAGTTGAAGGACGGTGTCCTCCGGTTCGAGCGCGGAGAGTTGTCTGGTTGCCTCGTTGAATCCTTCCATGTCCCCGGCGTGGTAGAGCGCCTCGCGCATGGCGCGGAGCATGAAGGGGTTGTTCGGGTCAAGCATCAGCGCTACTCGGAGTTGTTCGGCGCAGAGCTGGTAATCCACAGGCATGGATGGCCTAGTGGTGCGGAGCGTGAGGATGGCGCTCCTGGCGAGGCGGTCAGCGGTGGCGTTGCGGAGCCGGGCGTCTTCTGATGCGCTGGACTCGGATTGCTGGGCGTGCGATTGGGGGATTGCGGTGAGCGTCCCGGCGCTGAGCAGGATGGCCAGAATCAGTGCGGGGATCCAGCGGACCTGCGCGTTGGCTCTGCTCTGGGGGGAAGTGGTTGGCAACTGGGGGCTCCGCGGGGTTTCGATGACAGATGGGATGGTCAGGATAAAAATAGGTCGGTCGGTGGGCCGGGGCAGTGAAGGCCGGGGATCAGGGCAGGAGTGTCAGGATGGTCAGGGCGAGCCCCAGCAGGAGTGTTACGCCGGAAACCGCCTCGACGTTCCGGATCAGCCTTGGGTTGGCGTCCGGGAAGACTTTGTTGGCGACAGCGACCTGAAAGACGAAGAGCCCCGAGATGAACCCGGTCAGGCCTGCGAAAAGGAGCGTGGTGGCGAGCCAGGAGGCCGCGGAGGGAGCCGCGAGGACCATGAGGCCTCCGACGATACTCAGGGTCAGGGCCCAGAGGAGGCCGGCGGCGTGGGGGAGGAGTCTTGTGAGTCTGACCGAGGCGTCGAGGGCCTCGGCGAGCCGATCCGGGTGCGTACGGGAACCGATCTGGTCGGAGACTCGAAGAATGTCCATGCGTCAAACTCCAGGCGGACGATGCCGATCCGGTGAATCCGTCGTACCGGGGACCGTTTGACGATCCCAAAGGCCGCTGATAGCGTCCCTTATTCGTCGGCGGGCTCGTGCCCTCTTGTTGAATGAACATCTGTCCCCCGGGCCAATCCCCGGCTGCCGATCCCAGGTGGCCGACCCCGATCGACCCCTGTTTGAGAGTCTGCTCACACGATGCGATCCCGCCATCTGACCCTGATTCTTGTCGTCGCTCTGGCGGCGACGCTCTATCCGGCTGTGACCTGGGCGCAGGGCGCCGATGTTCTTTCGGCACGCGAGATCTCGGATCAGGTCCAAACGAACATGAGCCTGGTTGGTTCCGGGTCTCCGGCGCAGGTGCGCGACGGGAGATCGGCGCTGCTCAAGGCGCTGCGGAAATCCGGGATGTCGAACTCGACGCGGCTGCAGTACAGCTCGTCGCTGCAGCAGGCTGGGCTCGGCGCGATGGCGACCAGGGACGATGATCTGATCGCGATCAACGCGGTGATCATCGCCAGCGAGATCGCGACGCCGTTGTCCGTGACGATCCTTGGTGATGCGATTGATGATTCCCGGGAAGCGATCCGCTACGAGGCGGCTCGCGGGTACGGGCGCGTGCTCAGCGCGATCGCGGACAACGCGGCGGCGATTCCTGAGAATCAGATCGATCTGATTTATCTGCAGATCGCTGACCGGTTCACGACCGAGCGGAGCTATCAGGTGCTGCAGGCGCTGATCCTGGCGCTGCGGCTCGACCACGGTGATTCCGAGTTGCGGACGCGGTGCGCGATCGTGATGTGCCAGGGGATTTCGCGAGTCGCGATCCGCTGGCGGAACCCGAACGCGAACGAAGAGCAGGCGCTGACGGTCTTCCGATCGATCAACGCGTCGTTCAAGGAGCTGCTCGGTTTGCCCGGCTCGGTCGATCCTGAGTTTGCTTCGAGTGCCGCGATTGCTTCGGGGCACGCGCTGACGTTCCTGACCGCGTGGCTTGATAGCACGCCTCCTGACCTGATGGATGAGGCAGAGAAGCAGCTGGCGATTGATCTCGGTGGCGCTGCTGAGCGGGTGCTGTTGATCTCGCACAGCACACTGACCGGTGAGGCGCGCGATGTGAAAATCACCCCGCTGTTGCAGCGTTTCGTTGAGGGGCAAGGCGGACAGCTTGGCGCGATCCAGGATGAGATTGATATCTGGACCGGCCGGAGCGGGCTGCTACTCAAGTCGCCTTACAACGTCAGCGCCGGCGACTTTGACTGAATCTGTTTGAGATCAGCCCTCCCGGCATTACTGGGGCGCCGTCTGCATGTGGAAACTCCTCGCGCCAGCACTGGGGCTCATCGTTCTGATCGCGGTGGTGATCGCGAGCGATTCGCCGCCGGCGCCTGCGGAGTTCACGTACAGCGAGAACACGTCGATCATCACGCTCGATCCGCAGCGGATCAGTTACACGCACGACATGCGGGTGAGCTACTGCCTGTTCGAGGGGTTGCTGCGGTGGGACAACACGACGTTCGTGCCGCAACCGGCGGTGGCTTCGGCGTGGTCGGTCAGCGGGGACGGGACTGAATATGTCTTTCACCTGCGCCCTGAAGCTCGGTGGTCGAATGGTGACCCGGTTGTAGCGGCTGACTTTGTGTTCGCGTGGCGGCGGGCGATGCTGCCCGATACCGCATCGGACTACACGGCGCTGTTTTATGTGATCGAGGGCGCGGAGGCGTTCTTCGACTGGCGGATCGAGCAGCTGGAACAGTTCGGGGGGTTGCCATCCGCGGAGCGGACGGCGGAGGCTGCTGAGGCGTTGTGGGTGCGGACGCTTGAGCGGTTTGATGCGACGGTCGGGCTGACCGCGGTTGATGCGCACACGCTTGTCGTTCGGCTCGAACGACCCACGGCTTATTTTCTGGATCTGGTTTGCTTTGCGATCGCGCACCCGGTGCATCCGCCGACGGTGGAGCGGTGGGCGTCGATTGATGGGGCAACGGGGCGGCTGCTCCAGCGGAACGATTGGACGAAGCCGCCTTTGCATATCGGGAATGGCCCGATGGTGGTGACGGACTGGCGTTTCAAGCGGGAGTTCCGGATGGAGCGGAACGCGATGTACCGCGATCAGTCGGCGCTGGGGGTGGAGTCGATCGCGATCGTCGAGATCGAGAACCCGAATACGGCGGTGCTCGCGTTTCAGACCGGCGCGGTGGACTGGATCACCAACGCGGATCGGGTCGGGTACCTCGCGGACATGATCGAACAGCAAGAGCGCGGCGAGCGGGTGGATACGCACGCGTTCCCGACGTTCGGGACGTATTTCTGGGGGTTCAACTGCACCGCGACGCTGACCGGGGGGCGGGCGAACCCGTTTGCCGATGCGCGCGTGCGCCGGGCTTTTGCGATGTCGACGAACAAGCGGGACATCACGGAGAAGGTCCGGCGTCTGGGTGAGCCTGTCGCGGGGTCGCTGATCCCGCCGGGGAGCATCCCGGGGTACACGCCGCCGACAGGGTTGGCGTTTGATCCGGTTGGCGCCAGGGCGCTGCTTGCTGAGGCGGGCTGGGTTGATCGTGACGGCGATGGGGCTCTGGAGAATGAAGCGGGCGAGCCGTTCCCGGCGGTCGAGACGCTCTGCTCGACGGGGTCGTACCACGAGGACATCGCGCTGACGCTCGGTGCGATGTGGGAGGAGCACCTTGGCGTGCGCACGCGGGTCGTCTCGAAGGAGACGAAGGCGTACAAGGACGATCTGATGCGGCGCGACTACATGCTCTCGCGCGGCGGGTGGTTCGGCGATTACGGCGATCCGCTGACGTTCCTGGCGCTGAGCCGAACCGGGGACGGGAATAACGATCGTGGGTTTACCAACGAGGCGTTTGATGCGCTGCTGGACCGGGCGGATGCGGAGTCGGATCGCGCGGCGCGGTTCGAGATCCTGCAGCACGCGGAGCGGATGATCGTTGAGGAGGAGTGCCCGATCCTGCCTTTGTTTCAGTACGTGCAGTTCTATCTGTACGACCCCAACGTGCTGAGCGGTGTCAGCGAGCATCCCCGGCTCGTGCAATACCCTTACGCGATGCGGATCAACCGGGGCGATGGATCGGGGGATCGGCGATGACGCGGTTCCTCGTGGTGCGTTTGGCGCAGACACCGTTGATTGTGCTCGCGGTGTACACGGTGACGTTCTTACTCGCGTGGCAACTCCCGGGGAGCGCGGTGATCAACGACGAGGGCCGGCAGCCACCGGCAGCGGTGCTTGAGGCGATGGAGGCGCGGTACAACCTCGATAGCTCGTGGGTGTTTTATTGGCAGTATCTGAGTGACGCGACGGGGGTGAGCGCGGGGCGAGATCTTGTCGCCGGGCGCGATCGGGTCGGGCCGGTGTTCGATTTGGGGCCTTCGCTGCGGAACGAGGATTGGTCGGTGAACGAGATTTTGGGCGACAGCCTGCCGGTGTCGATCGTGCTGGGGCTGGCTGCGATCATGATCGCGCTGGTTGTCGGTGTTGGCGCGGGGGTGATCGGGGCGGTGAAGCCGAACTCGCTCGCCGACACGTTGTCGCTTGGGGTGGCGCTGGTTGGGATCAGTCTGCCTTCGTTTGTTGTAGGGACGGCGCTGCTGATTGTGTTCCCGGTGTGGCTGGGGGTCGGGCGCGTCGGGGGGTGGGGGCGGTTCGGCGACATCATCCTGCCGGCGGTGACGCTGAGCCTGCCGTTTGCGGCGTACATCGCGCGGCTGACACGCATGGGGATGATCGAGGCGCTGCAGTCGGATTACATCCGGACGGCGCGGGCGAAGGGGTTGCCCGAGCGGGATGTGGTGCTCAAGCATGCGCTCAAGAACGCGTTTCTCCCGGTGCTCAGTTATCTGGGGCCGGCGACGGCTTTTGCGATGACCGGGTCGTTCGTGGTGGAGATCGTGTTCAAGGTGCCGGGCGTGGGGCAGCACTTTGTGGCTGCGGTTTTGAACAAGGATCTGTTTTTGATCATGGGGGTGGTGCTGGTGTATTCGACGATGCTGGTGCTGTTTAACCTTGCGGTGGATGTCTGTTACGCGTGGGTGGATCCGCGGATTGAGAGCGCCTGAGATGAATCAACCGATAGATTTTGCACGATGACTACTTCCAATCTCGACCATCCGATTGAATACGCTGGTCCGGCTCCGCTGCGCTCCATCCTTGGTGGGTTTTTGATGGGGCTGGCGAACCTGGTCCCGGGTGTAAGCGGCGGGACGATGCTGCTCGCGGCCGGGGTGTACCCGCGGTTTATCGAGGCGGTCGCTGAGGTGACGAAGTTTCGATTCAAGCGGTCGTACCTGATCACGCTCTCGTGTGTGGTGGGGTCGGCGCTGGTTGCGATCGTTTCGCTCGCAGGACCGACGAAGGATCTCGTTGTCGATCACCGGTGGGCGATGTACAGCCTGTTTATTGGGTTGACGCTCGGTGGTGTCCCGATTGTCTGGAAATTGGCGAGGCCGGCGTGTGGTGCGGTGTATGCCGGGGCGCTGGTTGGTTTGCTGCTGATGATCGCGATGGCGGTGCTGGCGCCCAATGGTGGTGGGGGCGGCGGGTCGAACTGGTTCATGTTCGGCGTCGCCGGAGTGGCGGGCGCCGGGGCGATGATTCTGCCTGGGGTGAGCGGCGGGTACCTGTTGCTGTTGCTTGGGCAGTACGTGCCGATTTTGGGGGCGATCGAGGCGTTTAAGGATTCGCTGACTGCGGAGGGTGGGGTTGAGTTTGGCGCTGTATTTGATGCGGGTTTGGCGCTGGTCCCGATCGCGGTGGGCGTCGGTGTCGGCGTGGTGGTGATCAGCAACCTGGTCGAGTGGGCGCTGGCGAAGCACGAGAAATTGACACTGGGATTGCTGCTTGGGCTGCTGCTTGGCGCTGTTGTCGGGCTGTGGCCTTTTCAGCGGAGCGTCGAGCCGGCGGTTGGTTTGATGGTGAAGGGGCAGGAAGTCACCGCGGAGACGATCGGGTCGATCGACGCGGAGGATTGGCCGCTCGAGCGGTTTACGCCGAGCGGTGGGCAGGTGGCGGGGTCGCTGGGGCTGATTGTTTTGGGGTTTGGGATTACGGTTTTGATTGGTCGGGTTGGTGCGGATCGGAAACCCGAAGGTTCGGCGTCCAGTTAGAACTGCTTCCCGCACTCGGGGCAGCGTGCTTCATCGAGGCCAGCGGTGTCGTAGCCGCATTGGATGCAAATATCGACGTTGTCCATGCGGAGGTATCGGCGAAGCACCAACCGCATCTCGTTCCGCAAGAGCAGAGAAAAGATCAGTACGCACGCGAGCAGGGCGGCATCGGCGAGATAGATCATGCCGGGATGTTTCGGGACCAGCAGCCATTTGACGAGTTGGTCCGCGGCGACACCGATCGAAGCGAACACGAGCATCCGAACAAGCGTTCGGCGTGTATAGAGCATCTCGGTCCGCGCGAGCTGCAGGGCTCTCCTGCCGGCGACTCTGGATTGGAAGCGGATCAGCTCGGGGAAGATGGCTCTTTGAATGGCGTCGATCATGGCGTCGTAATAATAGGGTGCTCATTGACGCCGAGTTTGAGCGGAGCGAAGGCTCGGGTATCAGGGCAGAACCGAACCAAGATCGAGCCACGACCTACTGAAGATCGTTCCGTTCAAAGCCACAGATCCTTTCGGAGCGGGCTTTGTTGGTACCCGCATTCCGGGCACTCGCCGGTATCGAGGTCATCCATGTCGTACCTACAGCATGGGCATCCCGGCAGCCATGGCATGCTTAGAGCTTGAAGGATGCTGTGCCTGAGCTCGATGTAGCGATCAATGGTACAGCCCAGAATGCAAGCAGCTACGGTCGCTCCAACGAGCAGAAGGGACCAATTTGAAATGGGATTGGTCGACCAAGGTTCTAGCACTAAGATCGATCCTAAGAAGGCAAGAAAACAAAGAATGACAATGTGCGGGAATTTGCCCTTCTGTTTCCAAGAATCTTGCCTCGCCCACCAGAGGACGTCGTGCCGTGCGTTCCAGTCCGAGATTTGTTTGAGTTCGGGATAAATTCGCCTCTGAACTCGTCTGATCAATGGGATATCAGGATACCACTGAGTCCTTGGGAACCGAGTATCTGTAAACCTAAGCGATTTCCAGTTCTCGCCACATTCTGGACAGAGATTATTTTCGATGCTCGTAAGGTCATATCCACACTCAATACAGATCGGTAAACCTTGGTATCTCAGCACCAATCGCAGTTGTTTTCGAATCGCTTTGTGTTGGATACTGATAAAAAGTAAACCCCAGATCAACAGCAGCAAACCTGTACCGAGAATATTCCCCATATTTGACAATGGTTGCAGAGATTCGAACATATACAAAATAGGAGGTGTGCAAAGTAACGATAGAATGAAGCCCATCGCCCCTCTGGGGTGGCCTATTGATTGCATGCCAGCGTCGTAGAGGACATCCAACTTGGAAAAGAATCCGGGAAAATACCTTGATTCGGGATAGGCCCAGATTAGAAAGCGAGTAATCATCTCGCCATCATCATATCACCGTCCCGGTTTGAACAGCGTCCGCAGCGAACCCATGATGTCGTCTCGGCCGTTGATTCGGCTGGTGATCAGGCCTGATTCTGCGTCGTCGCTTCGGCTGTCGCGGTCGGGGAACTTGTCGTGGAGGACGTTGATGAAGTTGCCGCTGCCGTAGGCGCTGGCGACCTGGCAGTAGCCGAAGAGGTTGCACATGGGGAGGAGCTTCTCTTTGAGGAGCTTGACGCACTGGCGGTTGTCGGCGTCCGACGAGTTGTCGCCGTCGGAGAAGTGGAAGAGGTAGATGTTCCAGGAGCTGGGGTCGTATTTTTCTTCGAGCAGGTCGAGGCAGAGCTGGTAGGCGCTGCTGATTCTTGTGCCGCCGTCTTCGCGGAGTGAGAAGAAGGTGTCGCGGTCGACTTCGCGTGCGCCGACGTCGTGGACGATGTAACGGCTTTCTACGCCGTCGTAGTTTCTGCGGAGCCAGGTGTCGATCCAGAAGGCTTCGAGGCGGACGAGGTCTTTTTGTTCGCCGCCCATCGATCCGGAGACGTCCATCATGGAGACGATGACCGCGTTGGATTGCGGGGCTTTGACCTCGTCCCAACTGCGGTAGCGCATGTCGCGTTTGATCGGCACGACGATCGGGTCCGCGTGATCGTAGTCGCCGAGCATCATCTGGCGTTTGATCGCCTCGCGGTAGCTGCGCTTGAAGTGGCGCAGCGCGCTGGGGCCGGACTGGCGGATGCCGGTGTACTTGTCCTTGATGGTGGTCAGGCGGTGCTCGCCTTTGGGTTTGATGTTGGGGAGTTCGAGTTCTTCACCGAGGATGTCGGCGAGCTCTTCGAGTGAGACATCGACCTCGTGGGCGTGCTGGCCCGGCTGGTCGCCGCCCTGGGACTGCTGGCCGCCCTCGCCTTTGCCGTCGCCTTCGTCGCCCTCGCCCATGCCGACGCCGCCGGAGTTGTCGCCGTAGCGGAAGCGGGGGAGGTCGATGTCGTGGACAGGGACGGAGACGATTTTTTTGCCATCGCGGGCGAGGAAGTCGCCTCTTGCGATGAATCGTTTGAGGTCGCCGCGGATGCGTCCCTTGACGATCTGGCGGAATCGGCGGTGATCCTGCTCGATTCTGTTGGCCATGGCTGGGATCACTCCGGGGATCAGGGGGCATCTGAGGCATCGGGACCGACGGGTGCGGACCGCTTGAAGTAGGATCGGCGATCGGCGAAGCCGAATTCACGCGGTGATCGATCGTCCGAGAATCTGCTGAGATCCAACGCTTATGCCAGTTCACCACACGAGGAACGACCAGCCGGAGCCCGAGGAGGCGCCGGTCGTTGGTGGGCAGAGCGATCGGGACAAGGCGGAGCTGTGGCGGCTGAGCGGGATGGGGATGGAGTTCGTCGCCTCGATCGCCGGGATGCTGCTGCTGGGGCTGGGGCTGGACTACTGGTGGGGGACCTCTCCGGTGCTGACGGTGATCGGGGCGGTGGTCGGGTTGGTCGGGGGGGGCTACAACCTGATCCGACAGGCACTCAATGCGGAAAAGAAGGCGGCCTCCCGACACGATCATGACCACCGAAACACCCACTGAAAACCAGACGCAGGCGCCGGAAGCGGTGGCCTCGATCCCGATGGGACCGATTCTCGGCGCGATCACGATCGCGACGGTCGGGATGGGGCTCCTGGGACACGCTGTCGTCTGGGCGATCCAGCGGTTCGCTCAGGGTCTTCCTGAGACGGATCCGGCTTCGGCATGGCTTGGCGCCGGCGGGGTTTGGGTGGCGTTTATGGTCGGGACATTCGCGATCCGGCCCTGGCGGAAGATGCCGATGGTGCGGTGGGCGGCGCTGTGGCTGGCGGGGCGAGGAATCTGCTTCGTGGCGACGATACTCGCGGGTTTTGTGTTGCTATACTCCGCCCCCCGTGAAAACCGGGCGGTCATCGGTCTGGTGATGGCGGGGGGGTACCTGGGCGTTCTCGCGGCTGAAACCGCGGTGGTCGCCAAGGCGCTGCAGCGTGACCGGGGCGACGTGAGCGCCGGCGAAACCAACGAGTGATCAGTCTTTTTCAGAACCGGGCCTGGCGCCCTTAGCGATGCAACTCTCCATGCTCACACTCGCATACGAAGTTCCGAACCCGCTCAACCACGTCGTGGATGTCAAGGGTGCGTTGGGTCCGCTGACTCTGCACACGGTGACGCTGATCACAGCGTCGATTTTGTGCATGATCGCGCTGCTGCTCGCATCACGGAAGATCAGGACGGGTGATGAATCCGAGGGGACGAGCCGGTATGTGACCAAGGGCTCGTTCGCCCACATGATCGAGTTCCTGTGCCTGTACCTTCGCGACGAGGTCGTGAAGCCGCAGCTGGGCAAATCGACGGACAAGTTCATCGGCTTCCTCTGGACGCTCTTCTTTTTCATCCTCACGATGAATGTGCTTGGTTTGATCCCGCTGCTGGACATCCAGCACATCATCGGCGGGTTGTTCATGACGGATGCAGCCGGAAACCCGGACATCCACTGGGCGGTCATCGGCGGCACGGCGACCGGCAACATCGCGGTCACCGGCGCTCTTGCGGTGATGTGCTTCGTTGTGATCCAGGTGAACGGGCTCCGCAGCAGCGGGCTCAAGGGCTGGGCGGCGCACTTTCTTGGTGGCGCCCCGGCGTACCTCGCTCCGATCATGCTCCCGGTTGAAGTGCTCGGCATGTTCATCAAGCCGTTCGCGCTTGCCGTTCGTTTGTTCGCCAACATGGTCGCGGGGCACACGCTCATGGCGACGATCATCATGTTCACCGGGATGGGCATCGGGATGCTCACCGACGCGACCGGCACTATGGGTGTCGCTGCGATCGCCGGCGGCGGTTTCATCGGGCTCGTCTCGCTGGTCGCGGCGGTTGCCTTGATGTTCCTCGAGATCTTTGTCGCCTTCCTGCAGGCGTTTATCTTTATGTTCCTTGTCACGATCTTCATCGCGCAGCTGATGCACCACCATCACGATGATCACGAGGGCGCTCATTCGCACGAGCACGGCGACGAATCCGCCGTCACGGACGAAGCGGCGCTGGTGACGCAGTAACCGAATCAGTCTCTATGTTTGATCGCCCGGCACACCGCCAGCGGTCGAGTTTCCGAACCGAACCCCCGACGCCAGTTGGCGTCAGCACCTAAGCCTCAGGAGTTTTCGAAAGATGAAGACGAAGACGATCGCCGGATGCATCGCCGCAGTCGCAGGACTTGCCCTTGCCGCCAACCCCGCCCTTGCTCAAGCTGGTGGCGCTGCCGTTATCGACCTTGCTCCTCTGGGCAAGGGTCTCGGCGCTGGCCTCTGCGGCCTCGCTGTTGTTGGTGGTGGCCCCGGCATCGGCCGGATCGGTGGCTCCGCTTGCGAGGCGATTGCTCGCCAGCCTGAGGCCGCCGGCACTATCGGCACGAACATGATTATCACCGCGGCCCTCGTGGAAGGGGCGACGCTGTTCGCCGTCCTCATCGGCCTCCTGGCGCTCTTCCTCATCTGAGCCCAGCGATAGACCACAACGCCCTCGCCGCATCTGCGCGAGGGCGTTGACCGGAGAGTTCCGCCTGGTGCTTTCCGGTCAACGCCTTCAACAGCGGTTGATGTTTGAAACTGTCTCGATCCGTACATCAGGACCACCACTATGCATCGCATCCTGTTCACACTGCTCGCCGTTCTCTCGCTCGCCCTGTTTGCACCCGCGACGCCGGCCTTTGCTGCGGACCCTGTTGATTCGCACGCTGCTGACGCGGCGCACGCGGTTGACACGCACGCCGCTGACGCTGGCCATGGCGGCGGTCACGGCGATCCGAACCCGGTCGCGTTCGATCTGATCCCGCTCTTTGCGACGCTGATCATGTTCGGGATCGTGTTCTTTATCCTCAACGCGAAGGTGTGGCCGGTGATCACCAAGGCGCTGAGCGACCGGGAAGAGAAGATCAAGAAAGAGATCGGCGATGCGGAGGCCGCTCGGAAGCAGGCCGCCGCGGCGTTGAACCAGTACGAGAAGGCGCTCGCTGAGGCTCGGACCGAGGCGGCGTCGATGCTCGAGTCGACCAAGGCGGAGCAGCAGAAAATGGCCGGTGAGCTCAAGCGGAAGGCGGAGGCGGAGATCACCGCGATGCGTGACGCGGCGACGCGGGACATCGAGACCGCCAAGCGTGCGGCGATCAGCGAGGTGTACGCCCAGATGTCAACGACCGCGACGAGCATCGCTTCGAAGATCATCCAGCGTGAACTGAACCCGGATGACCAGGCCCGGCTTGTCGAGGATTCCCTCGCCGAGCTGCAGGGCGTCGCGCAGTCCAACTAATCCCGGACCCCCTCGGAACCGATCGGAACGACGACCATGGCAGCGACAGCAACTCATACCGACGCGATCGCCCGCGTGTACGCGAAGAGCCTCTTTGATCTGGCGAACGCCAAGGGCGGCCAGAACGAGATCGAGAGCGTGTACGGCGAGCTCGAGGCGATCATTGAGATCGCCAGGGGGAACCCGACGTTCGCCGAGTTTCTTTCTTCCAAGATCCTCGCGACGGACAAGCGTCGCGCGTCGATCCGGTCCATATTCGATGGCAAGTGCTCCGACCTGATGCTGCGGTTCCTGCTCGTATGCAACGACAAGGGAAGGCTGTACAAGCTCGAAGAGATCGCCGTGGCGTTCGATACGTTCCTGCAGGAGCAGTTCGGGCGCGTCGAGGTTGATGTCTTCACGGCTGCCGGGCTCGATTCGAAGCAGCTCAACTCGCTCAAGGATCGGCTCAAGGGCGCGCTCGGTAAAGAGCCGGTGCTGCATGCGTACACGGATGATTCGCTCATCGGTGGGATGAAGCTGCTCATCGGGGATCAATTGATTGATGCCTCGGTCTCGAACCGGCTTCGGCGGATGGGTGATCAGCTCGCCTCGAGCGGCGCTCCGGCGATCCGCGCCCGGGCCGAGCAGATTTTCGAATCCTGAATCAATTCAGAGCAGATTTCTTTGGACGTCGAGTCTGAGGCTTTGCGAAGGCTCGGGTATGCTGTGCGCACACCAACCCAGGAGCCCCGCCATGCGCCGATTGATTTCCTCTGTGCTCGCCCTCTCCGTAGTCATCGCAACGCCGGCTTTCGGTGATGACGACGATGTGCATATCCCGACGCTGACCGTTACCGGGAATGCGGTCGTGACCGCGGCGCCTGATCAGGCTCGGGTTCGGCTTGCGGTGATCACCGAGGACGCCAACGCGACGGATGCGGCTCGGGACAACGCGAGGCTGACGACCGCGGTGATCCGGGCTCTGGTGAATGCTGGCGCGGACGCGGATGACATCGAGACCGCGGGGTTCAGCGTTGAGCCGCAATACGACTACAACCGGCAGCGTGACGGGAAGCCCCCGGTGATCATCGGCTACCGCGTGAGCAACGAGGTGCTGGTGACGACGCTGGATCTTGGCAAGGCGGGGGACCTGATCGGCGCCGGGATCGAGGCCGGGGCGAACCGGGTGAACTCGCTGCAGTTCACGCTCCGGGACAACACGGCGCAGCGCGCCGAGGCGATCGCGCTGGCGGCGGCGGCGGCGAGGGCGGACGCGGTCGCGCTGGCGGAGGCCTCGGGGGTATCGCTTGCGGGGGTGTACCGGATCGATCTGGTCCCGTCTTTTGTCCAACCTGTTCGGCGGGACTTTGGCCGCTCGGCGGTGGCGATGGAGTCGGCGGCGCCCCCGATCAACCCGGGGGATATCGAGGTGCGGGCACAAGTGAATATTGTGTACGAAATCGAGGGCTGAATCGGCCCGAAATCACTCTGGAAACGACTCGAAACCGAGACAAACCGCCTCGATGAGGCTACCCTGTTCACCCCCCGACTTGAAGGGGGAATCGGCCATCAAACCAGACTCACAGCCTCAACCCGCCTTCCGGCGCTCAGGATGACGAGACCCCGATGAAGATCAGAACTGACGAAATCGCCTCCGTGATCTCCACTGAGATCGAACAGTACTCCGCCGAACTCGAGGTCTCCGAGGTCGGGCGCGTCATCCAGGTTGGTGACGGCATCGCCCAGATCTACGGCCTGTCGAAGGCGATGGCCGGTGAGCTGCTCGAGTTCCAGACCAACAAGGGCGCTGTCATGGGCCAGGTCTTCAACCTCGAGCTCGACACGGTCGGCGCGGTTGTTTACGGCGACTACCTGCAGATCCGCGAGGGTGACACGGTCAAATCGACCGGGCGTCTGCTCGACATCCCGGTCGGCGAAGAGCTGCTCGGTCGCGTGATCAACCCGCTGGGCGAGCCGATCGACGGCGGCGCGCCGATCTCGACGAGCGAGCGTGCAAAGGTCGATATCATCGCTCCCGGTATCGCCGCGAGGCAGCCGGTGACCGAGCCTCTGCAGACCGGTATCAAGGCGATCGATTCGATGATCCCCGTTGGCCGCGGCCAGCGCGAGCTGATCATCGGCGATCGCAAGGTTGGCAAGACGGCGATCTCGCTCGACACCATCATCAACCAGAAGCAGTTCTGGGGCACCGATGAAGCGGTCGTTTGCATCTACGTCGCGGTTGGTCAGAAAGAATCCACCGTTGCGGGCGTCGTCGAGACGCTCCGCGAGCACGGCGCGATGGAGTACACCGTCGTTGTCAACGCAGGCGCTTCGGACCCCGCGCCGCTGCAGTACATCGCTCCTTACGCCGGTTGCACGATCGGCGAGCACTTCATGTGGAACGGCTTGAAGGGCAAGACCCCGAAGCACGCGCTGCTGATCTACGACGATCTGTCCAAGCAGGCGGTCGCGTACCGTCAGCTGTCGCTGCTGCTCCGCCGTCCTCCTGGTCGTGAGGCGTACCCTGGTGACGTCTTCTACCTGCACTCCCGCCTGCTCGAGCGCGCCACCAAGCTCTCGGACGAGAACGGCGGCGGTTCGCTGACCGCGCTGCCGATCATCGAGACGCAGGAAGGCGACGTTTCGGCGTACATCCCGACGAACGTGATCTCGATCACCGACGGGCAGATCTACCTTGAGCCGCAGCTGTTCTTCGCTGGTCAGCGCCCTGCGGTGAACGTGGGTATTTCGGTTTCTCGCGTGGGTGGCAACGCCCAGATCAAGGCGATGAAGCAGATCGCCGGCTCGCTCCGGCTCGACCTAGCCGCGTACCGCGAGCTCGAGGCGTTTGCCCAGCTGGGTACGGACCTCGACAAGGCGACGCAGAAGCAGCTTGATCGTGGCGCCCGGATGGTTGAGCTGCTCAAGCAGCCGCAGTACGTCCCGATGGATGTCATCGATCAGGTGATCTCGATCTTTGCCGGCTCGAACGGGCATCTGGATGAGCTTGATCTCAAGCAGGTCGATATGTTCGAGCGGGGTCTGCACGAGTACATGGCGACTGTCGGCAAGGCGGTCCGCGATGAGCTTGCCGAGAAGAAGGCGTTCGACGACGGCCTCAAGGCCAAGCTCAACGAGGCGATCTCGGCGTTCAAGGAGCAGTACAAGGCCGGTGCAGGGGCTGCCGCTGCCGCGGAGCCGGTCGCTGCGGGCGCCTGATCCAACGGGATCACATCTCTGAAACCACTCGAAGGACCGATTCGTCGGTCCTTTTTCATTGAAATCGATGACGTGTCCCGGATTTTCGTGATTGAATTGGGGAGAACGAGAAGCGAGGCTCGGCTCCGGGCCTGCCCCCGCTACAATCCCGCCCCCGCTTATGCCCCTCGAATCTGAAACCCAAACCAGGCTCCAACAGCGATATCGCGCCGCCAACGTCTGCATCACAGGCGGCGCGGGTTTTCTCGGTGGCTGGCTCGCCGAGACCCTGCTGAGCATGGGCGCGCGGGTGATTATCCTCGATGATCTCTCGACCGGCGATCCGATGCTCCCGGCGCGGCTGATTGATCAGCACGACGGGCGCTGCCAGTTTGTCGAGGGGTCCATCCTTGATCCGCACGCGGTGAGCGATGCCTTTGAGAACGTCGGGTTGGTATTCCATCTCGCGGCGCAGGCGTCGGCTCCGGCTTCGATCGAGGATCCAGCGCGGACATTCGATGTCAATGTCGAGGGCACCCGAAGGGTGGCGCAGGCGGCGCGGGACGCTGGCGCCGGGCGGTTGATCGTTGCGTCGTCGTCTGCGGCGTACGGCGATGGTGAACCCCCGATGCGTGAGAACACCGAGACGAGACCCTTGTCGCCTTACGCGGCGAGCAAGGTTTCTGATGAGGCGATCATCGCGTCGTGGGCGAACTCGATGGGCTTGCCCGGGATGTCGCTCCGGCTCTTCAACGTGTACGGCCCTCGCCAGAGCGCCGATGGGCCATATGCCGCGGTAGTGACCGCGTTCGCCAAGCGGGTGCTCGATGGCAAGTCGCCGGTGATCTATGGCGATGGTTCGGCGACGCGTGATTTCGTGCACGTGCGCGATGTGATCCGCGCGTTCATGCTTGCCGGCGCTGCGGACTTGACGCCGATGGGCGAGGTCGTGAATGTCGGGTCGGGTGTCGCGACGAGCATCGAGACGCTGGCCCGGACGATGTGCGAGTTGGCGCGGGAGCGTGGCGTGATGCCGCCGCCGGAAGGCGCCGAGCACCTGCCCGAACGCCCCGGTGATCCGCCGCACTCGGTCGCCGACGTGGCGCGTTGCAAGGCGCTGCTGGGCTTCGAGGCCTCGATCGGATTGAAGGACGGCCTCCGCGAGACGGTGGACTGGCTGGCGGGCGGCGTCGTCAAAGTGGCGTAACGATCGAGCCCGCGGCCACAGCTCCGCGTATCCATGAATCACAATTATTGAGGTTGACACGGCTCAGTACCCGGCGTATTATTCCACAAGTGGAATATAAGAGCCCCCGCATGAGCCTCGACTACATCCTCCTCGGATTGCTCCGGCAACCTGCCAGCGGTAGGGACCTGAATGGCTGGTTTGAGCATGCGTTCCGACATTTCTGGGCAGCCGAGTCAAGCCAGATCTACAGGACACTCTCGCGGCTAGAAGAACGTGATTTGATTTCGGGCGAGAAACGCCCAGCGGCCAAGGGGCCGCCTCTGCGCATGTACAGCATCACGCCAGCCGGTCGAGCCCGCCTGCACGCCTGGCTCCACGATGGCCCGTTGATGAGTGATACGCGCCAGTCACAACTCGCACAGGTCCTGTTCCTCGCCGAGCTTTCCGCGGAAGGTCGCGAGCAGTTCCTGCAGACGCTCCGAGACGAGTACAAGGCTCGTCTTGAAGAATTGCACCGTGTGGCAGCGAATGTTGACGACAACGCCGACCCGAGCAGCGCACCGAACGTCGAAGAGTTCTTCCGCCGGCTGACCGTTGACGCCGGTATTCATCAGTACGAATCTTGGATCCGCTGGGTTGATCGGGCATTGGCGCTGCACGCTTCTTGGGCGAAACAGCACCAGGCCTCTGCTCAAGCGGCTCACCCTCCAAGTCTTCAGGAGAAGGATCATGAGTAAGAAAAGGACCATCGTTTCGGCCGCTGCAGTTCTTTCGGGAGCTGTGATCATTACCGCCGCTACGGCGCAACATGCCGGGCAGGAGGCCGATGATCAACCGCCGATCAGCGGGGCCGAATCGCGTGAGCGGTTCTCACCGGAACAGATGATGGGCGGCCTCGGCCAGAGTCTTGTCGGCGGGCTCCAGGCGACACCGGGCTGCCTCGGCGCTGAGGCAGCCTCGTTCGCATCAGGCAAACTCGCGATCTTCGGCTGGTTCGAAGATAAAGAAGCCGCCCTGCGGTGGCACTCAAGCGAAACGCACAAACAGATCTCGCAGCGGTTCGCCGGCGGCCGGACGATGGACAACGTCCCGATGGAGCACGTGCGCGATGACGTGCCGCTCATGGTGATCGCGTCGGTTGTGATGGAGCCGGTTGAGGGAGGTGTGCCCAGAATGAAATTCGGCATTGAAATCTACGAGCCGATGCCCGGGGGCTTCACATTCCAGGGCGGGGCGTTTTCTCCCCTTGGATTTCAGGAACGCATGACGACGATCCGCGAGGATGCAGAAGACTGATCGGCAAGTCGTTGTGAACCGGGTTGCGAAGAGTTGAACCGTGTTGGCGTGTCACGCCGATTCCCGCTTCGTCTGGTCGTTCACCGGACGCGTCTCGATCTCGACCGAATCATCGTCGGGTTCTTCTGAAGCATCGATGCCGTAGTCTTCGAGCTGGTCCGCGGGGATCGGGTTCCCGTCCTCGTCGTAGTACTCGTATTCGAGTTCGGCCTCGGCCTCGGCTTCGGCCTCTTCGGTGTCGGCTTCGGCGACCTCTTCGTCCTCGTCTTCATCGACGTACTCGTATTCGTACTCGTCGTCTTCCGCTTCGTCTTCGGCGATGTCGGCTTCGACAGTCTCTTTGAGTTCGGCTTCCGGTTCCGCTTCGGCGATGGGTTCGTCTTCGATCAGGGCCTCGGTCGGTTCTTCTTCGAGAACCGCGATCGGCTCGGGTTCGATCGCGGCTCCCGGCTCGGGCTTGGGCGCCGGTACGACCGCCTCGACGCCGTTGGTGGAGTCGAAGAGTCCGCCTTGTGCGGCTGCCGGCTCGCTGTCGTGGCGTGCGTCCATCGCCGCCTGGTTCTTCATCGCGTTCCATTCTTCGCTGGTGATGATCACCTCGCGCGCGACGGTGCCTTTGTAGGTCCCGATGATCCCAGCCATGCCCATGAGGTCGATGAGGCGGCTGGCGCGGGTGTAGCCGATGGCGAGGCGCCTCTGGAGGAGTGAGACGGAGCCGCGCTTGGTTTCGAGGACGACCTCGACGGCCTTGTCGAAGAGCGGGTCTTCCTGTGCGGTGGTGAAGCCGTCGCGGTCGGGTTCGGAGGCGCCGTCGTTGCGGAGCTGGACGAGCTGGCGCTCGAAGCTGGGCGCGGCGACATCCTTGAGGTGTTTGACGACTTTTCTGATCTCGGAATCTTCGACGAGCGTGCCCTGGGCGCGCATGAGTTTGTGCGATTTGGGGGAGAGGAAGAGCATGTCGCCCTGGCCGAGGAGCAGCTCGCCGCCCTTCTGGTCGAGGACGATCCGGCTGTCCATGCCCGAGGCGACCTTGAACGCGATGCGCCCCGGCATGTTGCTCTTGATCAGACCGGTCACGACGTTCGCCTGCGGGCGCTGCGTCGCGAGGATCAGGTGGATGCCAACGGCGCGGGCTTTCTGTGCGATGCGGACGATTGATCCCTCGATGTCCTTGTGCGTCATCATCAGGTCGGCGAGCTCGTCGATGACGAAGACCATGTACGGGAGCTTGCGGGGGATCTTCGCCTCGTCGCGCTCGGTCTTGGGGGCGATGCGCTCTTTGAGCTCGTCCCAACCGAGCTTGTTGTAGGAGCCGATGTCGCGGACACCGGCTTCGGCGAGGATCTCGTACCGCTCGTCCATCTTTTGGACGGCCCACTCGATGATCGCGGCGGCTTTGCCCATCTCGGTGACGACGGGGCACATGAGGTGGGGGATGTCGCGGAACTGCGCCATCTCGACCATCTTGGGATCGATCAGGACGAGCTTGAGGTCGCTCGGCTTGCGCGTGTACAGGAAACTCAGGATGATCGTGTTGATGCAGACGCTCTTGCCGGACCCGGTTGTGCCCGCGATGAGCATGTGCGGCATCGATGCGAGGTCCTCGATGAGCGGCTCGCCGCTGGCGTCTTTGCCGAGGAACATCGGGAGTTTCATCGAGTCGAGATCGCCGCGCCGGCGCGAGAGCCTGAGCAGCTCCTTCAGGCGGACGCGTTCTTTCTTGAGGTTGGGGACCTCGACGCCGACGGTGTCCTTGCCGACCATGTTGGCGACGATGCGGATGTTGACGGCTTTGAGCGAGCGCGCGATGTCGGAGGAGACGCTGGTCAGTGCGCTGACCTTGGTTCCCGGCGCGAGGCGGACCTCGTAGAGCGTGATGACAGGGCCTGAGTCGACACCGACGACCTCGCCGTCGATGCGGTAGGTGCGGAGGGCCTGCTCGAGGGCTTCGGCCTGCTCGCGGACGAAGGATTCCATCTTCTCGGAGAAGTTGTCCTCGGGGTCCAGCAGCAGTTCGGCGGTGGGGAACTTGTAGTCCGCGAGGCTCTGCTCCTGCTCGGCGGTGGTGACGGATTCGTCGTCGGGCTCCGCCATCGCCTCGTTGCGCTGGGTCGAGGCGAAGCGCACGGGGAGTTTGGCGATTTTTTCTCGCAGCTCTTCGGGATCGAAGGATTCCGGCTCCTGCTTGGTCGCGACCTTCATCGGTCGGACGACCGGCTCGGGCTCGACGGCGATCGGTTCGTCGTCCGGTTCGTCCTTCTCGGCGGAAGGCTGGGGGACGAGGGTGAGCTTCATGCGCTTCTTCTCGCGGCGGCGCTCGAACTCGTCCTGGCGGTCGACGCGTTCGTCGTCGTCGAGATCGTTCATGCGGATGGTTGCCGCTCTGCCGGCGCGGACGCCACGAACGACGGCGCTGCCCGACTGGCGCGAAGCCCAACCGAGCACGGGGGCGGCGTACCACCACACCCACGACGCGGCGATTGCCGGTCCTGTCCAGAGCCAATGGTCGAGCAGGGCGACGCCGCCCATCGCGACCGCGAGTGTCAGCCAGAGCCCGGTCCCAAAGGCGCCGAAGCGTTCGACGAGCTCGCTTACAGATGCGATCGCGACGACACCGCCCGCGCCTTCGGGGAAGACGCCGGATGTCGGCGCGAGCAGGGCGACAAAGCCGCTGAATGCGATGGTCACGATGAGGAGCCCGACAAGGCGGAAGGCGGGTTGGGTGACGGTGCGCGCCGATGCGACGATCCCGAGCATGGCGCCGGTTCCTGCGAGGAAGATCCAGATGCCGGGTCCGACGACGCTGAGCAGCTGGTACGCGATCCACGCGCCGACGATGCCGCAGAGGTTGGCGATGGATTCGTTGGCGGGCGCGACGATGTGGCTCGGCGGGTCGGCGAGGTTGAACGTCAGGAGGCTGACGACAACGAATGCCCATGCGCCAATGCACGTGACGACGAGCAATCGGTCGGCGTTGCTGGTGATGCGCCAGCCGGTGGGCTCGTCATCGGCGGGCTTCTTCTTCGATTTCGGTTTGGTTGTGCTGCTCTTGTTGGCGGCCATGTTCCGTGGTCCTCTCGGTGGGGTTGGCGCAGGAATCGCCAGCATGGAATATCGACCGGATTGACAGGATCACTGTCGAATTCGGCTACGGCTTCACGATTGGATTTCACCGAAATGGTGGGAGTTTTCGCGGATCAGAGGCCGGTCGAGCCGAACCCGCCGGTTCCGCGGGGGGTCTCGTCGAGGGAATCGACCTCGACGGCGTCTGCGAGGACCACAGGAGCGATGACCATCTGGGCGATCCGCATCTGGTGCTCGACGGTGAAGACCTCGGCGCCGTGGTTGATGAGCGGCACGAAGACCTCGCCTCGGTAATCGGAATCGATGGTCCCGGGGGAGTTGGGCAGGGTCATGCCGTGCTTGCACGAGAGACCGGAGCGGGGTCGGACCTGCGCTTCAAAGCCGACGGGGACGGCCATCGCGAATCCGCAGGGGATCATCGCGATCGATCGGGGCGCGATCTGGATCGGACCATCGGGGAGACACGCGGCGAGATCCATCCCCGCGGCGTGCGCGCTGTGACGGCTCGGGAGGGTGGCGTGCTCATTGAGACGCTTGACGGAAATCGATGTGGTTGCGGCGATCGCGGATTCGGTGGTCATCCGCAGATCGTACTGGTTTCAAGCGTGAAACGCGACGGAAGCGTTCAGGCTTCCGGGCCGAGTTCGCTGTCGATCTCGGTGAGCAGGGCGCGCTCTTCGGGGGTGAGCGATTCGTGGAGCCCGGTGCGGAGCGCGTCGGTGGCGCGCTCGAGGAGCGTGAGCATGCGTCTGGTGCGCTCGATCGCGTTGTCGAGCGACGAGCGGCCTGTCACGACGGACATCGGATCGCTCTGCTGCGATTGCGCGAGCCCGGTCTCCGCGTCTTGTTTGGCTTTGATCAGGTCGTCGAGGAGCGCCTGGGCGCGGCCTCTGGTCTCGTCGGATTCGATGACGAGTTGTTCCTGCCTGTTGGCGGTCAGCATGGTCTGTATCTCTTGCAGCGCCGCGAACGAAACCCCCGTTTGTTCGGCGCTGATGCTTCTGGAAAGGGGGATTGTCAGCCCCCTCACCCTTGCTCGTCAAGCCACGCCGGACATGTTTGTGCGTGCTATAACGCGGGATTCGACCGCTGGGAGGGTCGGCGTCCATCGGCGGATCGCCTGGATTGCCGTCCATTGGTCGGATTCGGAGCGGACGGCAGCAAGGTCGGCAACCATATCCCGAACAGCTTCGGCCTCGATCATTTTTCCTGCCCAGGCCTGCACACCCTTCGCTCTGGTCGGTCGGAGCTCTTCGAGCTGGTGGGCGAGCTCTTCGTGGCGTTTCTCGCCGGGTCGTGAGCCGGTGATCAGGATCGGCATTCTCGTGTCGTCTTGGCGCTCGCGCAGGCGCCGTCCTGCTTCGGCGCTGGTGACTCCGACCGCGACAACGGGCTCGCCGGTCGGTGTTCTGCCCGAGGCCTCGATGAACCGGTGCGCGAGGTCGAGGATGCGCTCGGGCTCGCCCATGTCGAGGACAAAGACGTCGGCGCCTCCGGATTCGGATTCGTTCAGCGCGGCGCTCTCGATGACGAGCGCGGCGGCTTCGGGGATCGTCATGAAGTAGCGCGTCATGCGCGGGTCGGTGACGGTGACAGGGCCACCGCTTTCGATCTGCTTGGCCCAGATCTGCAGGACGCTCCCCGAGGACCCCAGCACATTCCCGAAGCGGACCATGCTCAGGCGGGTTGTTTTCTGGGTCGCGGTGAGCGAGCGGACGTATTGCTCGGCGAGGCGCTTGGTCGCGCCCATGACGGAAGACGGGTTGACCGCCTTGTCGGTGGAGATCATCACGAATCGGCCGACCCCTGCGTGGACGGCGGCGTCGGCGATGGACTTGGTGCCGAAGAGGTTGTTGTCGACCGCGTGGGCCGGGTGGTCCTCCATCATCGGGACGTGCTTGTGCGCCGCGGCGTGGAAGATGACGTCGGGTCGCCAGGAGCCGACGATGCGCTGGGTCGCGTCGGCGTCGACGACATCGTGTAGGAGGGCCTTCCGCTCGACGCCCGGCCAGACGCGTGCGGCTTCGCGGTCGATCTCGAAGAGGGCGTTCTCGGAGCGCTCGATCAGGAGGATCGCGGCGGGTTCGAGGGCGGCGGCCTGCCGGACGAGTTCGGACCCGATGCTTCCACCGGCTCCGGTGATGAGCACGCGCTGGCCCCGGATGATCCGGCTGGCGAGGTCGTCGTCGATGGGTCGCGGCTGGCGACCGACGAGGGTCGGGAGGTCGATCGCGTTGAGGTTGATCGGCGCGGGTTCCTGCGCGGAGGTCCCGGTGAGGGTGTCCTCGATGGTTGGCATCGTCCGGATCGGGATGCCGGCCTGCCGGAGGGCTTGGAGCGCTGTGGGAGCGAGTGCGGATTCGTTGAGGCAGACGAGGGCGCCGTCGATCCCGTATTCGCGGATCACCT
>JAJDDA010000073.1 GCA_029260535.1 Phycisphaerales bacterium | reverse complement strand
TTCGACAACGACGGCGACCTTGATATCAGCCTGACCACGCGCGATGGCGACGGGAAGACCAGGCTGCTCGAGAACCAGACCAACGATGCGAACTACCTGATGGTGCGCACGCTCGGACCGGATTCGGGGGGCTCCAACCCCGGCGTCATCGGAACGCGAGTCGAACTGTTTGACGCCAGCGGCTCAACGCTGCTCGCAAGGCGTGAGGTCGGCGTCGCTCGAGGGTACGGCGGGTCCGAGCCGGTCTGGACGCACTTCGGCGGTGTCGATCCGGCGTTGACCTACATCGTCCGCATCACCTGGCCCGGCGGCGCCCAGATGACCTCGACGGTTGTGCCGCAGAATGTCAGCACGACGATCGGCGCACAGA
The DNA here is from genome assembly GCA_029260535.1 of Phycisphaerales bacterium. Taxonomy (GTDB): domain Bacteria; phylum Planctomycetota; class Phycisphaerae; order Phycisphaerales; family UBA1924; genus JACKHE01. Next base: position 6,516 of record JAJDDA010000073.1, on the reverse strand, counting down.
CGGTGTCGCAGATGCTCACGATCAAGCAGCCAGGGGGCATCCGGGTGGTGAATTGGCGTGCGGTGTCTCCGATTGATTGAGTTCGGGCCGACTCAGACCGTCGCCAACGAATCAATCCGAGCGCGGAGATCATCCAAGCCCAGGTTCGCGCACGCGCCGAGGGAGGTGCGTGCTTGAAGGCTGTCTTCCGGGGTGAGGTCATCGCGATCTACACCGTCGTCTTTGAGTTTGCGGTACGCGTCACGGAACGGAACCCCGGCGAGGGCCATCTCGACGGTCATGTCGGTGGCGTGCATGGATCGGTCGATGGCCGCTCTGCATCGGTCCGCGTTGATGCGCAGACCCTGGATCAGCGACGGCGCGAGCGCGAGGCTTTCCTGCGCGGTGCGGATCGCGCGGAGCAACGGCGCCTTGGTGAGCTGCAGGTCCCGGTGGTAGCCGCTGGGGAGCGAAACGATCTGCTGGATCTCGGTCATCGCGCCGGCGACAACACCCGCGCTGGCGCGGAAGAGCTCCGCGACATCGGGGTTGCGCTTGTTGGGCATGATGGACGAGCCGGTGGTCATCGCGTCGGGCATCTCGATGAAACCGAACTCGCTCGAGGCGAACATCGTCAGGTCCCAGCCCAGGCGCCGGAGCGTCTGCATCGCCTGCCAGAGGGTTCCGAGCGTCTGCACCTCGTGCTTGCCCCGGCTCGCCTGCGCCGCCATCGGGTTGAGTTGGAGCCGGGCGAATCCGAGATCCTGCGCGACACCCTCGCGATCAAGCGGGAGGTTGACGCCGTACCCGGCGGCGGCGCCGAGCGGGCAGCGGTCGATCCACGCGAGCGTGGCGTCGATTAATTCCGCGTCATCGGCGAATGCTTCTGCGTACGACGCCATCCAGAGGCCAACGGACGACGGCACCGCGCGTTGCAGGTGCGTGTAGCCCGGCATCGGTGTCATCTCGTTTGCCTGTGCGAGTTCCAGGGCTGCGCGCGCACAAGAGAGGATGGATGCTCTGGTCCGCACGAGCGATTCTCGCATGAACAGCCGGGTCGCGACCAACGCCTGGTCGTTTCGGCTGCGCCCCAGGTGGATGCGTTTGCCGAGATCGCCAAGGTCCGCTGTCAGGTACGCCTCGATCGCGGAATGGCCGTCCTCGTATCGTTCATCGAGAACGAACCGGCCATCGGTGAATTCGGCGGCGAGATGTTCGAGCGATGTGTTGACACGCTCGGCGTCTTCGTTTGTAAGTGCGCCGATCGTCGCAAGCCCCCTCACATGAGCGCCGGTCGCGCGGATGTCGCACGGGAAGAGCTGCCGATCCAGGATGACATCGTCCGAGGCGAGGTAGCGCATCGCTTGCTCCGCTGCCTGCGAATCCGACTCGGCGGTTGCCCATACCGGGAGTGTCATGACAAGATCCCCTCATGTTCGGGTAGACCCAGAGCCAGGTTGATGTTGGCGAGCGCCTGCGAAGCGGCTCCTTTGAGCAGGTTGTCAAGCACGCAGACGACGGCGCATCGTGTTGGATTGTTCGGGTCGACCTGGATCCCGCCGATCATCGTGTTGGGCGTTCCGACGACATCCTGCACGCGGGGAATCTCCGTGCCGAGGATGCCGATGAGGGGCTCGTTCGAGTACGCATCGGTGTAGATCGATTCGATCTCGTCGGGATCGGTTGGTTGCTCGAACTCGAACAACGTGGTCATCACGATGCCGCGCTCGAACGGCGCGACGGTTGGGGCGAACCGGATCGGCCTTCCCTGCGTGTGGCTGACTTCCTGTTCGTGCAGGTGGCCGACGCTCACGTAGGGGAGCACACCGCCGGTCAGTCGTTCAACGTTGTTCCGGTCGCTCGGCGTTGAGCCGGCGCCGCTGTACCCCGAAACACCGAAGCAGTGGGGGACGCCGACGGCACGAGCACCGAGGGGCGCGAGCGTGAGTCCGATGGCGCTCGCGTAGCATCCCGGGTTGGCGATACGAGTTGCCGAGCGGATACGCTCGCGGTTGATCTCGGTGAGCCCGTACACCCAGTTGTCGTCGAAGCGGAAATCGGCGCTCAGGTCGATGATGACCCTGGGCGGATGGTCCGAACGCTCCATCGCCTCGACGGCTTGCTGCGCTTTCCCGTTTGGTAGCGCGAGCGCGACGACGTCAGGGCTTGCATCGCAGAGCGAATCAAAGTCCGGCTCAAGGTAGACCAGACCTTCGGGGGCGCCGGGCGCATGCGCACGGACCTGTTCACCCGCGAGCGACCCGGACCAGGCGGCGGTGAGGTCGATCGAATCGTGCTTGTTCAGAAGCCCGATCAATTCTTTTCCAACCGATCCCCTCGCGCCGAAGAGGCCAAGCGTGAGTGATTTCGTTGCGGATTCAGACGATGGCATTGGAGTTCAGCGCCCCTTTCACTTGAACGGTTGGGGTGATGAAAGACGGTTCCTTTGCCGCGGCGTAATCCACGCACGAGGCGATGTGCGCCGGGTCGGTCAGGCCTTTCCAGTACACGACCCAGCCGCCCCGACGGACCGCTCCATCGGCGCGCTCGAAGTACCACGGGTTGATCGGGTTCGCCTTGCTGGACCGCCAGAACAGCTGCGGCTCGTTCGCGATGAGCCGGTTCCAGAGCGAAGCGCCGATCCCGGCGCCCTGCGCTTTGGGGGTGACGGCGAACTTGTCGAGGTACGGCGAAGGTCCGTTCTTCGTAACGATCGCGGCGGCGGAGTAGTCGTTGGCCATGTAGATCCGGTCGATCTCGGCGCTGTCGAAATAGTCCGCGTGGAGCTGCTTCTGGAAACTCGATTCGAGCAGGCCCCGGAGCTGTTGCAGATCGATGAACCCGATGTCCTGCCGTTCCGAGATGCGGACGCCGCGCTGGATAAGCGTGCCTTGGCCTTTGTGCGTGAAGAGCTCGCGTACGAGATGGCGGGGGCTCGTCACCGCGACGGACGAGGTCGCGGGCATCTCGTCGAGCAGGCGCTTGATCTCGCGGAGTTTGAGCGACATGCCCCCGTTGACCCACGACGAGGCGATCATGCGTTCGAGATCCTCTTCGAGGTTCACCGCCGGGATGATCTGCCCATCCGGGTCGAGCAGGCCGCTCGTCGGTGTCAGGAAGATGACCTTGTGCGGCTGCACCGCCTTGGCGAGTTCGCGCGCGGCGACGTCCGCGTTGATGTTGAGCGCCTGCCCCTGCGCCGAGAGTGCGAGCGAGGAGATCACCGGGATCTGCCCGCTCGTTGTCGCGCTGTTGACGAGTGCCAGGTCGACCCTGGAGACGATCCCGACCCAGCCCATCGAGGATTCGTTGGTGCGTTTGGCCTCGAAGACCCCCGAAACGATCGGCCTGGCTCTCGCGCCGCGGGATTCGAGCGCTTCGCAGAGCCTGACACATTCGCCCTGAAAAACCTTGCGTGCGACCCCCAGCACTTCGGGTGTGGTCACGCGCGAGCCGGCGACGAACTGCGATTCGATGTTCGCCTGCTTGAGCGCCTCGGTCAGTTGAGGGCCGGCGCCGTGCACGACGATCGGGAGCAATCCGATCTTGCTCAGGAACGCGAGTGTGGAGGCGAGCTCGTCCAGTTCATCGAGCAGGAGACCGCCGCCCACCTTGATCACGGCGAAGCGCGAAGCCTCGGCGCCGAGGAAGGCGCGGAGGTACTGGTCGATTTCTTTCTTGGAGCCGAAGTTCTGGAGCAGGTCGACGATCGTGTCCCGGTTGGCGGAACTGAAGTCGCCGGAAACATGCTGTGGGTCGTGGTTTGGTTGCATCACGCGGACCCCGCCGGGTTGAGGTGCGAGTCCTCGGTTCTGGACCACGTCGCGCTGGACAACCCGAAGAGCTTGATGAACCCTTCAGCTTCTGCCGCCGACCAGTCGGCGCTCTGGGCGTACACCGCGTCGGGGTTGCTGAGCGTGTTCGCCGAGCGAACGGCGACCGCCGTGCACGAGCCGCCGTCGGTCTGCACGAGGACCTCCCCTGTGACGCGCTGCTGCGATGAGCGGATGAAGCGATCAAGATCGGTGCGGAGCGGATCGTGGAACAGCCCGGAGTACACCAGCTCCGACCACTTGCTCGCGATCATCGGCGAGAACGAGGCCTGCGATTTGGTCAGCGTTGTTTCTTTGAGCGCGCGGTGGGCGCACAGGAGCGCAACGAGCCCCGGCGCCTCGAAGACGATCCGGCCCTTGAGCCCGATCACGGTGTCACCGGTGTAGATATCGCGGCCAACCCCGTAGGCGCCGAAGTGCTCGTTGAGCGCCTTGAGCATCGCCGGGCCATCGCCGCGCTCACCGTCGATCGCGGTCAAGGCGCCCTGCTCGAACGTCAGCGAAACGGTGAGCGGTTCCGCTGGCCACTGCGCGCGCGGCGCGGTCATCCGCCTCGTCTGCGACTCGTCCGGCGCCTCGAACTCGTCGATTTCTGACCCTGACATCGTGACACCGAGGATGTTCTCATTGATCGAGTATCGCGAGGCGTCCGCTTCGACGTCGAACCCGGCCTTGTTCAGGAACTCGATCTCGTGCTCCCTCGGGAGCGCGACGGACGACATCAGATCACGGATCGGCGCGATGAGGGGCAGCCTCGTCAGGCTCTGCAATGCAAGATCGAAACGGACCTGATCGTTGCCCATCGCGGTGCACCCGTGCGCGACCGCGTCGGCGTTGATCTGGTGCGCAAGGTGCGCTGTTTCGGCGGCGATGACCGTCCGGTCCGAGCAGAGCAGGGGGTACTGCCCGCCGTAGAGCGCGCCACCCATGACGAAGGGGACTACGAAGTCATCCCACAGCGCGGCGGATCCGTTTACCGAATGGTGTTCGAGGGCGCCCAATTCGAGCGCCCGGCGTTTGATCCATTCCGCTTTGATTGCGCCGACACCTCCGGTGTCCACGAAGAGCGTGACGACGTCGAAGCCGCGGTTGATGAGGTCGAGCACGCAGTAGCTTGTGTCGAGACCCCCTGAGAATGCGAGGACGATGGTCTTAGGCATGGGTGTGCTTCCTCTTGGGCGTGCTCGTTGGTGCGAGTGCGGGTGTTGTTGTGTTGAGCAGCGTCGCCATCACCGCCTGCTGGGTGGGGAGCCTATTGGCGGCCTCTTCGATGACAATGGAGTTGGGCGAATCAACGACCGCGTCGGTCGCCTTGATGTTCCGCCGCATCGGGAGGCAGTGGCTGAAGAGCGCGTTGTTGGTCAGCGCCATCTTGCGTTCGTCGACGATGAAGTGCCGGTTCTGATCCCGGATCGGTTGCTCGTTTGACCAATTCCCGTAGAAGGGCAGCGCGCCCCAGCTCTTCGCGTACACCACGTCAGCGCCTTCGTAGGCGGCGTCAATATCGTGCGTCACGGTCAGCGAGCCGTCTTGTGCCTCGGCGTTCTTGCGAGAGGCGGTCATGTAGCGTTCGTCGAGCAGGTACCGCTCGTCCGGGCACAGGAGCGTGACGTCCATCCCGAGTTTGGTCGCGATGAGCAGGGACGAATTCGCGACGGCGGTGTTGAGCGGCTTGGGGTGGTACGTCCAGGTGAGGACGTACTTCTTGTTCTCGAGCGTCCCGAGCCTTTCGCGGAGGGCGAGCGCGTGCGCGAGCTCCTGGCAGGGGTGCTCGATCGTTTCGAGGTTCATCACCGGAACGGTCGCGTGCTCAGCGAAAGCATTGATCGCGGTGTCGAGCCGATCGACGGACCAGTCCTGGAACCCGGGGAACTTCCGCACCGCGATCAGGTCGCAGTATTCGGACAGCACGCGCGCAACCTCGCGGACGTGCTCCTCCGCGTCGCCGTCCATGATGGCGCCGGGAGTAAACTCGATCGGCCACGCCGCCTTGCCCGGTTCGAGCACGACCGCGTGCCCGCCGAGGCTCCAGACGCCCAGTTCCATCGAGGTCCTCGTGCGCAGCGAGGGGTTGAAGAAGACCAGCGCGACAGACTTGCCGCTGAGCATCGGTCCCGGGTGCTCGCGCTTGAACGAGGCGGCGGTATCGAGCAGGGCGTCGATCTCGGCGCGCGACCAGTCTCGGGTTGTCAGAAAATTATGATTCAGCATTCTGGTTCGGCCCCTGGTTGCGTTCAGTTCTAGTGGTTGAGCATCGCCCGGATGGTGGAGGCGACCTTCTGTGCCGTGGTTCGGCTCGTGGTCGCGAGGAAGATCGTGTCGTCACCGGCGATGGTCCCGGCGACGCCCTTGGGCGGCCATCGGTCCAGCTCGACCGCGACCATCCCCGCGTGCCCCGGCGCGGTGTGCAGGACGACGAGCGAATCCGCCTGCGTCGCGGTGAGCACGTGGCGGCGGATCACGGCTTGCGAGTCCTCCGGGGCTCGGCTTTGCTTGCCCTGCCCATCGTCAGGGAGCACATACCCATCTGGCCCCTTGAGCACCCCCATCGCTGCAAGATCCCGTGAGACCGTGGCTTGCGTGGTTTCGACGCCCTGGTCGATCAGGTGCTGAGCGAGCGACGCCTGGCTCTGGGACGGGTTGGTCCGGAGGTGTCGGGCGATGAGTTGTCGTCGTCTCGCTTCGGCCATATGTATAAATATAC
>JAJDDA010000072.1 GCA_029260535.1 Phycisphaerales bacterium | reverse complement strand
CCTGGCCAGGCGCCAGGTGCGCCGTCATGGGCGCCAAGCAAGCGACGGGAGTCCTCGCCATGATCGAAGAGGGCAGCCGCAAGCGCAAGGGCGAAGAGATCGACCCCGAAACCCACGAGCAGATCCTCGCCGCGATCGAAGCCAGTTACACCGAGCAACAAGACATCCGCCACGGCGCCGCCCGAGGCTGGCTGGACAGAATCATCCAGCCCCACGAAACCCGCAAGGAACTCGCAGAAGCACTAGCAATGACCGCCCGCTGGCCGATGGATCGAGAATTCAAAACAGGCGTGCTGCAGACGTGATGTTATGAGTAAGGGAATTGAAAAAAAATCTATTGCGACGAAATTGCTTGGTGCGATGGGGTTTGCGGGCATTCTCACTACGTCAGGCGGCGGGCCCGCTATGGTCGCAATTACAGTTGATCGAATAGCAAGAACGATAAATGGGCGGCTAGATGAGAGTAAGCAAGAGAAGCGAGAGAGGAATATCAAGTTTCAATTGGAGGCAATACAAGATCGAATCGATTGCATTGAAAATCTTGTAGAGGAAGAAGTCGATATTTTTGAATGTTCACTTCGCAATGCGATTGAAGAGGATGATCAGCGGAAGCAGCCATTTTACTCGGTTTGCCTTGTGTGGTATTTGAATGATCGCCCGCCAGCAGGGTTGTACAGGCGAGTGTGTTCTGGAGTGGTGGCGTTGACAAGCGAGGAATTAGATGCGTTTCTTGAGTGGGCAGAGGGAAGGGGCTCCATGAAGCAAATTCCAGATTGGTCTTCGCAAATGGACATGTTTGAAAGATTTCAAGCCGCAGGATTTTTGGGCCCTGGTACTGTTCGACATGTGAATAATCTGACAAAGGTTGGTTTGGTTTTTAGAGATCTTTGTAGGGCGGAGCCTGAAATTTATAGAAAAGATGCATCTTGATGCTAATCGCCATCGCCACCTGCAAATCCCACCCCGGATTCTGCGCCAACGACGACGCCCCGCTCATCGATGCCTTCCGCGCGCACGACGTCAACGCCGAGCTCCTCCGCTGGGACGACGAGCGAACCGACTGGTCAGCATTCGATGCCGTCATCATCCGCACAACGTGGGACTACATGGACCGCCTCGACGAGTTCCTCGAGTGGGTCGATCGCGTGGATTCCGTCTCGCGCCTCATGAACCCGCCGAGCGTCGTCCGCCGCAACCTCGACAAGGCCTACCTCCGCGATCTCGAAAACGCCGGAGTCCCGATCGTCCCCACGCGCTGGATCGAACAGGGCGAATCCGACAACCTCGAACAGATCCTCCGCGACACCAACTGGCAGGAACTCATCATCAAGCCCACCGTAGGCGCCGGCGCCTCAGGTCTCGGCCGCTTCACGATCGACCGCCTCGATAACGCCATCGCCCACACCAAACAACAACTCACCCGCGGCGTCACCATGGCGCAGCCCATGCTCGATTCAATCACAACAACCGGCGAGCTCTCCATCGTCCTCCTCAATGGCCGCTTCGCGCACGCCATCCGCAAGGTCCCCGCCGAGGGTGATTTCCGAGTCCAGATCGAGTTCGGCGGTAATTACACCCGTGTCGAGCCGACAGCGCAGGAGATCGACATCGCTGTTCGCGCGCACAACCAAACCGCAGGCGACCGCGCCCCGCTCCTCTACAGCCGCGCCGACATCGTCGAGCCAACCCCCGGGAACCCCGCGCTCATCGAGTTCGAAGCCGTCGAGCCCGAACTCTTCTTCCCGATCGCGCCCGAGTCAGCGCAGCGATTCGCCGAATTGACGCTCGAACGCCTCGCGACCGTCTAGTTGTCGTTAGGGCGATCCCTACGGAGCGTCGTGCGAATCAATCGCAACCCCACCAGCGGTCAGCGTGATGTCCGCGCCGGTGTTCCATGCCGCCGCGCAACCGTGTGCCAGCGCGTTGACGACCTCGATCCCGGTCCCGCCATTGAGCACCGCCGAGCACCCGCTCGCGACACCGCCGGGGCCGATGATCATCCCGGCGCCGCCATTCTGCGAAGCCGAGCACCCGCGCGCTGTGGTCCCGTCACCGAGGCTGAACCCGATGCCGCCGTTGTTCCGCGAGACGCAGTTCTCAAGCACGCTCCCGTTGGTGAGCCCGCCGAACGCGGTCTCGATCCCGCCGCCCGCATTCCCCGTGGCGATGCAATCCTGAATCGCAGAGCCAAAGCCGACCTGGATCCCCGCGCCCCCGTTGCGCATCGAGGTGCACCCGATGACACGCGCCTCGCTGCTCAGCGAGATGCCCGCGCCGCCACCCGTTTGTCCGCAATCACTGACGCGCATGCCCTCGAGCGTCACACCGCCGCCGCCGCCAAGAATCCCGGCGATCGACCAGTCGCGCACCGTCCCGTTGCGGATGACCACATTCTCCGCAGGAAAAATCAGCGAGATCCCAACCGCAGAATTCTCCGGGTCGCCGATGATCTGGAACCCGTTGCAGTCGAGCGTGACATCCGCCGCGCTGATCACGATCCCATGGTTCGGTAAGTCGTCGCACCCGATGCAATCCAGCACCGGGCCGGTCAGCACATACGAGCCCGGCTCATCGATCACGATCGGAACCCCGGCAGTCTCCGGGTTGATCCGCACCCGGTCCGTCGGCGCCACCGCGCCAGGCGGCGGGTTCAGATCACCCCCATAAGTGACGGCACAAACCGCGAGGATCGAGGCGCTGGCGACGAGCGTGCGTGCGTTGGGCATGATGGGTCTCCCTTGAGGTTCAACAACCAGCCTACCGATCGCCCGGCCGATCACCAGACCGAATCCGCGAATCCGGGGTACGATCTGCATATGGCGGAAATTATTCGCATCACCGACGTCGCCCCGCGCGACGGGCTCCAGAACGAGCAGGGGATTGTCCCAACCGAGGACAAGGTCCGTCTCATCGACCTGCTCCTCCGCGCCAAAGTCGACGAGATCGAAGCCACCAGCTTCGTCTCCCCCAAGTGGATCCCCCAACTCGCCGACGCCGAGGATGTATTGGCCGGGGTAAGAAAAACCATCGACGCCATTCAACCAGCGTTAACCAGCCCCCCTCTCCCTCTGGGAGAGGGAGCCGGATCGGGTCCGACCCACTTCGCGCCCGCCACCACCCTCTCCGTCCTCGTCCCCAACGCACGTGGCTTCGAACGAGCCCTCGCGATCCACCGCGCAGGCCTCCCCCTGAAGATCGCCGTCTTCACCGCCGCATCGGAAACATTCAGCCAGAAGAACACCAACGCGACCATCACCGAAACGATCGAGCGCTTCAATCAGTTCCTCCCTGCCGCATTCGACGAAGGCATGGACGTCCGCATGTACATCTCCTGCGCCGTCGCCTGCCCCTTCGAGGGCGCGATCGCGCCGGACAACGTCCGCGCCGTCGCCGACCAACTCCTTGCGCTCGCGCCGACCAGCGCCCTCAATGATGGCCGCGTCGAGATCGACCTCGGCGACACCATCGGCGCCGCTCAGCCAGCTGACATCGCCGCCCTCCTGAGCGCATTCACGCCGACCGAGATCGAGCAACTCCTCGTCCTCCACCTCCACGACACCAAGCACTGCGCCGCCGACTGCGCCCGCACCGCCATCGAACTGGGAGTCGGCTCCTTCGACGCCTCCGCAGGCGGTCTCGGAGGCTGCCCCTACGCCGGGACCCCCGACAACCCCGCGCCCGGCAACATCGCAACGTCCACCCTGCTCGATACCATCGAAGCAATGGGCATGGAAACCAACGTCGACCGAGCCGCCCTCAACGGGGCCTCCGCGTTCGCCCGGTCAATCATCGAAAAGGCGCACCCATGATCCGCGTCGAGCACATCCCCGTTGACGGCGACGACCAGCGATCCGTCGCGGTCGTCACGATCGATCGACAGGAGAAGCGCAACGCGCTCACGCCCGACGTGCTCGAGAACATCGTCGGCGTCGCCAAGCTCGTCCACGCCGGGCAGGGCAAGGCGCACGCCATCGTTCTCGCCGGCGCAGGCCCAACGTTCTGTTCTGGGTTCGACCTCTCCCTGTGCAAAGACGACCCGCTCGTCATGCCCGACCTGCTCACCAAGCTCGCCGCAGCGGTCCGTGCGCTGCGCAACTGCACCGTCCCCGTCGTCGCCGCCGCCCAGCGCGGCGCCATCGCCGGGGGCTGCGCGCTCCTCGCAGGCTGCGACTTCGTCATCACCGACGCCAACGCCAAACTCGGCTACCCCGTCGTCCGTCTCGGGGTCTCACCGGCCATCTCCTCAACCACCCTCCGCCTCGCCATCGGCGACGGCCACACCCGAGAACGCCTCCTCGACCCCGGCCTGATCTCAGGCGCCGAGGCAACTCGTATTGGTCTCGCCTCCGAGTGCGTCGAGACCCCAGAACAAGTCCTCCCGAGAGCGGTCGAACTCGCAACAACCCTCGCACGAAAACCACACCACGCCCTCGTCGCCACCAAGCGGTGGCTCAACGAGATCGACGGTTCCAACGATTCCCAACTCCACAACGCCGCCCTGCAAGCCTCGCTCGCGATCGCAGGCGGCGAAGAAGAACGCCAACGCCTACAGGCCATCTGGAAATGACCAACGCAACGAACGACCTCTGCCTGCTCGACCGCACCGAAGCCGTCGCCAAGCTCACGCTCAACCGGCCCGGCGCGCGCAACGCCCTCTCCATCGATCTCCTCGATGCGCTGAGCAACCGCCTCGATGAGCTCGCGCAGACGGACAACGTCAACGCCGTGATCCTCGCCGGCGCCGGCCGAGCGTTCTGCGCAGGCATGGACCTTAAAGCAGTCCTCGATGAGCCCGGCGCCCCGGCGCAGCTCCTGACCAAAATCGCAAACGTCACGCTCAAACTCCGCGCGCTGCCCATGCCGACGATCGCGCGCGTCAACCGCGCCGCGATCGGTGGTGGCTGCGGTCTGATGTGCGTCTGCGACTTCGCCGTCACGCACGACGACGCGAAGATCGGTTATCCCGAGGTCGATCTCGGTGTCTGCCCAGCCGTTGTAGCGCCATGGCTCGTGCGCAAGGTCGGCGCGGGAGTGGCGCGCCGCGTCCTGCTCGCCGGCGGAACCATGTCCGGCACGCGTGCGCACGAACTCGGTCTGGTGACATCGCTCGCGCCTTCCGATTCATTGGATGAAGAAGTCCGTAATCTCGCCGAACGCATCGCAAGCGGAGGCCCCGTCGCTCTCCGCGCCACCAAGGAATGGCTCAACAAACTCGATGGTTCGACCCTCGCAGAGCAGGTGAACCGGGGCGCCCTGATCTCCACCGAGGTCGTCACCAGCGACGAAGCCAGAGCGTGCCTGAGCAAGGCTTTTTCACGCTAATCGGAGCATCCGGTTTACCCACAGGGTTTCCATACCCGGTCGGATCGTTAAAATGTTTGTTTACAGCAGGTTAGAATTCGTGTCGCGAGCTTCAAGCCCCCGCCCCTGAGGCCTCCTATACTGCACCTGAGGAAGCGGGAGGCGCGATTCAGGCGCTGCTCTCCAGGACGGGTTTTTCCATTTTTTCGGCTCACCAAGCCGGATTCATTGACCGCCCTCCGGCTGCTGCCGGCGCCTCGTCAGCGAGTCCCCCCGCAGGTGGTGCGGGCCGGGATCAACGATGCCCCGATCGAGCACCGATCGAAGTGGGCTTTGGCATATCCAAGGGCCGATCCGCTAGCAGGATTGACCCGTCTCCGGAGGAACGATGGCGAGCAACCCGCTGCCAATCCAACGCGGCGCCTCTCACAAGGTGGCGACCATTGTCCTGGAACAACCAGGCCGATCCGTCGTCGTGCTCGACCGCGCCCTCCTTGTGCGTCTCGACGACACACTCAACGAAATCGAAAGCGCCCTCGGATCCGATATCGAGGGCGTTGTTCTTGCATCCGCATCCGATCGCGTCTTCGTCGCCGGAGCCGACCTCGCCGAGATCGACGGTCTCGACGACGCCGAGCTCGACGACTACCTCGCGATGGGCCAGCGCGTCTTCGGTCGCCTCGCGGCGCTCCCCTGCACTTCCGTCGCCGCCATCAACGGCGCCGCCCTCGGTGGGGGGCTCGAACTCGCGATGCACTGCGACCGCATCGTCGGTCTGCGACCCGCCGCCGACGCGAAGCCCTACCTCGTAGGGCTCCCCGAAGCCGGCCTCGGCATCTGCCCAGGCTGGGGCGGCGCCTGCCTGCTCCCGGCGCGCATGGACCCCGCCAAAGCAATCGAACTGACCGCGACAGGCAAACCGCTCAAAGCCGACGCCGCCCACGAAGCGGGCATCCTCGAAGAACTCGCCGACACCAAAGAAGAACTGATGGCGCTGGCGCAGCGACTCGCAACAGAACCCAAGCCCGATCGGCTCAACCAGGCCGAACCCAACCACCTGATGCAAGGCCGCATCGATCTCGCGCAGGACGCCCTCGAAAGCGCCATGAGCGAACTCGAGATGACCCCAGCCGCGGTGGGGGTGTGCACCGCGGTGCGCACCTGCTTGGAAAAAGGGTGGAGTCACTACCTCGACGCCGAGCGAGCCACCCTGATCAGGCTGCGTCACACCGACACCGCCAAAGAACGAATCGGCGCCTTCCTCGGCAAAGACACCGCCAGGGCCTGAGACAGACGAACCACACCGTGGCAAACAATCGCCGCGATCAACGATGGAGACGGAACCGATGGCGGAACTCAAACAGGACCTCAAAAACCTCAAGGGCATCTCGGACAAGGACCGCAAACTGATCGAGGACGCCGAGGTCATGCTGGGGCCCGACCCCGAAGAGATGGGTCTCGTCAAGAACATGTTCTGGGGCAACCTGCGCGAGGACCTCGTCTTCCCGTACCCCCAGGTCAGCGCCGACGAGGTCGCCCGCTGCGATCAACTCCTCGCCGAGCTCGAGGACTACCTCATCAGCGAGCACCCCTCGTCGCGCATCGACGAGGAGCAGGAGATCCCCGAGTGGTGCTTCAAACGCCTCTTCGAGATGGGCGTCATGGGGATGACCATCCCCCGCGCCTTCGGAGGGCTGGGGCTCGGCGTCACGAGTTACAACCGCGTCCTCGAGATGCTCGGGAAGTACTGCGCCTCAACATCCGTCGTCGTCTCCGCGCACCAGTCCATCGGCTGCAAAGCCATCATGCTCTTCGGCACCGACGAGCAAAAACGAGTCTGGCTCCCCGCGCTCGCCAAGGACACCCTCAGCGCCTTCTGCCTCTCCGAGCCCAACGTCGGCTGCGACGCCGGCGGACAGGAAACCACCTGCCGACTCTCCGATGACGGCAACCACTACATCGTCAACGGCGAGAAGAAATGGGCCACCTCAGGCGCACTAAGCGGTGTCTTCACCGTCATGGCGAAGCAGAAAATCACCAATCCCAAGACCGGCAAAGAGGTCGAACGCATCACCGCGCTCATCGGCACCCCCGACATGCCCGGCATCGACATCTTCCAGAAGAACCGGTCCAAGTGCGGAATCCGCGGCACCTGGCAGGCGCGCATCCGATTCAACGACGTCCACATCCCGCGTGAGAACCTCCTCCACAAGGAGGGCAAGGGCCTCAACGTCGCGCTCTCGTGCCTCAACTTCGGCCGCTGCACCCTCAGCGCCGGTGTCGTCGGCGCCGCGAAAGGCTCGATGGACCAGGCGATCAAGTGGGTCGCGACACGCCACCAGTTCCAGCGCGCACTCGCCGACTTCGAACTCGTCAAACTCCACATCGCCCGCATGAGCGCCATGTCCTACGCCATGGACGCCATGCTCTACATGACCACGGGGATGCTCGATCGTCACGACGACGACATCATGCTCGAAACCGCCATCTGTAAGATCTTCTGCTCCGAGATGGGCTGGCAGGTCGTCGAAGACGCCATGCAGATTATGGGCGGCGAAGGCTACATGACCGAGAACGGTCTCGAACGCGCCTTCCGCGATTCGCGCATCTACCGCATCGTCGAAGGCTCCAACCAGGTCATGCAGCCCTTCGTCTTCGGTTACGGAGGCAAGCAGCTCGCCGAGCAGATGCTCGGCATCCAGGCCGTCCTCGGTGTCGACGGCGAAGCAGGCTTCGGCGAGATGATCGGCAAGATGCTCACCAACGGTCTCAAGCCGAGCATCGCCAGCAAAGCCATCCCGCTCGCGCTCGAACTGTTCATCGGGATCAAACCCGCCAAGCCGCAGGTCACGCACCTGCACGGCTCACTCAACAAGTGGGCCGACGAGCTCGCCCGCTGCATCCGCGAGCTGAGCCACGCCTTCAAGTGGGCCAGCAAGGAATACGAAGAGAAGATCCTCGATCGACAGGCCGTTCAGGCCCGTATCTCAGACATCGCCATGCACTGCTTCGCGATGTCCTGCACGCTCTCGAAACTTGACGGCCAGATCCGCGCAGGCGACGACGGCATCGAGTTCGAACGCGACCAGTCCGCCGCCGAGCACTACTGCAACTACGCGGTTCACGAGATCGATCGCATCCTGATCGAACTCAAGCGGAATACGGATGACACCATGCTCGACTGCGCCGAGAAAGCACTCGCGTACAACGAGACCCTCCCCAACGAGCGGTTCTCGATCCCCGAAAAATCACCGACCGCCGCCGGCACAGGCCGGACACCAAGCCAGGACGGGATCAAGCAATTCCCCGGCGAAAGCGCCGCAACGACGACAACAGACGCAAGGACCGACGCGTAAACCAGACGTATCTTCAAGGCCCGGCGATAGCGCCGGAGGGAGCAACACGATGACGATTACCACGACACCCATCCACGCACTCGCCGAACGGATGTCCTGGGCCAGGCGCACGACACGCCTCGACATCGATTCGACAACAAGCATCAACGACGGAGCGACACCAATGATTTTCAACGACATCACCGCCAAAGGCCACGAGAACGTCCTCTTCTGCCACGACAAAGCGACCGGCCTCCGCGCCATCATCGCCGTCCACAACACGACCCTCGGCAATGCCCTGGGCGGCATGCGCCGCTGGCACTACGCCAACGAAGAGGAAATGATCTACGACGTCCTCCGCCTCTCCGAGGGCATGACCTACAAAGCCGCCGCCGCCGACCTCCCCATGGGTGGCGCCAAAACCGTCATCTGGAAAGACTCCCCCGACGCCCAGCCGACGCAGGCCGAGGCCGTCGCGATGGCGAAGTTCGTCGATCGCCTCGGTGGTCTCTACATCGCCGCCGAAGACGTCGGTGTCACCACCCAGTACATCGACTGGATGGTCCCCGTCACCGACCACGTCATGGGGGGCACCAGCGCCGAGCAGGGGGGTGACCCGTCGCCCTACACCGCAGCGGGCGTTGTCAACGGCATGCGCGCCGGCATCCGCCACGCCGGATTAGGCGACACCTTCAAGGACCTGACCATCGCGGTTCAAGGCCTCGGCGCCGTCGGCTGGAAGGTCTGCCAGGCGGTCCACGCCGAGGGCGGCAATCTCCTCGTCGCCGACATCCGCGATGACATCCTCAACAAAGCCGTCACCGAGTTCGGCGCCACCGTCGTCGGTGTCGACGAGATCGTCACCGCCAAGTCCGACGTCTTCTGCCCCTGCGCTCTCGGCGCGGTCATCGGCAACGGCAACATCGAAAAGCTCCAGACCAAAATCATCGCCGGAGGCGCCAACAACGTCCTCATCGATCCCATCGAGGACGGCGCCCTGCTCAAGAACAAGGGTGTCATCTACGCCCCCGACTTCGTCATCAACGGCGGCGGGCTCATCCGCCTCGCCGGCCTCTACTCCGGCTTCTCCCCCGACGAGATCGACAAGCGCGTCGCCAACATCGAGCACGCCATCTTCGAGATCCTCGAAACCACCGAATCCGGCACAACCCACGACGCCGCGATCCGCTACGCCCAGAAGCGTCTTGACGCCGGCCATCCCCTGTCCGCAACCAACTCCAACGCCTGATCCACCAACCACGGAACCCCGCATGCCAATCAAGGTCGCCTACCAGGCAACAATCGAATACATGCAGATCCTCGATGAGCAAGGCGTCCTCGACGCCGACCTCGCCAGGGACACGCTCACCGACGACCAGGTCGTGATGCTCTACGAGCACATGTCCATGTGCCGTCGCCTCGATGAGATCGCGTTCAAGCTCCAGCGCTCCGGTCGCCTCGGCACCTACCCCCAGAACATGGGACAGGAAGCCATCGCCTCCGTCGCGCTCGCCGCACGCAAGCAGGACTGGATGGTCCCGTGCTACCGCGAGAACGCCGCTCTCTTCCTCCACGGCTTACCCCCCGAGAAGATCCTCCAGCACTGGATGGGCGACGAACGCGGCAACCAGATCCCCGATGGCCTGAACATGCTCCCCATGTCGATCCCCATCGGCACGCACATGCTCCACGCCGCCGGGATCGGTTGGGCCGCCAAACTCCGAGGGATCGATCAGGTCGCTTTCACCTTCTTCGGTGATGGGTCGACTTCCGAGGGCGACTTCCACGAAGCCTGCAACTTCGCCGGCGTCATGGAGGCCCCCGTCGTCTTCTTCTGCCAGAACAACGGGTGGGCGATCTCCACGCCTCGCAAGAAACAAACCCGCGCCGAGACCTTCGCCCAGAAGGGCCTCGCTTACGGACTCAAGGTCCGCCAGGTCGACGGCAACGACATCTTCGCCATCTACAAAGCAGCGCAGGAAGCGATCGTGGACGCCAAAGCAGGCAAGCCCACGCTCATCGAGACGCTGACCTACCGCCTCGGTGACCACACCACCGCCGACGACGCCCGCCGCTACCGCGATTCGGACGAACTCGATGCGGCAAAGAAGAAAGACCCCCTCATCCGCGTCCGCAAGTACCTCGAATCGAAAGACCTCTGGTCCGCCGATCTCGAAGACGCGATGGTCGAGCGCAACAAGGTCAAGGTCGACGACATCGTCGCACGCGCAACGAACATCGAAGCGCCCAAGACCTCCGACATCTTCGACGCCATGTTCGCGACGACCCCGCCGGAGCTCGCCCGCCAGCGCGACACCATGCACACCCACTCGCTCGGGCAGTTCCCCCAACAAGAAACGCTCAGCAACCCCACCCCGCACCCGGCTCACGCCTAACGAACCGAAGGAGACCAACACATGGCCAACCTCACGCTCGTCCAGGCAATCAACCTGGCGCTCACACAAGAAATGGAAGCCGACGATTCCGTCGTCATCCTCGGTGAAGACGTCGGGCTCAACGGCGGCGTCTTCCGCGTCACCGAGGGCCTCCAGCAACGCTTCGGAGATCACCGCGTCGTCGACACGCCCCTCGCCGAGTCCGGCATCATGGGCACCGCGATCGGCCTCGCCATGAACGGCATCAAGTCCATCCCCGAGATCCAGTTCGAAGGATTCCTCGGTCCCGCTTACGACCAGCTCGTCAACCACGGCGCCCGCTACCGCTCGCGCACCCGAGGCGCGGTCACGGTCCCGATGACCGTCCGCGTCCCCGTCGGTGGCGGCATCCACGCGCCCGAACTCCACAGCGATTCCCCCGAAGCGATCTACGCGCACACGCCGGGGCTGAAAGTCCTGATGCCCAGTTCGCCGTACGACGCCAAGGGCATGCTCATCAGCGCCATCCGCGACCCCGATCCGTGCATCTTCTTCGAACCCAAACGCATCTACCGCGCTTTCCGTGAAGAGGTCCCCGAGGACGAGTACACCGTCCCCATCGGCAAGGCCAAGATCGTCGAAGAGGGTTCCGACCTCACCGTCGTCACCTGGGGCGCGATGACCATCCAGTGCATCAACGCGATGGACAGCCTCCCGGAAGACCTTTCCGTCGAGCTGATTGATCTTCGCACGATCTACCCACTCGACGTGGACACCATCGTCGAGTCCGTCCAGAAGACCGGCAGATGCGTCGTCGCGCACGAAGCGCCGCTGACTGCAGGCCTCGGCGCCGAGATCTCGGCGCTGGTGCAGGAGCGTTGCTTCCTCCACCTCGAAGCCCCCGTCCAGCGCGTCACGGGGTTCGACACCTTCATGCCGTACTACAAGATGGAGCTCGACTACCTCCCCGAGGCGCCCCGCGTCGCCGAGGCGATCACCGCCTGCGCCGCGTACTAATCCCGACCCCGCAACGAACACACGCGCCCAAGCGGCGCGTCAAGGACAGAACCCGATGGGCCACGCCACTTCTTCCGATCCCAACGCCTTCATCCTCCCCGACCTCGGGGAAGGTGTGCACGAAGCCGAACTCATCGCCTGGAAGGTCGCCGTCGGTGACACCGTCGAAGAGCACCAGACCCTCGCCGAGATGGAAACCGACAAGGCCCTCGTCGAGGTGCCAAGCCCAAGAGCAGGCGTCATCGCCAGCCTCAACGGCAGCGCCGGCGAGATCCTCAACGTTGGCGCTGTCCTCGTCACCTACGAAGGCGCCAACGGCGCCGCAGCGCCGGCTCCCGCGCCCGCCGCAGCGCCAGCCGCACCGGTCGAAGAAGAACGCGAAGACGCCGGAACAGTCGTAGGCTCC
>JAJDDA010000071.1 GCA_029260535.1 Phycisphaerales bacterium | reverse complement strand
GGTTCGAACCCGCGACCTTCAGCTTGGGAACCCGTGGGATAAATCGCCGCGAACCCGCGCAGCCGTTGGATTCGGTGCGCCTCAGCGTCGAGGGTGATTTTCACGATGGCGAGGATTGCCCCGCTTTGACGAGCGGTTCGTCACGTATAAGTCACAGTGAAACACCGGGCTAAGGACTAGTGCAAACGAATCGTGCCTGGTGGGCATTTTGCCCGTGGGATGCCCGTAAGCAATGGAGGGCACGGAGGGATTCGACACGCCGACCAAGCCGTTATGAAAGCCGCGCATAGGTTTACCTTTCGCCACACTGAGCCACACCGATTTGCTCGAATTCAGTCCGTCTCATGCGACAGAGCGCTACTGGCCGGAATTTTTTTGATGCGTCGGGCTCGGATCAAGGGTCGCCAATCCTGATCTGGTGATTTGCTGTAGTATTGTATGATCTTGTCAAAATCATCAACTAGCAACGGCGTGTTTTCAGCGCCCGGAGAGATAGGGCCTCGCGATGGCTCTGCTGATTGGATTGGGATCCAGAGCAGGGTGTGTTGATGTCCAGATATTACTATTTGATCGAGGTCTCTGTTATAACGCAAGGTATACTGCAGTGGCACAACAAGAGGGGTGCTTAGCCATCTGGTTTCTTCGGCGCTTCCCTGCAAAGTTATCAACGTGACGGAATTGGTATTTATCAGGGTGCCTTCCAGTGTCATTTGTAACGATGATTCTTCGCTGTCGTTGCCCCAGAGCAATTCTATTTGATAGATTGGAGAGTCATGAGCTAAGCGGGATTGCTCTACCGCTGAAAAAAGTTTCTCAAAAAAACCAGATGGCTCGTCAATCAATGAGATTCGCGCGTATGCCCGTTGGGCAGGGTCAGGCGATGGATTCTCTGATTCAAGCGATAATTCCCAGAGACCTTCCAGTCCATCGTCGACTATTGTGGGATAGGTTGTCGCAGCCATTGGTGCGCGACATCCGTAAAAAAACAGGCATGCAAAGGCGGCAGCTGCGGTGAGCGCAACGGAATTTCGGCGGCTATGTGGCATTATCTTCCTGTCGTCTAAATTAATGCACTAGGTGTAGTGCGCGTATGGATAAGTTATTCAAGGCCCTGCAGCGATGGCTGCCGCATTATACAACGCCGATGAGCGGCATTGGAAGGGTGATCAGGCTCACTGGTCCTTTATTGTACAAAATATAGAATTATCCAGCCGATGCCATAAATCCCAGCCAGCCACGCGGAAAGTACCATGGCGTACCAGAGCAGGTACGCTGCCGAACGGCTAAACAACGCAAGAAATCCACCCATCATTGCCGATTCGCTGCCGGTCCAGCCGTTGTGATTGCCGATTAGAAAGCCACAGTAGAACAAGCCTAGGACTGACAATACTGTCGCAAGGTATAGAAAATTACGCTTAAACCCTTTCGGCTTGGCGATACTTTTAGGTCTCGAGGATTGTTTGCGATTGGTGTGAGTGCGTTGCTTCTGATTAATCGCGCGCCGAGATGATTGCGGTGTTTTTGATTTATGCTGACGCTTCTGCTGTGCCCTGCTTTCGGCGGCCGACCGCCTCTTTTCTTCCAGCTTTTTTCGGCGTTGCGCTTCGATTGCACGATTCTCTTGCTCGCGGATAGAACGCAGGTGCTCATCGTGCCTTCGCTGGCGTTCATCGGCCTCTCGCCTCAGGCGTGCGTCACGCTCTGCAGATGCAATCGTTCCGGCAGGCGGCTCCCAACCGGGGATTTCGCGATGTCCATTGTTATTATTGCTCATTGGAAGCTCCCTACTTGTTCTACGTCTGGACAGCCGGGCGTTCCGGTTGCTCCAGTGATGTAGACGGGGAACGGGGGCTCCCTTGCATGGTGATCGTAGAAATTCGGCCGTAATTCAGAGCTCCGGTTACCGCAATTGAGTGGTAATCGCCGTATTGCCGATGCCCATCGCCATCTGTTTGGCCGTGAGGCCATCGGCGTTGGCTAGGTCGGATTGCGCTCCCGCGTCAAGCAGCGACGAAACACACTCTGGATCATCTTGGAGCACAGCAATGTGCAGCGCTGTATTGCCGTGTGCGTTTGTCGCATTCAGAATGCCCATTCCGATCGCGGCCTCCCAGGGGAACAAAATCGCTCTGACCGAGCCCGCATGCCCGTGTTCTGCCGCCAGCATCAACGGGGTAGCGCCGGAGGCATTCCTGGCAGTTGGATCCGCTCCAAGCCGCAGCAGGGCAGCGATGGAATCGGTTGACCCGCTTGAGGCGGCAAGGTGCAATGGGGTCATCCGGGTGACTCGGATTTTTTCATTCACGGACGCGTTGGATTCTGCAACGAGCCATTCGATCACTTCTGCGTGATCATTCACAGCCGCAAGGTGGATCGCGCGTCTACCGCGCTCGTCGGCTGCTCCGAATACAGGGGCCGCGACCGCCAAGGCATTCAGCAACTCCACATCCCCCTGTGTCACCGAGCGCAGCACGGGGTCGGAGAGGCCGCCCATCACAGCCGCAATATCGACATCCCGGCGTTCATCGAACAGCGAATTGGCAAAGACTCGAACTCCGGCGTAATCGCGTCTATCGATGGCTTGGAGCAGTTTGCTCAGGATCGACTCCGCTGATTCGCGGGTGGTCGGCGACTTAGGATCAGCGGCGACGGATTGTTCAGTGGCAGAAATATCTTGAGGACCAGCCATGCTTAATGCGGCCGCCAATGATCCGACACCGACTGCAACTCCTGCGACGAAGGCAATAGCTGATCGTGTCGCGAATCCCGCTTGAAGATGGGGCTGGCGGGAGGGTGTGTGGAGGTCAGCAGAAGTGAGTGAACGCGTATGGGTAGATTTGTAAATATGTGGTATTAATCGGTTCTTGCTGTTAATCATTGTCGATCTCCTTGCGAATGCTCTCCATGAAATCGGTAAGAATATTGACCATCAAGCCGCCGTTGAACCCTGTGTTTACAAAGTCTCTGTCGAGATCGTTGTTTTCGCCCATGCGCATTACGCTGGCGAGCTGCCCTGAATTTAGCAAGCCGATCACGTGACCATGCTCACCAAAGATTGGGCTGCCGCTTGCGCCGTGAGCGCTAGTGATATTATGCATGAACATACGATCCCTGGAGGCGCTGCCTGGGGTAAGAGATGTGTCCAAGATCGCGTTGATTTGACCAATGAATGCCTGCTTGACTGGGAGATCATTCTGTTTCATCTTGATAGTCCCGCGTGACGGGAATCCGATGTATCCAGCGAGGACAGGGGCAGTTAATTGATCAAGCTCCTGTGCGTTTGCTAGCTGCAGTGGCTGGCCAGCGTACCCGCCATCGGCAACTTCAATCAGTCCTACGTCGTACCAGAACTCTTTCAGCCCAAAACCCCTCTCGCCATTCCACTTCGGGTGCCTCCAGGCTCGTCCAAGAGTGAGCGTGGTGGATCTGTCTCTGTCGTTCCAAGCAACGGCAGAGACTTTTTCACCTCTGGCAAGCCGTTCGGGCAAGTCCCCGAGGACGTGCGCGTTTGTCGCAAGCAAACCTTCCCGAACAGTCCAGCCAGTCCCGGTCCACGCCCCATCTTCCGTTTCGATGTAAATAAGCCAAATCGAATCTCTTGCTTCACGCAACGCGTTCGTTACCTTTTCCTGTGGTGTGAGGTGAACCTGTGGCTGCGCATTTTTATCCGCTTGATCAGGATCAATGTCAAGAGACACCGCCTTTTCGCGTCGCTCTGCAAGTTCCTGTTCGCTAAGTGTCTTCGGAGTAAGGTTGACGACGAGTCCGGCGCCGAGGCGTTGGAGTTCTGCACCTGGGAACGCGGCCCCGATTGATTCCATGAGGCGAAGCACAAGGATGTCGGTGTTTTCACTGTAGAGCAGTTCCATCTGCGCAACTGGCGTTGAAATCTGGATGTCAACGACACGCTTTACTCCCGAAACCGTCCGCACAAGATCCACGAACGCCAGAATCTTCTGCGTGTTGGTAACGTTTCTGATCTGGAGATCCAGCGATTCCACATCCTGTGCCGCATGCCGGTCCCATCGCGCCAGCAGTCGCCCAGTCACGAAACGTGCAATATCATCAGCCTCACCGGGCTTCACGGAGTACTTGTTTAGGCGTGATGCTGCGGGATCAGGCCATGCCTGAGAACCGACGACAGTGCCGGTCTTGGGTTCAATTAGCCGTGCGATAAACTGACCGTCACGACCGTTATTCAGTTCATTGATGTGCAAGATGAGATCCACGTCATCGATTGCCTTGAGGCTTTCAATAAGGTGCGGCAGGTTATCGTAATGCTCGGCATTTCTTTGGCCAGCCTTCGTCTGGCGATCGAGCGCGGCAAGATCTACAACTTTAAAACCAAACATTTTGAATCGATTTTCAAGTGCATAGCGTATAGGTTCTGAGTCATAATGTTCTGGTGCCGCCCCATCGTCACTGGCAGCAGAAAAACCGTACTCGATTAATTCCTTTCCCATGACAATGGCAAGCTTTGGGAAACCGTGGTTCACGAGACCGCTCTTCCGCCGTTGTTGAAGCTTAATTGCCTCGGGGTTGGATGGATCGGTGTACAAATGCCACTCAGGCCGCTCGGCCTTGAACACAATGGCTGAGACGTCAACGCCTTGGGAGCTGAGTGTTTTCCATCCCAAATCAAGTTCTGAAAGGATTTCGTCCTCGATATCGTCCATCAGGTCACGCAGAAGACCCTTGTAACGAACTGTTAGCAGGATAAAGCGTTGGTCTTGCTCGACTGATTCTTCAGAGTCTGCTCTGACGACATTGTGTTCTAATTTGTTTTCTATCATCCTCGCAATGTCTCGTCCATCGCGGGCGGTCAAACCTCCCTCGCCGTCAACGCCAATGAGCCTGAACAGGTATTCGCGTGCTCGGCCATGCCGGCCTTGGCCAACTGTGTTGACGAATCCCTCACCGAATGCGCGAGCAAGCTCTGCGGCATACACATGCCCAATCTGTGGATTGTTTAACAAGTTGGCCGAAAGCAGGTTGGATGATGCCACCACGACAGCGCTGCGTGTATCTACGGCGCGCATGGAGGGGGCGTATTCTCCTCGGCGGGCGCCAGGAAGCAGGGCTACGTCGATGATGATGTCGGCATCGAATAGTTCAGCGAGGGCTTTATCGGCCCCTGGGGCTAAGTCATCGCCCAAGTTCCTGTTGATGCGGCCAATGATATTATGCTCGCGAACCTTCGCGATTTCGAGTGCGACCAACCCTCCGGGAAATGCTCTGTTGAGTTCATTCGTCAGAGGGGCTGAGATGCGTTCAAGTGTGTGCGCTCGTACGTCGTAGCGGATCCTGTTGCCCTCTGTGATTCCGAACATGACAAGGATCTTCGGATTCCTTGCTCGGTCCCACGCTTCTGACATCGATACAACCATCATTTCGTCCAATTCAACGATCGGTCCGGGTGCTTCTTGTCTGGGCGCAGCAAGTGATATGGATGTTCCAAGAGCCAGCACACAAAGAAATGCGAGTAAACGGTGCAGCATTGTTCATGCCTCCTGAAGATTCGGACTGCATCAAAGAGATGCGATCGGGTATCGTCGTTGGCCAACTGGCCCTTTAAAATGAACGAGGCGAATTAACGTCTCGCCCATCGGTGTGCAAGCAATACCTTGGCTAGTTCGAGCTGCGTGACTCCCACTGATCACGAAGCTCCTCGTTTTTCTCTTCCGAGATGAACTTGCTATAGCCAGGGTGGTAGTAGTAGGTGCGCGAGAACGTATCGCCGCCTGCGCTGCGCCGACTCATGACGTGAATTGCAGAGATGTCTGTCCACACGGTCAGTTCGTGCGTGTTGTCATTCCGCTGAATCCAGCTCTCTCCAGATACCAGGTAAACTCTATCTCGGCCATAACCACTTGATGTGCCGCCGCCAGAGCGTCCGGTGGGGTCGAAGAGAACACCCGTATCATCGCCAGCGAGTTGCTCAAGCATAACGTTTGCGTCGGATTGATTGAGTGCTAAAAATCCGAACAGATCATTGAAGTCACGATCGCGCTCTAAATTTCTTTTGATAAGTCCCATCGCCCCCCGCAAAGCCGGGTCTTCTTCCTTATTTACGAGGTCACCCATCGCAACATTAAGACGGTATTGATCAAGACGGCGGTTCCTCGCATCGGCGGGTAAAGATTCCATAAGAAGTGACGTGACGTCAGTCACCATCATTTCAAGCGCTTCGCGAGGTGTCCCGGCTTGCTGGGCGGCACTGTCAGCATTTTGGATTTCTTCATTAAGAGCATCCTTGTATGCCGCTGTTAGAGCATTCTTTGCAAGCGAATCAATTATTCCACTAGCTCGCGCCTTTTGTTTCATCGTTTGCCAAGCGACGTCTGTGGGCATTTGCCTAAGTTCCGTGTAGTTAACCGCGCCGGTAGTGCAGCCCCCCAGCAAGATGGCCGCCAGCGGAAAGAGTACGAAAAGAGAAATGATTCTGTTCTTGGGGTAACTGAGCATGCGAGTTCCTTTGCGATTAATAACTAGTGAGGTGTGGAAAAACACAGTTCAAATAGACCGTTTCGAAAAAGAATGCCTATGGCGATTGACTTCGCAGCCTGAGCCTTAGCCTAAGAAAACCTGCAGTGAAAACTACGACTGCTGCTAGCGATACGATTAACGGTGTAAGAGCTTGCTTCGGGCTCTTGTCGGATACGGATTTGCTAGCGGTTGTATTGCCATCGTGTGGCGGCTTTGAATCTTGCGTTGTCGTTTCGCCGATCTCGGGAGCGGGGCTGGTCATTTCGACAGGCGCAGATCCTTGGGAATCAAACGTGGCCTGATGATCACTTGGGTTGGTAATCATCATCTGGATCCCGAAGAACAGCGCCAAGCATGCCGCCATCGCCAGGCCAACCTGGTTGACTCGGTAAATAAATGGGTAAGGGCCACCTGGATCAACGGATCTTGGAGTGTGCTTCTTGTTAATGTTTTCAGATAGAGATGCTTCTTCCAGCAGCTCTGCATGCAGTATTGCTGCTGCAGCAGCGCCATCGTGGTTCGATGCAATGGCCCTCATAACCCGGGAACGATCGCATTCTGGTATTGCTTCCAGACCTTGTTCAGCCGCCACGGACAATTCGGTATCTGAAGCCTCCATCCCAGGAAGAGCGAGCGTCATCGCCTCTGCCAATAGATCACTCAGTGTGTCAGGGATTATTGGCATATTCCCGTTATTCATGATCAGCTCCGAGGCGCGTCGGGCGCCTTTTCCGGGCCATCTTGATGATGGCTCTCTGATGTAGACGCCACGTCAGGGGCGCCTTGCATCGAGATCCGAAAAAATGTCAGCAACGCATTCACATCGTCAGGATTGAGTTTGCTCAAAGATGGGTCGAGGTGGTCTTCAATGGCACTAGAGAGGCATTTGCCCACTCTTTGAAGGTGCCTGGTTGCCTTACTCGGATCAGGCCAACCTATAAAAAGCGCCGCTTTTCGCCGATCCATGCCTCGAAGATAGACAAGGCTGAATAGGAGACGATCATCATTTTCTAAGGCTGCAAGGGCCCCTGATAGAGTGGTGAGCAGTGCATTGCGGACATCTGAATCCTGAAGTAGGGCGTCGGGTGTTCGCTGTTTGCTTGGAATCTGAACTGATAGCTCGGGGGTCAGGCTTGTGGAAGTCACCCGCCGCCGATCGATTTCGTCGAGTGCGATTCTCTTGGCGATCAGCAGCACATAGTTTTCCAAGCTCGTTCGTCCATCGAATCGGACGATTGCCGCCGGGATTCGTTCAAATCCGTATTGGTGGAAATCTTCTGCGGGGAACTCCTCTGCGTCCCTCGACAGGCGCAAGATCGTCGAACCCCAAATATCTTCAGGGTCATGTCCGGGTACTTTGAATTTTCGCAAAAACCGTATGACACGGGGAGAAAACTGTTTGTCCAGTACGGACCATGCTTCCTCAATGCGGAATCCTGCGGAGCCCGAGACGAATAGGTCGGTGGCATTGGGGCTTCCATCCGGCGCCACGAGTTTCGCGTGTGTCACGAATGCAGATTGTGGCCACGTGATGTTCTGCCAACGTTCAGATGCATGCCTGTAGACGAATTCCCAGCTTTGCGGGGCGCTATCTCTTCCCTCGATCTGTTGAGTTTGCTCAGCTGGCATAGGCATGGAAAGTATAGCGAGGAATCGCTGAATTCTATTCCGGCGTGTCCAAATCTTAGCAAAGAAATTCATGCTCAATGCAATCCGGTCCTTGCCGCTCGTCTGTACGGGTGTTGACGCGAGTAATTGACCAGGTGCCGTATCTGGCATCGCGACTGAAGAATTGATCAGAAAGCGAGGATCATCCAATGACAGAGCAAACTAGAACAATGACCAGATCGCTGTTTCTGGGGACTGATCTCAATCTGATCAATAAGACATTCGACAGCTTTACACAGATATTCAAGCGGATCCCGGTTGTGACTTCCCATCGGAAATCACGGCTCCGTTTGATTTGGATCTATGACCAAATGGCGAGTGAGTGCTGGCGCCGCGGTGACGCAATCAGCGCACGCGGACACGAACAGTGTGCGGATGCATTACGAGAAACGTTACGGCGTGCTCGCCAAACGCCTCGAATTGGCGGGAATGAATTGGAAAGGACAGCTCAATGATCAACAAGCACATGAACATATTTGCCACGAGATCATTGCGAGTAATCGTGCTGGTATCCATCACGGTTGTGCTTGGTGTTCTCGACTTGGCTTTGACGATTCACTATATGGGCACTATCGGGCTACCCGAGGCTAATCCCCTCGCCCGCTTGCTTGCGGAGATTAGCCCGGGGTTGCTCGTGGCGGGCAAG
This sequence comes from Phycisphaerales bacterium, assembly GCA_029260535.1. GTDB lineage: Bacteria > Planctomycetota > Phycisphaerae > Phycisphaerales > UBA1924 > JACKHE01. The sequence goes on along the minus strand of JAJDDA010000071.1, from coordinate 7,016 downwards.
TTGGCGCTCGTTGCAATCAACGCGGGCCTCCTGCTCGCTCTTGTGAAACAAAGGAGCGCAGAAATTGGCGCATGGGTGAGTTGTATCGTGCTTGTCGCGCTGACGATTCACTGGACAAACTATATCGCTGCCGACCTCAACGGCGCGTTCTCTGATATCCCAGCGGGCAAATGTCTGGATGGGTGGACGTGCTTTTAGAGTAAGCAGATTTCCAATCAAAATGACCATGACGTCGTTGCCGGCTCTGGGTTTACCCAGGGCCGGTTTTTTAGTTGGACGAGATTCTCAATGTAGAAATTACGGCGCCATACTATTTATCAGGTCTCGTTCAACCCATTCACCGCGCCAACATACGCGCAGTAATCACAGTCCTCGCCTGATCCGGGAATGTCCTCGCCGTTGAGACACTCGTGCGCACTGAGGATTGTGCCCTCCACCCAGCCCGCGTCGGCGTGGTAGGTGACCAGCGTGATGTCAAACTCCAGGTTGCCGTCAAAGGCGTCCTTGTCAGAGACGCCGTTGCAGTACACAAAGTATCCCGTGTCCGACACCGCGTAGCCGTTCTGCCGCAGCAGCCACTGGTAGATCTCCATCTGCCGCTTGTAGCCGATGTGCCAGGTGTCGTTGAGCTCGACAATCTCCCCTGCCTTCGAGGTCGCCTTGTAATCGACGACGATGTACTCACCCTTGCTGTTCTGCCAGAGGTCATCGATGGCGCCGGTGATCAGCAAGTTCGTCGGCTCGTGATGGTGCTGGATGCCCTTGAAGTTTTCTCGCCAGTCGTTCAATTGCTCGTGCGGGACAGGCCGCGCATCGACGCCGTACTTATTCAACAGCGGGTGCTGGGTCCCGCTGGCTCGGTAGGTGTCGAACTCCCGCTTGAGCAGGTTGTCCACGGCCGAGTTCAGGCTGAACGGAAAACCCGGCGGCCGCCCGGTCCCCAACCTGCGATCGATATAAAAGCACCGCGGGCATTGAAGAAACAGATCGATCTTGCTGCGGCTGAGCTTGAAGGGCTTGTCGCTGCCCGGTTCGTACAGGTTCCGTGTGCGCTTCGGGGTGTAGTACTGTGACATCGATTCATCCAAACTTCTTCAGTTGTTCCAATGCCCGGGGCTTACAGCCACGGGCCTTCATTGATCTCCCGCCATGGCAGCAGCAGGACATCCGTTCGTTCCTGGCGTTCTTCACCGCCAAAGACCACGACCATCTCGGATTTCCGTTTCTCGCCGAGCGCCTGCGCCACACGTCGGACGGGGGACAGCAGATCGGAGGTCACGGTCTGGCCGGACTTGGCCTCGCCGACGACCAGGCGATCGGCGTGTTCGAGGATGACATCGGCCTCGACGCCGTTCTGATCGCGGTAGTAGAAGACGCCCGGGCCTTCGCCGGAATGCACCCGGCGTTTGACGATCTCGGAGACCACCCAGGACTCGAAGATGCTGCCCTTGAGCGGGTGTGTCGCCAGCTGGTCCGCTGACCGAAGCCCGATCAGCCAGCACGCCAGCCCCGTGTCGTAGAAGTGGAGCTTGGGCATTTTCACAAGGCGCTTGCGGAGGTTGCCCGAGTACGCGGGCTGGCGGAAGACGATGTAGCTCGCTTCAAGGATCGACAGCCAGGCCTTGGCCGTTGGCTGTGAGATTCCCGCGTCCCCGGCCAGGTTGGAGTAGTTGATCATCTGCCCCGTGCGTCCGGCGCAGAGTTCAACAAACCGCTGGAATGTCGTCAGATCCCCGACGTTGGAAAGGCTGCGGACATCTCGTTCGATGTAGGTCGAGACATACGACGCCAGCCACTTCGAGGGGGAAAGCCCCTGGTCATAGATCCTCGGATACCCGCCGTTGAACAGGATTTCATCGAGTGTGTCTGGGGCATCTGGAAACCGCACGACCTCGTCGTAGCTCAGCGGCAGCAGGTTCAGGACTGCCGACCGTCCTGCGAGAGACTGGCTGACAGATTCGAGCAGAGCGAAGTTCTGCGACCCCGTCAGGATCCACCGGCCCGCAACCGGGTCTTCGTCGATCATGGGCTGCAAGTAGGAGGGAATCTCTGGCGCCCGCTGAACCTCATCGAGCACGGCCCCATCGGGGAACTGCGCCAGGAACCCGCGCGGATCATCCAGCGCAAAGGACCGCACATCCGGGGTCTCCAGGTTGACGTAGGCTTTGTCGGGAAAGAGCGATCGGCACAGGGTGGATTTACCGCTCTGGCGGGGACCGGTGAGGGTCACCGCCGGGAACGACCGGGCGGCTTCGAGCAAATGCGGGCCAAGGGAGCGATCAATCATGCCCAACCCTAGCACACAATGCAGGACAATTCAAGATTCTATTTTGAAATAGCCTAATTCGGCATATGCCCCCATAATCCCGTCAAGAAGCCCAAACCACACTGCGTGTGGAGTATTCAGGGAACAATGGGGGGGGCGCAGAGCACATGCTGTGGGGGGAACCTCGACAGTATAAAATGAAGTCTTCCCCGGCGACGGTGAATTGAGGCGGTCCGGTCTGGTGCATCAGTAAGCTCCTCTATCGATTCTCAATTCCCCGCCCAGATTTGGTTGGCATCCAGTTTCACAACCCGGCTTCAATACGGCAGTTGGATGTGTCATCACTTAAAGCGGCGCGGTGACAAGTTGCATTGACTTCACCTGCTGACCTGATAAATTCGAACGATGGTGATGATTTAAATTCTAGGTGATGCATGCATAAATTGAATAATCACGGCAAAACACAGCGGAGTCCTGCAGGTGCGCCCCCGCGTGGTTGCAAGGGCTTGCAGAGAGATGGGCGTCGGTTGGCTTGTACGCTGTCGTATTGCTCAAGAACCAATTCGCGGCACACTCTAGAGGCTGACAAGCAGACGGGGGCGCACTCTTGGAGCTGATCGACAACCTTAATCGCCTTCTTGGTGACGATCTCAAGGATGAGATGACTTCGGGGTCGAAGCTCAAGGTCGCCGCATCATGCTTCTCGATTTACGCATTCGAGGCTCTCAGGGAAGAGTTGGAGAGGGTTGAATCCTTTGATTTTATCTTCACCGCTCCGACATTCACTTCCGAGGACGCGACGGACAGCGGCTCCAAGGAGCAGCGTCAATTTCATATCCCACGCCGGGCGCGCGAGCGAAGCTTCTACGGCACCGAGTTTGAGATTCAACTCAAAAACAAGCTGACACAGCGGGCGATTGCAAGAGAATGTGCGGCGTGGATGAAGCGCAAGGCGCGCTTCCGCTCCAACCGCACCAAGGCGCCGATGCAGCCGTTCGCCTGTATTGAGAAAGCGGATAGCGCGGTTGTGTATCAGCCGCTCCAGGGTTTTACGGCCGTGGACCTGGGGTATCAACGGGGCGACGCGGTCTCAAACTATGTCACGAAGATCGATGACGCTTCGCACACCGGTGTGTACCTGAAGTTGTTTGAGCAGATCTGGAACGACGATGAAAAACTCGTTGACGTGACAGAGCGCCTCTCGGAGCACATCGCGGCGGTCTATCAGGAGAACTCGCCCAACCGGATCTACTTCCTGATGCTCTTCCACATCTTCAGCGAGTTCCTGGAGGACATCAGCGACGACGTGTTGCCGAACGATTTGACCGGGTACCGCGACAGCCTTGTCTGGCAGAAGCTCTACAATTTTCAACGCGATGGGGCCACCGGCATCATCAATAAGCTCGAGACATTCAACGGCTGTGTTCTTGCGGACAGCGTTGGGCTTGGCAAGACATTCACCGCTCTCGCGGTCGTCAAGTATTACGAGCTCCGCAATCGGTCTGTGCTCGTGCTTTGCCCGAAGAAGCTGGCGGACAACTGGCTCAACTACAACCGGAACCTGAAGACGAACATCTTTTCGGGCGATCGGTTCAACTACGACGTGCTCTGCCACACCGACCTCCAGCGAACGAGCGGGGAGTCGTTCGGCACGCCCTTGAATCGCGTCAACTGGGGCAACTACGACCTTGTCGTCATCGACGAGTCGCACAACTTCCGCAACGCCGATCCCTTCAAGGACCGGGAGACCCGGTACGACAGGCTCATGCGGACCGTGATCCGTGAGGGTGTCAAGACCAAGGTGCTGATGCTCTCGGCGACACCGGTCAACAATCGTTTCAATGATCTGAAAAACCAGCTCGCACTCGCCTACGAGGGCGACGCGAAGGCCTTTCGTGAGCGGCTCGGCGTGAAGCGGGAGATCGATGACATCTTCCGCAGAGCGCAGGCGACCTTCAACACCTGGTCGAAGCTCCCGCTCGCCGAGCGCACCACGTCCGCGATCCTTGAATCGCTGGACTTTGAGTTCTTCGAGCTTCTCGACAGCGTCACGATCGCTCGATCTCGGAAGCACATCGAGACCTTCTATGACACGTCTGATATCGGCTCGTTCCCGGAGCGCCGAAAGCCCTTGACGTTTCATCCGCCGCTGACGCAGCGCACGGATGTCATCGGCTTCAACGAGATCTACGCGAATCTTTCGCAGCTCTGTCTCGCGGTGTACGCACCGGTCAGCTACATCCTTCCCAGCCGGATCGCGAAGTACGAAGCGATGTATGACACCGAAGTCGAGGGTGGCGGCGGAAAGTTCAAGCAGGTTGATCGAGAAAAGAGCCTGCAGTCGCTCATGACGGTGAACCTTCTGAAACGCTTGGAGAGCTCCGTCGAGGCCTTCCGGATCACGCTCCAGAAACTCAAGACCAACCACGACAGCACGCTTGCCAAGATCGAAAGGTTCAATGAGACGGGTGTCGACACCGGGTTCGTGGATGTCGCCGGAGCCGTCGCTGACATGGAGCCGGATGTAGAGGAGTTGCCGGAGCCCGATGACGCGAGTGTTGGCGGGAAGGTGAAGATCAACCTCGCAGACATGGACCTCGCATCATGGGAGCATGCCCTCAAGGCTGACGTGGTCATCATCGAGGGGCTCCTGGCGGAGATGAAGAAGGTCACAACCTCGGATGACGCCAAGCTCCAGCACCTGAAGACCCAGATCCACAGCAAGCTGGCGTCTCCGATTAACCCGGGCAACAAGAAAGTCCTGATCTTCACGGCCTTTGCAGACACGGCCCAATACCTGTTCAGGGCGCTGTCCCCCGGCCTTGTCAAGGACCAGGGCGTTCACGTCGGTCTTGTGACCGGAACCGGCGGTCCGAAGTCCACGCTCTCCAAGTCATACGATTTTCAGTCGATGCTGACGCTCTTCTCGCCGCGTTCCAAAGAGAGGGAGCTCACGATGCCGGATGAATCATCTGAGATCGACATCCTCATCGGAACCGACTGTATTTCTGAGGGGCAGAACCTTCAGGACTGTGATTATTTAGTCAACTACGACATCCATTGGAATCCTGTTCGGATCCTCCAGCGCTTCGGCCGGATCGATCGCATCGGATCAACCAATGCGAGCATCCAGCTGGTGAACTACTGGCCCGACATCACGCTCGATGAGTACATCAACCTGAAGGAGCGGGTCGAGAACCGCATGGTGATCGCTGATGTCACCGCCACCGGCGACGACAACGTGCTCACCGCCGAGGCGGGCGACGTGTCCTACCGCCAGGAGCAACTCCGCAAACTCCAGGGTGAGGTGATCGAGATGGAGGATCTCAAGACGGGAGTCTCTATCACGGACCTCGGGCTCAATGATTTCCGGATGGACCTTCTCAACTACATCAAAGAGGGCGGAGATCTTGAAAGCATGCCGAGCGGGCTGCATGCCGTTGTGCCCGCAGACCACGAGCGTGGCTTGTACCCCGGTGTGATCTTCACGCTGTGCAACAGGCACCAGGGCGTCAACATCAAGCAACAAAACCGTCTCCACCCCTACTACCTGGTCTATGTTTCGATGGATGGCGAGGTCGTTATCAACCATACCGAGGTCAAGCGGCTGCTCGACCTTGCCCGGTTGTCGTGCCGGAGCCGGAGCGAGCCGCACAAGAAGGCCTGCCATTCGTTCAACAAGGAAACCGATGACGGCCGGGATATGTCGAAGTACTCAGCCTTGCTCAGCGGGGCCATCCGGTCGATCGTCAACATCTCCGAGGACAAAGATCTGGATAGCCTCTTCACGGGCAAGAAGACTACGGCTCTGACGGCGCAGATCGATGGCCTCGACGACTTTGAGCTGATCTCGTTCATCGCGGTGCAGGAGGTGGCATGACCGCTGATGATGCCTCTCCGCTGTTCGAGTACCCGCCAAAGGCCGCCTTCGGTAAGCCGCTACCGAAGAACAAGATCTATGCCCACGGCAAGCCAACGCGTCGTTTGCGACAGCGTTTCACCGACGAGATCGCCCAGATCGTCTGGAAGCACAAACTCGCCCCCGAGACGATCGGTCTTCCCGCGCGCGACGGCATCGAGGAGATCCAGATTTTTTCTGTGACGCTCAAGGCATCGGCCAAGGACGAGATCACGGAGGACGTGCTCCGGTGTATCGACCGGGCCATCGGCTCACAGATTGTCTTCGAGATCATCGCGGGCGAGCGCCTCAGGGTCGTAGCGGCTTACAAGCGATCGAGCGAAGCGGACACCGCCAAGTGGGTCGTGGGTGACTACTTCATGTCAGCGTGGTTCCCTGTGGACGTGCCCCGGGCGCCATTGCCGGTAGCGCTGGATCTCGCGGCGCTCTATACCCAGATGCTCCGGCGGCTGATGCCGCACCCGCCGCGCGAGGGTGAATCGCTCAAGGACCATGCCGAAAGAATCGCAGAGGTCCATGCGGTGGAGCGGGAGCGGGGTAAGCTGGAGGCCAAGATCGCGCGCGAGCCGCAGTTCAACCGTCAGGTCGAGCTCAACGCACAGATGCGAGCGCTGGCGCAACAATTTGAACAACTGATACAAACTCAACAAGCACAGGATCGATGATGGACAAGCTCAAGATGCACACCCCCGACTTCACCCACGAGAATATCGCCACGATGGCGGAGCTGTTCCCCGGCTGCGTGACCGAATCGCGCGACGAGCAGGGCGAGGTGAAGCTGGCCATCGATTTCGATCTGCTGCGTCAAGAGCTCTCCGATCACGTCGTCGA
>JAJDDA010000070.1 GCA_029260535.1 Phycisphaerales bacterium | reverse complement strand
GATCCGCCTGCTGATTCAATCTGAACCGGTGCGGCGCCCTTCCCTGCGGCGACCGCGTCGCGTTGCGCCAGGACCGCGGTGCGGAAGGCTTCGGTGTCGATGATTCCTATGAGTTTCACCAGCGACTGCCCGGCGCCGCTGGAGCCTGCGGTTTCGACGGTGATCTGATTCAGGTTCAGCGCCCGCATGATCGGTCCCTGCATCAGCCCCAGGTCGGTGATCTTTTCCAGCGGCAGCACCTTCTCGATGCGCACGAGCCAGCCCTTGCGGATGATCAGTTTGGTCGGCGTCAGCGTCGCCTCCATCCGGTCGATGATGCGGCTCGAAAAGAACAGCATGATCGGGATCCAGATCAGCATGAACGGGATCCCGATGATCGTGGCGATCGAGATGAGAACACCGGTGATCATCCAGTACTTCTGGATCGGTTGCTTGTCGAACTTGGCTTCGAGCAGGACGGTTTCGTTGTGGTCGGTCATCGTGTGATCTCTCAGTTGTTCTCGATTGCCTTGCGCAATTCTTCGATCGTGGCATCCGCGTCGGTGTCGTTGCCCAGCAGCCGTTCAACGGATGCCTTGTTGGTCATGGCGTCGATCCAGAGCGCGATGTTGCGGTCCTTGTCGCCGATCACCTCGATCGCCTCGTTCATCGATTCGAGCGCGGCTTCATAATCGCCGGTCGTCAGGTGCGCGTTGGCGATCTGCAGGTGGTTCCCGGCGATGTTCAGGTGATCCTCGCCGTACGCGCGCTCGAGCAGGTTGATCGCGATGTTGAACTCATCAATTGCGTGATCGATCTCGCCGAGGTTCTTGTATTCATGGCCGAGCCAGTCGTGCCTGTAGATCAGCCCCTGCGAGGTTTCGTGCTTGTCGTTGAGGTCCAGCGCGAGCAGCTGCGTCTGCCACTCCAGCGACCGCTCGCCGTCATCGGCCATCACCGCATCGAACGCGGCGGAACTGAGCGCGCCGATCATCCCCGGGTGGTCGGCGCCGTACGTCTCGGTGTAGGTCTCGATGATCTGCTCGTGGATCTCGATCGCCTCCTCCTGACGCTGGGTCTGCATCAGGATCTCGATCAGCGTTGCCTGGTACGAGAGCGCCCAAGGGGTGTCTTGACCGTACCACTCCTGCGCGTGCTCGAAGGACAGCTCCGCGTGCTCCTCCGCGTCGTCCCATCGTGCGAGCTGCATCAGCAGGCTCGCGTGGTCGCGGTGCAGGTCGGCGCGGTCCTCGTCGTCGAGCCTGGTCGAAGCTGGCGTCAACGCTTCCATCACGAGCTCGTGAACTTCGAGCGCCTCTTCTTCCCGGTGCACCGCGTCGAGCACCCTGACCAGGTAAGTCCGCGCGTACGCCTCGGCGTACAGGCGATGCTCCTCGGGTTCGTCGGCGACGAGCGTCAACGCCTTGCGGAGTTCGCGCTCGGCCTTTTCAAACTCGCGTTCTTCCAGCGCGGTCTGGCCCTCGCGGAGGGCCTCCTGGAACGGGGTTTCCTCCCACTCCGCCTCGTCGTCAAACTGCCCCAAGGCGGCAGGGCTGGTGGCGAGGCAGACGGCGATGAGTACCGCCGTGAGTTTTACATAACGCAGGAGTAGGTTCATCTGGACGACCTCCGTGGCTTTGAGATTGGATTATTGCGAGGAAACAGCGTCGATGCAGCGAGTGGTAATCGATCCCAACGCGACGATCTCCCCCTTGCCGGTGTCGGTGCGCTGCTTGAACTCAACACCACCCTGATCGAGCGCCTTATCGCCGATGGTCAGGCGGATGGGTATGCCGATGAGGTCGGCGTCCTTGAACTTCGACCCGGGGCGGTCGTCGCGGTCGTCGATCAGGACATCGAACCCGGCCTCGGACAACCCCTTGGCGATGTTCGTGGCGTGCGCCATGTGCTCTTCGTTGTCGATCTTCATCACCGTGATCAGCACGTGGTACGGCGCGAGCGCCATCGGCCAGACGATCCCGTTGTCGTCGTGCGACATCTCGACACACGCCGCCAGGGTTCGGCTGACACCGATGCCGTAGCAGCCCATGATGACCGCGTTGCGATCACCGGACTCGTCCTGCACGAGGAAGCCCATCGCTTCGGAGTACTTCGTACCCAGCTGGAAGATGTGCCCGACCTCGACGCCGCGGCCTTCGGTGAGCGTGGCGCCAGCGGCTTTGGGTGAAGGATCGCCGGCGCGGGCGTTGCGGATGTCGGCGACGATCGTGTTTTCGGAATCGAGAAAATCGCCCAGCTCTCGGCGCCAGTTGAATCGTTTGACGTGGTGGTCGTGCGTGTCGGCGCCGGTTGCCCAGAAGTACGGCTTGCCCTTTGCGGTGTCCATTCCTTGCGCCGCGTCGGGGTCGACAACGAGTTTGGCGCCGACTGTCTTTGCCGCACAAGGGCTGACGAAACCGATCGCGAAGCCGGCGGCTTTCGCCTCGGTTTCGTCCGCCATTGCCACCGGGAAGCCGATTGCGTCTTTGATCTTGCCCTCGTTGACCTCGTGATCAGCGCGGACGACCGCGACGACCCAGCCGCCTCCGTGCTCGGCGTCGATCGACAGGACGATCGTCTTGAGCATGTTCGGCGCCTTGACCTTGATGAACTTCGAGACGTCCTCGATGCTCGCCATCCCCGGTGTCGGGACGGTTTCGAGATCGCCGCTGGGCTCGCCATCGAACGACCAGGCGCGCTCACCGATGCCGCACTTTTCGACGTTCGCGGCGTAGCCGGTTTTGGAGCAGCGCAGGATGGTGTCCTCGCCGGTCTCGCAGTTGACCATGAACTCGTGCGATGCGGAACCACCGATGGGGCCGGCTTCGGCTTCGACGATCGAGAAATCGAGGCCGCAACGGGTGAAGATGTTCGTGTACGCGGTGCGCATCTTCTCGTAGGTTTCGGTCAGCCCCCCCGCTCCTTCTGCTTTGGTGTGGAACGAGTAGGCGTCCTTCATGATGAACTCGCGCCCTCGGAGCAGGCCGGACCTGGGTCGAGCCTCATCGCGGAACTTGGTCTGGACCTGGTACAGGTTCAGCGGGAGCTGCTTGTAGGACGCGATGGAGCCCTTCATCATCTCGGTGATGATCTCTTCGTGTGTCGGTGCGAGCGCGTTGACCCTGCCATGCCGGTCGGTCAGGCGGAAGAGGTTGTCGCCGTAGTCGACGTCGCGCTTGGTGCCCTCGAAGAACTCGAAGGGTTCGAGCGCCGGCATCAGCATCTCGCAGGCGCCGGCGGCGTTCATCTCATCGCGGACGATCCCGCTGATCTTGTTGAGCGTGCGCCAAGCGAGGGGCAGGTAGTCATAGATCCCAGCGCCGACGCGGCGGATGAACCCGGCGCGGACGAGCAGCTTGTGGCTGGGCGCCTCGGCGTCTGCGGGGGCTTCCTTGGCAGTCGGTATGAGCGTCTGCGACCAGCGCTGGATATCCCCGAAGCGTCGGGTGGAGAGCATCGAATTCGCCTGATCGGCACAGCATTCCTGGGTCGTTGTCATAGCGGTCAGTGTAGCCTCATGGATGGCTTATGGGCTCGTAACGACCTCCTGAGCGGTGTAGCTTTGTCCGCATTCGGGGCAGCGGCCAGTCGTGAGGCCGGCCATGTCGTACTCGCATGTTGGGCATCGGTCTCGCGAGAGCCGGGCTCGGCATTTCGAGCGGCGGTACATCGAACGGAATGTGTGGAACGTGATGACACCGATGATCAGGAGGCCGGCGTAGACTTGATATATCGGCCCAAAGTACGGGTAGCGCAGCCTCTGGAACCAGAGCCCGTGAACACCGATGTACCCTAGCGCGAGGAACACGATGATCGCCGACGCGGCGTGCTTCCGGAGCACGCCCACCGATCCGATCATCGGCAAGATCAGAACGACGAAGACAAACCCGATCAGCAGCGTCCGCAGCCTGGCTTCAGGCCAACCTGCTTTCCAGTGATAACCATCGTTGCAGCGGATCTCGCCGTTCTCAAACCGAAGGTCGTCCCCGCCGCCGACTTCATCGATCCCGTTCGGACCGCACGAGCGAAGGATGACTTCGCCTCCCGGGTTTCCGGGATCGCCTGGCGGGAGGTACACAAAAGGGGTTCCCCAGCGATCGATGAGCATCGAGGAATCATGATCCCAGACGTGAACATTGTAAATCTGCAATGTCGGTGGTGGCCCCGGGTAGAACCTCCCGAAGACCCGGTCTTCGGCAATTTCAAGACCCCAGGTCCGGCCCGGTGTAGTCCTCGGGTAATCACCATGGGTGTGCCGGTATTGTTCAATCGCGTCATGCAGCGATGCGATACACGACCAGTTCCAATCCCAGTAGTCCCTGCTGCGTGCCGTGGCGGATGACACTATTAGGAGCATCAATGCAACGGCAATGGAGACACGACCTCTGGTCATGTCTTAGTTCTACGGCTGAAACATCACTCCGGTTCTCGATAGAATGATCAGACGTTCGCCGCGGCTTTTTTTGCGACCCGCGCCACCCGCTGCCTTGCGGACTCATCGAGCATGATCTTGCGGATCCGGAACGCCACCGGCGTGACCTCGACGATCTCGTCCGCCTCGATGTGCTCGAGTGCGGCTTCGAGGGACATCTGCTTGGTGCCCTTGAGCGCGACGAAGGCTTCCTTGGTCGCCATCCGCATGTTCGTGAGTTTCTTTTCGCGGACGATGTTGATCGTCAGGTCGTTGTCGCGGTTGTTCTCCCCCACTACCTGCCCGGCGTAGACCTCATCGCCGGGCTTGACGATCAGGATCCCGCGATCGGCGAGCAGCTCGGCGGCGTGCGCCGTGACGCGGCCGCTCTCGGACGCGATCAGTGCGCCCTGCTGGCGCCTGGGGGTTTCGCCGACCTTGGGAGCGTACCGGTCGAAGACATGGTGTAGGATCGCTTCGCCCTGTGTCGCTGTCAGCAGGCGGTTGCGGAGCCCGATGAGTCCACGCGAGGGCGCATCGAACTGAAGCCTCGTTGAGGCCCCCATCTGATCCATGTGCTGCATCTCGGCCTTGCGCGAACCGAGCAGTTCGATCACCGAGCCGACCGCGCTGTTGGGGCAGTCCACGGTGACCCGCTCCATCGGCTCGTGGATCTCGCCCTCGATGCTCTTCAGGATGACCTGCGGCTTGCCGACGCTCAATTCGTACCCCTCACGGCGCATCGTCTCGATGAGGACACCGAGATGCAGCATGCCGCGGCCGGAGACGACGAATTCGTCTGCGCCCGAGCCATCCTCGACACGCAGCGCGACGTTGCGCTCGAGTTCCAGCTCCAGACGCGAGCGGATCTGCCGGCTCGTGACAAACTTGCCCTCACGACCGGCGAAGGGCGAGTTGTTCACGCGGAAGACCATTGTCAGCGTCGGTTCGTCGATCGTCACCGGTGGCAGCGCCTCAGGGGTGGTCAGGCACGTCAACGTGTCGCCGATGTCGATGCCGTCGACACCGATCACCGCGCACAGATCGCCCGCGCTCACCGAGGCCGCGTCAATCCGGCTGAGCCCCTCGAAGTGTTGCAAGCCGCCGATCTTCGCGTTCTTCTTCGTGCCGTCACGTTTGACCAGCGTGATCTGTTCACCGGCATTGATCGTCCCGCGGAAGACACGACCGATGCCGATGCGACCGACATAGCTGTTCGAATCGAGCGTGGTCACGAGCATCTGGAGCGGCGCGGTGGCATCTCCACCCGCTGCGGGAACACCGGTGACGATCTCCTCGAAGATCGGCTGCATGTTCTGCCCCGGTGTGTCGAGATCCTCGGTTGCCCAGCCGTTCTTCGCCGAGGAGTACACGACGGGAAAATCCAGCGTCTCATCGTCAGCGCCGAGTTCAACAAGCAGATCAAAGACCTCACCAAGCACGTCGGCAGCGCGCTCGTCAGGACGGTCGCACTTGTTCACGACGACGACCGGACGCAGGCCCGCTTCGAGGGCCTTGCTCAGCACGAACCGCGTCTGCGGCATCGGGCCTTCGAACGCATCGACGAGCAGCAGGCAGCCGTCGGCCATCCGCAGGACGCGCTCGACCTCACCACCGAAATCGGCGTGACCCGGGGTGTCGAGGATATTGATCCGGAACGACTCACCCGATGGCCTCGTGTACGTCACGGCGCAGTTCTTGGACAGGATCGTGATCCCGCGCTCGCGCTCAAGATCGTTCGAGTCCATGATCAGGTTGTGCTGACCGCCGGCGAGCTTCTCGAGGTCCGCCGAGCGGAACATGCCCGACTGCATCAGCAGCTGGTCAACGAGGGTGGTTTTGCCGTGGTCTACGTGCGCAATGATCGCGACGTTTCGGAGGTTTGCTGTTGGCATGGTGGTGTTTCTTCTGGTCGGGGCGTTGGTGGTTGGCACTGTAGCCCTCCCGGCCCCCGGGATCGCCTGTCAGCGGCGTTTGGCCGCTATCACAGGCTCGGTGAGCCGGATCGAACCGGCGCCGCGGATACGATCGCCATCCTCGGTCGATTCGGCCCAGGTCCGGATCTGGAACGACTCGACCGCGGTGAGCCCACGGAGCCAGTCCCCGGTTCGCATCCCGCCGGTCTCAAACGCCTTGAGCATCTCCGCCGGCCTGGATTCAATCAGCATCAGCCAGTTGCCCGTGTCGGCCCCTTCGTCGTTCTCGATGAGCCCGGTCAGCGCCGATGCGGTCTGCTTGAATGCTTGTCGGTCGGTCCCGGCGATCCACCACCCTGCCGGAGCATGCTCGGGGCTGTCCCGGTAGGACCAGGTGATCTCGACCTGATCGCCGAACGGGGGTAGCGCGCCGCCGTGCTCCTTCGGCATCAGGGTGATGCTGCGCACCGCTCTTGGGAGTGTCCCGACGAAGCTGAACGAGGTCTCGCGCGCCCCGTAGAACGCCTTGATCGAATCGGTGACAGGGCGCATCGCGGCATCCCCTGGTATTGCCATCGCCCGGACATCCGATGCTTCCATCCCGACACCGCAGGTAACTCCCCTGCCTTCCGCTTTCGGGTACACCGCCAGCGCCATCCGGTTCCCGAGGATCAGGTTCAGGTCGTCACCGAGCATCTCTCGCGGCAGCTCCAGCAACCGGCGCATGACGGCGAGCACCGATCCGGAATCCGGTTGGCCGAGATCGTCAGCGAGTTGGTCTTCAATGATGTCTTCGCTGGTGGGGAGCAATTCGACGTGCGCGTAGAGCGCCCCATCGCGGAGTTCATCGAAGAGCGTCGTCGGGTGCGCCGCGACCGCCGGGAGCGGCTTGCCGTGATCGGACACAATCTCGAACGACACCGAATCGCCCTTCGCACGAGCGACCAAGCCGAGCCAGCCGTCACCGGGTTTGGCGCCCAACGATTTGTAAACGATCAGATCGCATTCGCCGAGCGCCCCGATTTCCTGGAGCGCCGTGAGATTGCTCAGCGGCATCCAGTTGTGCCCCTGATTGTCGGCGTTGGTGATCTGGTTGAACAACCCGTCATCGCTGGTCGGCGCCAGGAGGAGCCACGCGTCGTCTTGATCGATCCTGCTCGCCAGGCTGTACGCGCCGCCTTCGAGCGTCATCAGCACGCGCTTGTGCTTGATCTCTCTGGGAGCAACATCGAGTTTCCGGCGCACAAGCTTGGCCGTATTCACGGAGGTCCTGCTGATCATCAGCCAGTCGTTCCTGCCGTTGTCCTTGAGCCGGCTCGTGTAGACCAACCGCTCTCCCAGGAGCATGTCGAATGCCTTTTCTTCGGGGAGCCCGAGACGCTCCGAGAGCGAACGCCATGCTTTCATCGTCTCGCTCTGGTTGCCGCCACCGATCAGGATGCCGGTCTGCAGCAGCGCCGTCGCGCCATCACCCAGCGGTGTCGCCCTGATCCCTGCCAGGCCCTCCGCGGCGAGCACCATATCCACATCATCGGGGAGCCAGCCGATGCGATCGACCAGCGTGGGATCCGCGAGTGCGTGGCGCTGCGTTGCGGTTATGGCGCAGACGATCAGGATCGCCGTCAGGATTCGTGAACGAACCGATTGCATTGTTGATTACCTGCCCTGGCTGCCTGTCGCGGTCCAATCCGCGACGTTGATCAGGCGGGGACCGCCGACCGAAGAGGCCTCGAACGAGGGCAAACGATCGCTCCGCTCCGGGGCGATCATCCAATTATTGATCGGGGTGTCGTGCCCGGGGCCGGCGGTCTGATGACTGGTGAAGCTGGAAACCACGATCGTGAGTTCCACGTTGCCCGCGCTGAGCCAGTCGCCGAGCCCCGGCGATACAGGCGTCGAGAAGTCCTGCCTGGCTGAGGCCTGCACCATTGTTCGGCTCTTGCCGCAACGGGTCTCGCAGACGGAGACCGAGATCGTGGCTCTCTTGACTGTCGGTTGGCATTTCTCTTCGATCGAGAGGAGCCCCTCGCTGAGGGCCCGCATGCTGGCGCCGGCTTCGACGCCGCTGGCTTCGACGAATTCACTGACCGGCCCTGAGGTTGTTGCCGGCAGGAATGCCTCTGGGTTGTTCCGGCGGACCAGAAGCAAACCGCTGACGACCAGCAGAAGGCAGGCCGCTGTTGCAAGGCGACCGACGAAGACCATCCGGCGGCCTTTGGTCGAGAGCCAGCCTCGGCGCTGACCGACCTCACCCAGAACCTGCCCCGAGAAATCGGGAACATCAACCGGGTTGCGGAGATCGTCGAGCATCGACTGGGTGTCATCGAATTGATCGCGCTTGGCGCGGGACTGGCTCATTGAATCGAACAGCGACTCGATCGACTCGGGCGTCAATTCGCGATCAAAGTACGAGTCGACATTGGGCGTCGAATCATTCGGGTTGTCCGGTTGAGAACGGTCGGGACGCATCAGGACCAGACCTCCGAAACGTGCTGCTTCTGGGTTTGGTCGTCACTGATCAGGCGGCGCATCCGCTGCCGGCCTCGGTGGAGGTGGCTCTTGACGGTGCCCTCGGGCATCTCGAGATGCTTGGCGATCGCGTTGATCGACCAGTTCTGCTGGTGGAAAAGCAGGATGACCTCGCGCTGCTCATCGCTGAGCGCGTCGAGCGCGGACTGGATGCAGCCGCGAGCGTTGACATCAACCTCGTCCTGGATCGTCGGGGCGCTGGGCGCGCTGGTGTCGGCGCCCCAACTGCTCACGATCTCGGAGTCGTAGTGCGGTTTCAGTTTCTGGTTCGCGTTGAGGTAGAGCCGCTTGGCGATCGTGAAAAGCCACGTCGAGAAGCGGAACCGCGGATCGAACCTGTCGAGGTGCATGAGCACGCGGACGAAGGCGTCCTGGACGATATCCTCAGCCATCTCAGGCTTGCCGGACATCCGCAGGATGTACGCGTAAAGCGAACCCTGGTGGGCCTTAATGAGCTTGGCGGCGGCGGCTTTGTCGCCCGCAGCGGCTTTCTCAATCAATTTTCGTTCGAGTGATCTAACCATGTTCGCCTCATCATACGAGTTCTACGCTGGTGAGTTGCAAAATCTGACGCGATTTGGGACACGCAATTCGGGTTGTGTCCGGATATGCTCCCCAACATCGGATAAACGCTCTCCAATGACAGAATATTCCCCAAACATCCCGTCTGAACCGTCCGAGAACGCCTCCAGGCTGCTCGGGTGGTCCGCCATGCTCGCCAAGTGGACCGAGTTCGCTCAGGCCTCGGTCGCGCTGCCCAAGGATCAGGATGGCCCGCGCTGGAAGGCGTGTGTGCCACCGATCATCTCGATGCAGGCGATCGTCGCGGCTCTCGGCGAGCTGGATCAGCTCCCCCGCGCCCACCGGCCGGTGGCGATCGACGCCGCCGACGAGCTGCTCCGCGAGCAACTCGTTCTGGTGCACGAGGCCTGGTCGGGCGAACTGATCCCGGAATCGATCTCAGATCTGATCGAAGAATCACGACAAGCCGTCTTCGACGCCCGGCATCTCGGGTTGGAATGGCGCGTAATCAATGAGCGGGTCATCGCGCCGGACCTGCAGCCGATCGCGGAGATGATGCTCGAAGCGGGGTTCAAGGGCGATTTGCACGCGGCGCGACCCGGGACGGTCCTCTTCCGCGGCGCTCCGTTGGCGTTTTTCAGTCCTTCTCTAGAAGTGAACCCGCCGGATGGGTGCGAGGCAATCGAAACCGTTGGCCCCAGGCAGTGCTACCGGCAGATTGATGAAGCCACGTGCACGCCGGTGCGCGATGTTGTTGCCGGTCCTGCTGATCCGTTGCAACCGGGCGCGCCGTTGCTCTGGGCACTGATTACTGATGGCGTGCTGAACCCCGTGCCGGGCATGGTTCCGCAAGCCGAGGCGCCGGAAGCGTTGCCGGTGGTTGAATTGGGTGATGAAGACTAAGCCGGTCCGAAGAGGGCGTGCTGTTTGTGCCCTTCGATCACGATCTTGCTGCTCACAGCCGGCGAT
The DNA here is from genome assembly GCA_029260535.1 of Phycisphaerales bacterium. GTDB lineage: Bacteria > Planctomycetota > Phycisphaerae > Phycisphaerales > UBA1924 > JACKHE01. The sequence goes on along the minus strand of JAJDDA010000070.1, from coordinate 12,063 downwards.
TCGGATGGCTCGATGTCGATCCAGGGCGTGGGTTCGTTCTGGCCGCTGACCGTGATCTGGAGCGCGTCGGTGTCGTGCGCACGCAGCGCGGTTTCTGGTTTGTTGCATTCCTGCGAGAGGTGCAGGAGCACGACCTGCTGCGCCGGCGCGATCGCTCGGACGAGCTCGGCGCTCTGCGCGTTGCTCAGGTGACCGGAGCCCCCCATGATCCGGTTCTTCAGCCACGAAGGGCGCGGCGAGGTCTTCTGGAGATACGGGCAGTAGTTGGACTCGATCGCGAGCACGTCAACGCCGTTGAGATGCTCGGCAAGGTCCTGCGTGCCGTGCCCGACGTCTGTTGCGTACCCGAGCGTTGCACCCGAAGAGAGTTCAACCCGGAACGCCGCGACGCCGAGTTGGTCGTGCGACATCAGTGTTGCCCGGACAGACATGCTCGAGGCCACTTCAAACTGCTCGGCGTTGAATCGCACGGCTCTGTTGTTGAGAAACCCGGTCCGCTCCGCGCGGCCCATGTGGCGTTCGTGCAGGTAGAGCGGGAACAGATTCCCCCGGCCCTTTGCCCACCCGGTGTGGCAGTGGTCCGAATCGAGGTGCGTCAGGACAGCGCCGCGGACGTCTTCGATTGAGACGCCGATCGATTCGAGCGTCTGCCGGGTTCTTCGTGGCGAAAGCCCGAGGTCGAACAGGACCACGTCGCGGTTTCCATCGGCGTGATGCGTCACCACTGCGGAGCAGTTGCCGCGCGAGCCGCTGGCGAGGACACACAGCGCTGATCGGGTTTCGGTGGTGGATCCCATTGCGGGGAAAGACTACAGGGATACGCCTCAGGGCGCCTTGACCGCGATGTGGCAGACGCAGACCCCGAAGGTCAACCGGCGCTGGGTGGTCACCTGCAAGCCGGCGTTCTCAAGGAGCGACCGCATCGAAGGGCGGTCGAGGAACGTCTCAATCGAGCGCGGCAGGTACTTGTACGCGCCGGAGCGGTCCCGCGCGATCAGCGTCGCGGTGATCGGCATGATCCGTTTGCAATAGAGATCGTTCATCCACCCGACCGGTGCGGGGCTCGGACGGTCGAACTCGAGGATCGCGATGCGACCACCGGGGCGGAGCACGCGGGCGAACTCCCCCACCGCTTTCGCCGGGTCCTGCACGTTGCGCAGGCCGAACGCGATGGTGACCACATCGAAGGATTCATCTTCGAATGGCAGCGCCATCGCGTCGCCCTGGATGTACGTCAACCCGTCCCCTTTGGTGCGGGCGACATCGAGCATCTCGGGTGTGAAGTCGACACCAACTACACTGGCGGCGCCCCCCGCTTTGATCGCACGGGTCAGGTCACCGGTGCCGCAGGCGACATCGAGGGCGGCGTCGGTCGGCTTGAGGTCGAGGAGTTTGACGGTTTTCTTCCGCCACGCCTGATCACGACCGAACGAGTGGAGGCGGTTGTTCAGGTCGTATTTTGGAGCGATCGCGCCGAACATCGCGCGGACTTTCTCGGCCTTCTCGGCGTCGATGTGCGGATCCTGCTTGAGATCCGCATCGGTCCAGGCCATGTCTGGGGTGTCGGGGGAGGTGGTCGGCGCGGTCATAGGGGCATCGTAGCAGCCGGGGATTGGACCTTCTCCGCCGCAAACCCGACAATACAACCATGACACGCACCCACCTCCGCGTCCTGTTCCTGTCCCTCGCGCTGCTGCTCATCGCTGAGCCCATGGTCGGCTGCACGACCAACGCCGCGACCGGGCGGCGGCAGTTCAACACGCTCACCAGAGCGGACGAGATCGCGCTTGGCACGAGCGCCGCTCCCGAACTCGCCGCGCAGTACGGCGGCGAGACCCCCGACGAATCGCTCCAGGCGTACGTCCGGCGTGTGGGGATGTCGATGGTCCCGCACATCGAGGGCGATTACGAGGAACTCCCCTGGGAGTTCACGCTGCTCGAATCCGACGTCATCAACGCGTTCGCGCTCCCCGGCGGGAAGGTCTTCATCACAAGAGGGCTCGCGAGCAAGCTGGACGATGAATCGCAGCTCGCGGGAGTGCTGGGGCACGAGATCGGGCACGTGACCGCCGAGCACGCGGACAAGCGGATTACCTCGCAATACGCCGCCGCAGGCGCTGCGGTGCTTGTGGGGCTCGCGGTCAAGGATGACGACCGGGACTGGGTCCGTATCGGGGCGCCGATACTTGTAGGTGTTGGTGGTCAGGGGTTCCTGCTCAAGTACGGGCGCGACGAAGAACTCGAAGCGGACAAACTCGGTATGCGGTACATGGACAGAGCTGGGTACGCCCCGAGCGGGCAGCTCGGTGTGATGAAGGTTCTTGCCGAAGCCTCCAAGGGACCAAGGCAGCCGGAGTTCCTGAGCACGCACCCGCATCCTCAAACTCGGATCAAGGCGATCGAGAAGAAGCTGCAGAACAAGTATAAAAATTCAACCGGCGAGCAGTACAAGAACCGCTTCCAGAACGATTTCCTCTCGCGGTTTGCGATGATGGAGACGCCGGGATCACCGATCGCGTTGATCGGTCACTGACGAATCACCCCGGCGCGTTCTTCGCGATGAATCGCGCCCAGTTGCCGAAGCGGAAGCCTTCGATCTCGTTCTCGCTCCAGCCCCGCTCGCGCAAGCCGTCGATAAGGATGGTTAGATCACAAGGCGAATCGATCCCCTGCGGGAGCCAGTCGGCGCTGAATCCGCCGTCCATGTCGGAGCCAAGCCCCACCCTGTCGCGCCCACCCATCAGTTCGGCGATGCGATCGATGTGATCGAAGAGTTTCGAGAGCCGCGCCCGTGTCGGCGGGTCCTGCGTGACTTTGGGATCAATAAAGTTGGAGACCAGGTTGACGCCGATCATGCCGCCCCGGTCGCCGATCTCGGTGATCGTTGCGTCGGCGAGGTGGCGTTCGTTGGTTGGGTCGACGAGCGCGCGGACGTTCGAGTGCGACGCCATCACCGGTCGGTCGGTGAGCGAGAGCAGGTCCTCGGTGGATCGCTGGCTCAGGTGCGAGAGGTCGTGGATGACGCCCTGCTCGTCCATCGCGGCGATGAAGTCTTTGCCGATGTCGGTGATGCCGACGCCGGGCTGCGCGTTGCCACCGGAATACCGCGAGCCGTTGCCCCAAGACATACCGACCGCGATGACGCCGGCTTCAACCCACCAGGCGAGCTCGTCCGGCGTGCGGATCGGGTCGGCGCACTCGACGAGGATTCCGAGGTTGAGCTTGCCCGAGTTGGCAAGGCGATTCGAGAGCGAGTCGCTGACGACCTCCGAAACCCCCATCCCGCCGCGCATCGCGCCGACACCGACATCCACGCGGAGCGCCTTGCGCAGCCCGAGCGTGATGAAGCCGCGTTCCTGCCAGTCGCGGTAGACCTCAAGCTGCGCCCGGCCCCGTTTGTACGCGGCTTCGGCGTCCCCCTCTGGGTACCCCTCCGGCCCATCCCCTTTCATCTCGGTAAAGATCGTGCCGAGGCACGCGACGACGCCGCCCTCTCGGAGCGAGGGCAGCGTGACCGAAGCGGGGGGCCACGGGACATCACAGTCGGCGAGTTTCGCGCAGGTCATGTCCCGCTTGTTGACAGCGAGGCAGGCGAGATCGAGATGGGCGTCGAACCAGTGGTTGGTCATGATGGAATGATACGGCAAGTAAAACGCGCAGGTGGGATTTACGAATAATCTAGTGTCACAGGAACGTGCACGAAAGGAAAATCCCAATGACTCATTCGTCCGAACAGATTATCTCTTGTCCCAAATGCAGTCACACGATGAATCAGCTTCGTGTCGAAAATGACATCACGATTGATCGATGCGTGAACTGCGGAGGCTTGTTCCTCGATGTCTTCGAGAAGGAGTATCTCGTGCTCGCGAAGCAGCGTGCGGAAGAAGTTGACTTGGCGCTGACACGGCAAGTTGATGACATGGATCAGGTTCGAGCGATTACATGCCCTCGCGACCAGAGCCGGATGATCCATATCCAGGCTCTTGAGAATCCGGACGTAGGGCTCGAAACCTGCACGATCTGCGGTTCCGTGTTCCTGGACGCGGGCGAGTTGACACAGATTACAAAGAAGAGTCTGCTGGATCGGATCAAACAGACACTCGTTTAACTGTTGATCTAAACCGCGATGAGTTCCGCCGGCGCATCCGTCAGGATCTCTGCCTCCGTCTTCGCCAGCACTTCATCCACCGTCACACCGGGCGCCAGTTCCGTCAGCCGGAAGCGTTGCTTGCTCTCGTCCATCTCCAGCACGCACAGGTCGGTGATGACCATGTCGATGCACCGCTTGCCGGTGAGCGGCAGGTTGCATTCCTTGAGAATCTTGGCGTCGCCCTTCTTCGTGACGTGCTCCATCGCGACGACGACCTTCTCGACGCCCGCGACGAGGTCCATTGCGCCGCCCATCCCCTTGATCATCTTGCCCGGGATCATCCAGTTGGCGATGTCGCCCTCCTGGCTGAGCTGCATCGCGCCGAGGATCGCGAGTTGGACGTGGCCGCCTCGGATCATCTCGAAGCTCTCGCTCGATGAGAAGTACGAGGCGCCGGGGACCGCGGTGATCGTCTGCTTGCCCGCGTTGATCAGGTCGGCGTCCACGTTCTCCTCGGTCGGGAACGGGCCGATCCCGAGCAGGCCGTTCTCGGATTGCAACCAGACCTGCATCCCGTCGGGGATGTGGTTGGCGACGAGGGTGGGCATCCCGATGCCGAGGTTGACAATGTAGCCGTCCCGTAGCTCTTTCGCTGCACGCCTGGTGATTTCTTCTCTGGTGAGGGCCATGGTCACACCGCCTTCCGGATTGTCCGCTGCTCGATCCGCCGCTCGCTCTGCGTCAGCACGATCCCATCAACGAAGGCCCCGACCGTGTGGATGCCGTCCGGATCGATTGCGCCGATCGGGACGATCTTGTTCACCTCGGCGATCGTCACCGCGCCGGCTTGCGCCATCATCGGGTTGAAGTTGCGAGCCGTCTTGCTGTAGAGCAGGTTGCCCGATTCATCCGCGACCTCCGCGTTAACGAGCGAGAGATCCGCCTTGAGCCACGTCTCCATCACGTACTCGCGGCCTTCGATCGTCCGGGTCTCCTTGCCGTCGGCGATGATCGTGCCGACGCCGGTCGCGGTGAAGAAGGCCGGGATCCCGGCGCCACCGGCGCGGATCCGTTCGGCGAGGGTGCCCTGTGGGTTGAACTCGACCTCCAGTTCCTTCTCGAGGAACTGCCGAGCGAATTCTTCGTTCTCGCCGACATAGCTCGAGACCATTTTGCTGATCTGCTTCGACTGGAGCAGCAACCCGAGGCCCCATTCATCCACGCCCGCGTTGTTGCTGATCGCGGTGATGTTCTTCACACCGGTATCACGCAGCGCGATGATGAGTTGTTCGGGGATGCCGCAGAGGCCGAACCCGCCGGCCATGATGGTCATGCCATCACGGACGACGCCATCGGCAACGAGTTGGTCCATGACGGCTTTGGGTGAGTTGTAGGTTTTGATGAGCATGGCGCCTGAAAGATAGCAGGAATGTGCCTCAGGAGCGATTTGCGTTTTTTTTTCACCGATTCGATGCTGAATCAGCGTATAGTGTGAATGACCGGATGATCGGGGATTGACTCTGGAGATCAGGGCGATGATGAAATCCATGTCCACACTGATTGCTGTTGTTGCAGCCGGGACACTGAGCGCTTCCGCGCTCGGTCAGGCGACGATCGACTCGTCGTACCGATTGGTCCGCGGGAGTTCGTCCTATGCGGACGAGCACACCAACAGCAGTTTTTCTGATGAACTCGACACCGTTGCGCCGGGTCATTTTGATTACTTCGTCGGCTCAGATCCGACGGATCCGATCGCATCGATGAGCAGCGTTGTCGAGCCTGAGATCATCGAGGGCGCCCTGTACGCGAACGGTCGTTCCTGGTCGCAGGGCTGCCAGTGCGCAGTCGGCTGGGTCGCGCTATCCACGATGGAAGTCCAGTTCACAGTGCCGGACGGGATGCCCTACCGGTTGGATTACACCTATGACAGCCGCAACTCGGATTCTCAGTTGGTCCTGAGTTCACTAACCCATGAAGTCATCGGATTCACTCCCGTCAACTTTTCGGACACCGGTTCTCTTGAAGGAACGTTCCGGCAGGGGACCTACACGCTGATTGCCAGCACTGTCCCCGGCGATGACAGCGGGGGCGGCTTTGTCGTTCGCACTTCGTCATCCATCGAGTTCACGCTGACCATCGGGAATCCACCCCCGGTCTGTGGCGGTGATCTGAATGTTGACGGCATCGTCGACACCGCCGATCTCGGCGGTCTGATCGGCGTCTTTGGCGCATCCGTCTTCCCATACGCGTATGGCGACATCAACGGCGACGGGTCGGTCGATACTGCGGATCTGGGGATACTGATCGCAAACCTTGGGCTGTGCACAGACTAAAACGTGCTCAGTGGAAGCCTTACAATTCATAAGCCTTGTAATTGCAAATGTCCGAAGTAGAATTCAGTATCAGAGCGTGTTCGCACAGAAATACTCGGAGAATCACCATGAAGCGTATTCCAAGATCATTCCTGATCGCGTTCGGTATCGCGATGGTGGCAGGATCGTCCGCGCTCGGTCAGGCGACGATCAACTCGTCCCACCGCTCGGTCACCGCCTGGTCATTCGTCGAAGTCGGCGGGCCAGAGGAATCCGACGAGTCGGAAACCGAAGACAGCATGGTGTCGGAGGACGCTCATGGCTTCTTTTACGAGGCGAACGCCTCCGCGACCGTCTTTGGCGTCGAACGGCAATCATCCTCGGCTTCACTCCTCAGCAATGTCAGCACTGACCAAATCTTTGGGATCGCCGACACCCATGTCTCAGGTTATGACCTGGATGCGAATGCCCTGTACGGATATCACGTCTGGGTGGAAGCGATCGTTGAGATGCGGGTCGAATTCACGATCACGGCGCCGACATCGTTTTCTTTGGATATCACTTATGACTCATTCGAACCCGGGTTTGGTGGATTCAACGCGTTGGTCTTCGATCTTGCTTCAGAAAGCTCGTCAATCCTCTCGCTCAATAACAACGAGGCCTATGACATCCCAGGATCTGAATACGATGGCGAGTTGGAGCTTTCCGGCGTACTCGAGCCAGGGGATTACACGCTCTTTGCACACGCAAGACCCGTGATGTACCTGTTCCATGGCGGCCAGGGCTACTTCAAGGATTCGAGCTTCTCGTTCTTCCTTTCGATGGACGCGATCCCGGCGCCCTCCCCATTGGCGATCCTCGCCGCGCCCACTGCTCTGCTCGCCGGCCGGCGTCGGCGCTGATGCTTTCGCCTCTTACCGCGAAGCTTTAGTCGCGCGTTGACGGCTTATTCCCAGCCTATAATCGACCACTGACTCCGCGGCCGACTTTCTCCGCTCGGCCCCGCGTCCTTCGCTACATGCCTTTTCAGTAACAGAGGCCACATCCAATGACCACCGCGCACGCCCAGACTTCCGCCCGCACCTCCGCCGATCCGCTCGACCTGATCGACGTCGACCACGTCCGGTTCTACGTCGGCAACGCCAAGCAGGCCGCGTATTTCTACGCGAACACCTTCGGGTTCCAGATCGCCCAGGCCGCCGACCTCACGACAGGGTCCCGCGAGGAGGCCAACTACCTCCTCACCCAGGGCAACATCCGCATCGTCCTCACCTCGGGGCTCACCAAGGACCACCCGGCGGCTGAAGAGGTCAGGCTCTACGGCGACGGCATCAAGGACATCGCGATGACCGTCCACGACGCCGAGAAGGCGTACGAGCAGGCGGTCAAGAACGGCGGCGAGTCCGCCTACGAACCGATCACCTACACCGACGAGCGCGGCTCGCTCACCAAAGCAGGCATTAAAACGTACGGTCGGGTCGTCCACTCCTTCATCTCCCGCACCGGCGACTTCGCGCTCGCGAACGTCAAGAAGGGCGCCGAGTTCGCACCGATGTTCCAGCACATCGGCGAGAGCAAGCTCAACGACTACAACAAGGCCAACCCCTGCGGCTTGAAGTACACCGACCACTGCGTCGGCAACGTCGAAGAGGGGAAGATGAACTACTGGGTGAAGTGGTACGAGGACGTCATGGGCTTCAAGATGTTCAAGCACTTCGACGACGCCGACATCTCGACCGAGTTTTCCGCGCTCATGTCCAAGGTCATGGCGTCGGGCAACCACCTCATCAAGATGCCGATCAACGAGCCCGCCGAGGGCAAGAAGAAGAGCCAGATCCTCGAGTACCTCGAGTGGCACAACATGACCCCCGGCTGCCAGCACCTCGCGTTCCGGACCGACGACGAGCTCGCGAGCGTCGCGGAGCTGCGCCGGAGAGGCGTCGACTTCCTGCAGCTCCCCGACACGTACTACGAGCAGGTCTGGGACCGCGTGAACAAGAAGCTCGAAGAGCACGGCCACGCCCCGGTCAAGGAAGACCACGACCGCATCAAGAAACTGGGTGTGCTCGTGGACGCCGACGACGAGGGCTACCTGCTGCAACTCTTCACAAAGCCGGTCCAAGACCGCCCGACGCTCTTCTACGAGATCATCAGCCGCCACGGCAGCCAGAGTTTCGGGAAGGGGAACTTCAAGGCGCTGTTTGAGGCGCTGGAGATCGAGCAGGATCGGCGGGGGAATTTGTGAACAGCCACCATCTGTGTTCGTTGGTTCCTAACTTTATTTTGTTTGTATCGTTGAAAGATTACAGAATGCCCCAGACTCTCTGACAGGCACTTTGTGCGATTGAAATGATTGGAATGGCATGGATTCGGAACAAATAGATCAACTCATTCGAATCGCTTCGGACCATAAACTGGTCCAGTTTCGCTATCTAAAAAAGGCCACAAGGCATGACGCGCCGCTTCGAGTTGTGGAGGCCTACAACTTTTCGCAAGGACGTCAGGATCCAATGATTCGTTGTTATCAGATTGAACCGCAAGAGGGCTGGCGGTTCTTCATGCTGCATAAGATTGAAGGTGTCTCAGACACTGGAGTTGCATTTCGACCCCGCCGTAAAGTAACTCTTTGTACGGGGCTCATTGATGATCGAGTCGAATCGTCTAGCAATTGGCCTGATATTAGGCGGGGTTATCGCAATCTTATTTCAGATTCATTGGCAGATGGAACCCTGTCTAAATCGGAACTTGTTGATATCAATGACTATGTGCTTGCAAATGGACTCCGTGAGCAAGATATTCGATTCGTGCACGCAAGCATCTATCATCGATGTTTGGGTGCGATCCTAGACGATGGCATAGTTGGCGACGATGAAGAGAAGCAAATTCGTTTTCTTGATCGAGCCTTGTCATACATTGGTTGGAGCCCGAGTTCTGCAGGCTTGAAAAGCTCTGCAAGCCATGGCTGAAGAGCGGGTGCCGTGGTTATGCAAAGCAGAACCACGATGAGCCAACCGTGAACCCGTGGCTCCGCTCCGCGTAGCCACGCCACCCTTACTCTCGCCGTTGGTACCACTTCACCGCGATGCTGACGCGTTGGCGCCGTGTCAATACAAAGCAATGACGCGAATTGACAACGTATACTCAGCATTTACGTATCTTCTCTCTCCAAGACTCGCACACATCGAACTCAGCCATCAAGCGAGAAGAAGCAATGCAATCTCATGCACACGCACGCCGGCTCGCGCTCTCGCTCATTTTCTGCGGACTGGCCATCGTCGGTGGCTGCGAGACTCCCACGCGCCACATTGAAACGCACACGTCTGACTCCCTGACGGTCAAATTCTCTCCCGATGGCGGCGGGAAAACGGTCGTCGAAATCGCCTGGGAGCAGCAGGAGGCGCCCACCCTGCTCGCGGTATTCATCGAGGCCCCGTTCGATGAAACCACGCCTCGGCGCATGTACCTTGGGTTTCCCCTCGAGGACGGAACCAGCCGCCCCGAGCCGAGTCAGTTTGACGGGATCTCGCTGGTCCGTTCAATCGGCTCCACAGCGGGATCCGATCAGTTCGAGGTGAGGAATGCGCAACTGATGCGTTGGTTTTCAGAGAGAGGCGCCGAGATACACGCGATGATTGTCAGCGAGATCGAAGTGATCACCTACGAGGACTGGTCGGTGAAGGGTTCGAAGACGTTCGGGGCCAGAACGATTGGCCCTGATGATTGCGATCAGCATTTCACCTTGCTGGACACCACCTTGCCGCGTTCAAGAAACGCCGGGATCCGTGCGGCGGACACAATGATCATCGAGTCTCCCGCTCGCGGATACCAGGAGATTCTCGTTTCCAACCACCCCCGGAAACCTCCTGAGATCGTTGTCGGGCTTCCTTTCTAAATCTTGGCCGGGCGCCGTTGGTATTATTTCCCCGCGATGCCGACACTGACCACGACCCCAGCCTCCACCCTCCCCTTTGGCCGCCTCGTCGAGATCTTCAACGAGGCCTTCGCTGATTACGTCATCGAGATGCAGGTCGATTCGGCCGATCTCTCCCGATTCATCCTCGCTGACGGCGTGGACCTCTCGCGGAGCCTCGTCGCCCTCGACGGCGATAAACCCGTCGGCCTGTGCATGCTCGGGTATCGCGGCAAGCGGATGCGCGTCTGCTCGATGGGTGTGATCCCCTCGCACCGCGGGATGGGCGCCGGGTCGTTGCTGATTCGGGAGGCGATCGAGAACGCCAGGGGCATCGACACGTTCCAGCTCGAATGCATCGTTGAGAACACCGGCGCCCTCCGCCTCTACGAACGGCTCGGTTTCGCCATCACCCGCACCCTCATCGGCGTGCAGGGCGAATACAACGGCGCCGTGTATGAACCGCCAGAATCCGCTGAATTCACCGAGGTGGACCCTTGGGCCGCGCTCACCCGCCGCCGGATCGTGACGCCGACCATTCCCACGTGGCAGCTCGAACCGGGCCACCCGTTCTCTGGCCCCGAGTGCCGTGCGTATGAGTTGGGCCCATCCCTGTGCATCGTCACGCTCGGCGGCGAATACCACCACATCCGCGTCATCACGACCGACCCGGATCATGTAGGTAAAGGCTGGGCGTCGGCGCTGCTGAGCCGGGTGATGGAAAAACACCCCGGCAAACCCTGGCGGATCATCGCGATCCTCCCCGAGGAATGGGGAACCGGCCTCTACAACCGTGTCGGCATGGAGCGCGTCACGTTCATCGAGCAGCGCGAGATGGTGATGCGGTTGCCCTGAGCGAGTGTGCCGTCGCGACTTGTCCAAGTGCCGCTGTGATTTGTGTGTTGATCAAAAATCCTTCAGGCGTGATCGCAAGGTCCCAATGGCCCATTAGCATATGGATTGGTACGCAAATGTTCGCATTGCAGGCACAATGCAAGTTGTCGGTGACGCCCTTTTTCCCTTGGAGTACAATTCATACCTATGGCAAGGCGACCCAAAGATCGGATTCTCAAGACCGAGGCGGAACTTGAGCCGCTGACATCGCAAACGCGCTGCCGGATTATCGAGATCGTCGAGAAGAACAAGGCGATGACCATCCGTGAGATCGCGGTGCAGATGGGCGCGAAGCCGGTCACGCTGTACCGCCACATCGACAAGCTCGTCGCCGCCGGTCTCTTGCTGGAAGCCGGGTTCACTGGAGAAGGCCCGAGCGAGGCGATGAGTTATCGCACCGCCTCGCGAACGTATTCGATCCGGTACACACCGAGCAATCCAAAGGCGATCGAGCACCTCGCTCGGATTGTCCAGGCAGGACACCGCGTCAGCGCTCGAGAAACCGTTGCCGCGTTGCGCACCGGGAAAGCCACCACAAGCACATCCCATGGTGGGCGAATTAACACCGCAAAGCAGAGCAGGGACCGCGACACCAACTACCGCCAGGACATGGGTTGGCTGGACGCAGGCCAACTCAAGGAGCTGAATCAGCACCTGGATGCGATTGGAGCGATCTTTAATTCCGATGTCCAAAGGCGCGAGAACACAAGGCAGATCGCAATCACCTGGTCACTACGACCGCTGGACCTGACCGCTGATGACGATGCTTGAACTCGAACATCATCGCATTGATTGAACCGTAAAGCCCTCCACCACGTTTCCGCGATGAAGGGTTCAGTGATTACTCGGTGTCCCGA
>JAJDDA010000069.1 GCA_029260535.1 Phycisphaerales bacterium | reverse complement strand
CGAGGTCGCGGCCAGAGACGATGACCACGCCCCCCGGATCCGGTACAGGGTTGTCTACGTCTTCGATATCAGCCAGACAGATGGCGAGGAGCTCCCCGAGCCATCGCGTGTCAGCGGTGATCCCGGTGAACGTCTCGACGTGCTGCTGGAGGCGGTGCGCGCATCCGGTGTCGTAGTCGAATTCGCAGAGCGGCTTGGCGGCGCCGACGGCCAATCTTCCGGGGGACGGATCGTGCTCAAGAACGATCTCCCCCCTGCGGAGCGGTTCTCGGTGCTGGTCCATGAATGGGCGCACGAGCTGCTTCATCAGGGGGACCATAAATCCACCAGGCCATGTAAAACGGTGCGAGAGACCGAGGCGGAGGCCACCGCGTTCGTGGTAAGCAATGCGATCGGGCTGTCGACCGGTTCCGCGGCCAGCGACTACATCCGGCTGTACCACGGCGACGCCCAGACGCTGGCGGGCTCCCTCGAGCGGGTGCAATGCGCGGCGGCTCTCATCCTGTCCGCGATCGATCCGATGCACCAATCATCCGAGCAAAGGAACGGCACACGGAGCGCTGCACGCCACGGCGCCGGGGCGAGATCACGGTAGACGATCCGCAGCGATCCGAGGGTTGCGGCGCCATTCTAAGCTTGTGTTCTCAGGGGACCGCCGGATTGATTCATGCACCGGCGTGTGTCCGGGCTCTTGCTGTCTCCGGCGTTTCCGTGCGAGCTTGGCTGACAAACACCAACGCGATTACCTCGCAACCGTGCTCGCAAGACGCAAGGGGCTCCCGCACCACTCCGCCGATGGCGGACCGGGTCGCCCCTTCTGCTCCGCTGCGTCTCGCTGCGCCGGTGGCTTCAGTGCTGGTGTTTATTCGTCAACCAACTGAAAGGAAACATGATGACGACAACTAGCAATACTCCAAACCAACCCGCTGATCGGGTTCGCCTGGGCTCAATCCAGGCCGCGATCTGGGAAAACGAAGGCCCGAAAGGTCCGTTCTACTCGGCCACGCTCGAACGGTCGTACCGAGATGGCGACGAATGGAAGACCACGTCCAGCTACGGGCGTGATGACCTCCTGGTCGTGTCGAAGGTCTGCGATCAGGCCCACTCGAGGATCTGCGAGTTGATCGCGGCGGCTCGTGCGGCTCAGAACAGCCAGGGCAGATAACCCGGCCAGGCTTCGTGTGCCCAGCGGATGCCCGCTGGGCACGCGATCGCGACTCGATCGCTTTGACTCAGTTTCGCCCGATCCGTCACCCACGACAGACAGACGCTCCAGTTGAACCAACCGCACCACGGTCTCCCTCCTCGGACAGCACGCCCTTATCGCGATGAACAAGAAGTGTGTTTTTATCAGTGATTCTCGCTCACAAGCCTGGAGCCATCAAACGGTTCCATTGGATTTTTGCACGAAAACGTGAGCACGTTCGACCACAGAACTCAAATGTATGGATCTCAACCACTGTTCTTGCAAAACAATCGACAACAATGTGCGATTGATTCATGCTTGCGCACTCATCCCGCGTACAAGATGTAAATCTTGGGGTGCCGCTTGGCCTATGGGTAGAAGCCCCGGGATTCTTGTTTGGTATTGTACCTGATACTGGTTTGTGGCCTCGATGGGCTTCCATCTCAATGGAGAACAAGAATGCGCACTTCAACAAAGGTTGGGCTCGCTGCGATCGCGATCAGCGCGGCCGCCGCACTCGCGCTCGCTCACGGGGGCGGGATCGACGGGCAGGGTGGTCACCATGACCGCAAGAACGGCGGATACCACTTCCACCAAGGACCGCTCGCCGGGCAGTATTTCAACTCCAAGGCTGCTGGCGCGGCGGCGCTCCGCAAGCATCGGGAGAAACCGGAGGGTGACAACCAAGACCGTGGCGGAGACGCCAAAGAAGCGCCCCCGGTGTTGGTATCCCGCAGCGAATTCGAAGCCCTCAAGCAATTGCTGATCACCAAGAGGGTGTTCACCGAGAACCAATATCAGCGGAAGCTTGAGGAGATCACGATGGACTCCGATCGATAGTCGATACAAGGTGACCGCCGCGAGGCAGTTACGAGTTGATACCAATTAATTCGCACCGCTGACCAAGGGATTCAACAATGAGCAAGAGCGGTGCGGATCGATCAAAGGTGGATCGTGGCAGGTTCGGCGAGAAGCTGCAGCTCAAGGCAGCCGCTCTATCTATCCCGCTTGTCATGCTCCCGGTTCTTGTGTCGCTCGGCCTGCTGATGCTCTACGAGATCAGCCCCGCCCTTAGATTCCCGACAAAAGAAACAACCGTCCTGGAGGGCTGGACGCTCGCGGACCAGAGCCGCTTCGCCAATGCGGCGTTGATCTGGGCTGGCCTGGCGGCCGGTGTGCTGATCTCATTGCTCGCCACCCTGGTGTTTTCTGTGGTTGTCTTCAGCAAACAGGGCGGGTTGTTTTACACACTGCTGTCGCTGTTTATCATCTCGGTCTTCGGCATTATCGTATTCTTATGGAATCTCGGCGACCCCGACCCGCTGCTTACCGCGCTCAACGGCACCACGAACAGCAAGGGGCCTTTTATCTGGCCCGTGGGCCGATTCACGCTCGTGGGGAACACTCTCACGGCGGCGGTGATCGCGGGCCTGTTTGCCGCATCCGGCGCCCTGGCCTACCGCGCAGTAGTTGAACCATGCAGGGCAGTCGAGCTGTGGGCTCGGCTTCGAACTCTACTCTCCTTCGGCGCTGTGGCGACCGTGCTCGGTGTGCTTGAGATCACCGCCTTGGGTTCGATGGCAGCGGCTGTTGTTTCAGCGACGGCTGCGGAGGAATACACCCGTGTAGATCTGGGCCGCGCGCTAACGACCGAACTCGACCGTGAAGTTCACGACGCCCTCGAAGCCGGATCAAGCAACGAACCCAAGGAAGAGTTCCCGATACTGACGAGGTGGTCAGAGGACACCGGGCCGATAGACGCAACGGATGAACTGCAGATCGCGATTGCACTCGCCGGGGCACACGAGCTCGGAGACAATCCTGTTCTCCGCGCCGAAATGCTGTCCTCGGTGCTGGCCGGGAGGCGCGAACTCGTCGAGCAATCGATCAGATCACTTTATTCACACGGGGCCTCGTTTTGGGGGATGCTGTTCACGCTCGCATTAGCGCTCATGTATCTTCCATCGGCGTATATCATTGTATTGCGCGGAAGAAAATGCGAAGTGGTGCCATCGGAGACGAGCGGAGCCGAACCGCAAAGAATACTGCTCCCGCTACTGCGCATCGCCACAGCGCTGGCGCCCCTGGTTGTTGGCGTATTCGGAGAGTATTTCCAGTCGATCGATAAACTGCTCGGCTGAGTCTCTACTAAAAAACGATCACTTTGCTGTGTAGACGCCGCGGGATACTTTCTTGATCTTCTTGCTTTTGAGCATCGCTGCATTGACGATCGTGTGGAAATTTGCAGCCGTTGTCTTGTACCCGCGAGCCTGGACCGCAGCGGTTGCCTCGGCGACTGACATCTTCTTGCCACGGAGCGTGTCGATGAGCATGTCCTCGAGGTTCTTCGCGTTCTTCGGACGCTTGCCGCCCCCAGATCCCACCGGCCTGCCAACGTTGCCGCGGCCTCGAGCAACGCCGACCGAGATCCCCATCCCCGTGATCTCCGACTCGATCGCCTCAAGCTTGCGCACCAGATCCGCGTGCTGACGCTCGAGCATCGGCAGGCGACGCTGGCGCCGTGCCAATTCCGCGACGAGCTCCTTCGTGGTCATCCGTGCAAGCGATGTCCCACGCTTCTTGTTGACCGTACTTTTGGGGCGGCTGGCCCTCTTGCGAGTCGTCTTTTTCCTCGATGCCTTTTTCCGAATCGATTTCTTCTTCGTTGCTGCCACGGATTGCCGCCTTTCTGCTGATCCTTAATGCTAGACACATAATTGTGTCAATATACCAAGTTATTCCATATTTGTGTGGTGGGCGGACCGCAATGGGAGCGGCCGTGCCTCGTATCCCATGTTTGCAAGCTGTATGCAAATCAACGAAGATAGAGGCATTCTTCATCGCTTGATCTCGGATCCTCGCAGAGAGCCCGTAAATGGTCTAAGCATTTGATGAGTGCACAGTTGCCAGTCCGCATCGTTGCCGATTCTTCCCGATCCCGAGGCAGCCACTGGAATTCATTTTGGAACTCAGGCAAGGCGTGCATCTGGTGACTTTGCCTTGAGGCTTGTGAAAGACCGGAGATAGGCGATGTCAATCTCGTATATTCAGAGAGATTGGACCGGGTTCGAGGAAGCAGGGCAGACAGATGGAGCTTTGCGCTTCTGACGGAGCCGGGATTTTGTAATTATGTCGCCAGACAGCCGTTTCTTCGCCCGTCCCAATGCGCGTTGAAATTATCTGCATTCAAGGACGCAAGATTTTTGGAGCTATCGGCAATGCCCACAAACGGGTTAAATCACGCCCGGGCCTGCCTTTGAGTGCGATCTCATGGTGCTTCATCAGATTCTGGATTCTGGGGGTGTAAACCCCATTTATCAAAAATCGATCGAATGTTCGTAATGTACTGCGCGGTCGACCCACATTCTGCACAGAATAATAGGATAATCCAAATACCGATTTCGAACCATAGAGAATCAGTTTGTACGAATTGAAATAATTAGTACTCACATAGGAGATCTGAGATCATGCATTCAGCGTACCCATTAATCACAATTACAGCGATAGCAGGACTTGTTGCTGTCGTCACTCAGTCTGTCGAGAATCCGACAACTGGGGAGACAACAGCTACGTCACACATCCCTGTTAAAGACAGGTGCACGATCTATGCCGCGGGGACGAGCGATGAATACATCGATAAATTTGAAGCAAAGCTACGAAACAGCATGACTTCGCGCTTTCAGGCCTTGGTACGGTGGCCTGGCGTCGATAACGCTCCCGTCACGATTACCTATAGTTTCCCGTCTGACGGCGTCGATGTAGATGGAGCAACCAACAATCTGAACGCCACACTCACGAGCCAGTTTACGACAGAATCCGCATGGAAGGCGGTCTTTGCTCAGGTCTTCGAAGATTGGTCGGACATCACCGGCAACGTATATGTCGAGGTCACCGACGATGACGAGGATCTCTTCGGGGCGCCAGGGCCACTTAGCGGCGGTTCTGGCAGGGGAGATGTTCGAATAGTCGGCTACTCAATAGATGGGCCGCTAGGTGCGTTGGCCTTTAATAATTTCCCCGGTCCATCAGGCGGGGACATGGTGCTTGATACTGATGAAGACTGGGCGTTAGCTGATAATCATTTCCGATTTCTGCGAAATATCGCTGGGCATGAACACGGGCACGGAATGGGCCTTTTGCACGTCTGCCCCGAATCGGAGACCAAGCTCATGGAGCCAAGGTTTAGCGATTCTTTTGATGGCCCGCAGCATGACGATATCCGTGGCGCCACCTATTTTTATGGTGATTTTTATGAACCGAACGAGAACGCTGCCTCCGCCGGGCTAATCAATGCCTTTGTCGGATCCGGTGGGTGGGAACCATTTGATCTTCCCAATATGTCGATACGTGATGGGGCAGATGCAGACTACTACACCTTTACGATCGGTGATGCGGGGTTAGTCGATGTATCCGTTGTAATCGTCGGCGAGGTTTATGGAAACGGCCCCCAAGTATCAAATATCGAATGTGTGGCAGACAATGATTTCGATTCTAATCTTCTTGCAGACCCACAGCTAGCAGTCCTCGATACTGATGGGACGACGGTTCTTGCTACAGCAGACTTGAATGGCTTTGGAGGCGATGAATTGCTACTCGATGTAGAGCTCCCAGTGGCCGGTACTTACTATATTCGAGTCCAGCCTACCGATGTCAATGGTATATCACAGATCTACGATCTGACGGGCATCATTAAGGTCCCGATTATCTTTGGCGCAGCATGCGTCTGCGATCTGAATGGGGACAAAGCTGTTGGTACGGCTGACCTCAGTATCCTTATCAGTGCGTTCGGATCGCGTGTCCAGGCCGGCGACCTCAGCGGCGACCTCAACGGCGACCTGGTAGTGGACTCTGCAGACCTGGGCATCATGATCGGCGACTTTGGACCCTGCAAGCAGTGATTGAGTGCGCATTGCATTTCACAACGCGTTCTCCAAAGAGAGTGATTCGATACGCGTGGATAGAAGTCGGACTATCGAGTTCGTTCACGCAGATCTAAAACATAAATAATATATAAAGGCATAAATCATGTACAAAGCTACTACCTTTCTAAGCGTTGCGCCGTCAGCAGCAGTCATGGTGTTTTTCCTTATTCCGGCGCACGGACAAATTATGCTGGATGAGACAGATTATGACAGCGTCTTTACTCCTCCCG
The DNA here is from genome assembly GCA_029260535.1 of Phycisphaerales bacterium. Lineage (GTDB taxonomy): Bacteria > Planctomycetota > Phycisphaerae > Phycisphaerales > UBA1924 > JACKHE01. The sequence goes on along the minus strand of JAJDDA010000069.1, from coordinate 732 downwards.
GGGCGCTCTTTGACAGTAATCTTGTTCAATCTTCAGCGCCCTTGACAGATCTGAACAGTGATGGGATTCCAGATTATGTCATTGGCGTGCCGGCATACAATAATGAAGTGCACTCAGGTGCGGCCTTTGTCATCTCCGGCGCAGACGGCAGCATCATCCACACCTTGCACCCGACGGGTATTGGCGCACTGTCTTCGAGCTTTGGATATTCCGTATCTTCCACTGTTGATGTCGATGGAGATTCGATTGAAGATATCATTGTTGGAGCTCCGACGTGGAAGGATCCAGTTGTCCTCGAAACGGTCGGTGCGGTGGAACTCTTTTCGGGAGCGACCGGAGTTTCTATCGCTGCACACAAACATACTGGCCTGATCGGCTCTGAAATGGGCAAAAAAGTAGTTGGGCTTGGTGATATTGACGGCAACGGCTTTGGAGATTACGCGGTCGGACTGCCCTTTGGAGTTTCTGGGCACCTCATCACCGAAACCGGCAAGATACGACTCTACTTCACAACTGGGGTTGGCGCTTACACTGAAACCGAGATTGACGGAGCCAGCTTTGGATCGAGTCACTTAGAACCATGGGGTGATGTGTTCTGCACCGGTGACGATTATGACGGCGATGGCTACATCGAGATTGTTGTTGGGGCGTCCGCGTGGAACTTTGGGATGGGCATCATCCAAGTGATCTCACCAGCGTTGCATCTGCAAGGCCTAGACCCTCTCGTGGAAG